>JBKQOR010000135.1:0-13829 GCA_052145435.1 Rhodomicrobium sp. | reverse complement strand
GTGCTCATCACCAATCCCGCCGTCGGCGTGAAGCCCATGCTGGTGTCCATGCTCTTGCCATCGCGCACGGCGGCCAGGCTGGCGCCATTGCCGAGATGCGCGAGAATCACACGGCCCTTCGTTGCCGCCGGGTCGGCGAGGCGCGCGAGTTCTTCCATCAGATAAGCGTAGGACAAACCGTGGAAACCGTAGCGTTGAATTCCCTTGGCGTCGAAGCGTCGCGGAATCGGAAAGAGCTTGGCCACGCGCGGCATGGTTTGGTGAAACGCCGTGTCGAAACAGGCCACCTGGGGCAGTTTCGGATGACGCCGGCGGAACGCCTCAATCAGTTCGATCTCGCGGGGCAGATGATCCGGGTCGTATGGCCTGATACGATGCAGTTCATCCAACAAGTCCTGGGTGACAATCTCAGGCTCGGTGTGTTTCATCCCATGGACCACGCGGTGTCCGACAGCCCGGACCGATTCGAAACCATTCTGTTTTTCCAGCCAATCAATCAAGGAATTCGCTGCCGATTTGTGGTCGGCGGCGGCGAGGCTGAGGCTCCCCTGTCCTTTCCCGGTCGGGTCATTGAAGGTCAGATTTGTCCCGCTCAGTCCGATGCGGTCAACCTTTCCATAAAGCCCTCGCTTCAGCGGTTCGCCAACTTGATAGAGCGCGAACTTGATGCTCGACGAGCCGCCGTTGATGGTCAGGATGTGTGGGTTAGCGGGTTTCATGGATGACTCCTTCGTTATTCTGCAATCCCAACGAAGCCAGTTTAGCGCACGTGGACCTGTAATCCGTGTGCAGAATGCTTCGAATCCCCAAACCTTCCGCGACCTGGACGAACATCGGGGTGTTTTCGATATAGACTACCTGCCGGGTTGGCGTCTGGGCGATGTCCAGCGCAAGCCGATAGATGTCCGCGTCGGGCTTGCGGACGTGGACGAAGCAGGAGGAAATAAAAGAATCGACAAACCGGGCCAGCTTGAATTTTCCAATCCGGTACGCATTAAGCTCCCGCGCTTCATTGCTAACCACGGCGATCTTCAGCCGGTGCTGCACCTTAAGCTGAGTGAACAGATCGATCATTTCGGGATAGGGTTTCGATTGCGCGAACATGAAGCGCCGGAACTGAGTCCGGGTAAATGGCCGCTTTTCGTAGAAGACCACCCGGCTGAGATATTCTTCAAGCGTCAGCTTTCCTGTCTCGTAGGTATCGAAGGTCAGGCGATGCCGATCCTCCATCCCGGCCAGCTCCAGATTGAATTCTTTCGCCGCCTGTTTGCGGGCATCGTGATCCCACCCGTTGGTGAGCAGCACACCGCCGATATCCAGAAACATGCAGGTGATGGCGGCCGTTTCCTTCATCGTCCTCTAGTTCCGTCGATCGGATCATCGCTGCCAAAGGATTCGTGCGTCTTCCAGCGGGATAGCAACGCCCTCGAAATTGGGTATCACACGCGGCGTATAGTCCGCAGCTGAGCGGACCGCAGGCACCGTTGCGCTGTAGACGTAACCGCCCGGCGCGCCGTTCAGCTGGCGAATGCGTCTCATCTCCTGCCTTACGGGAGCACCCAGCCTCGCGCAAGCTAGTGAAATCTGGGGAAGCCATAAGTCTCGTCCTTACAAACCTGCCCGATGAACTTGGTGAGGAGGGAGTTCCCGATGCTATCCTAACAGCCCTCCGAACCGTTCACTCTCCCTGACGAAGGGCAGCCGGGAGATGATGCTATAGCAATGTTCGAGCCGCATTCCGGTTCCTAATCTGTCCCCGGCCAACACCGCGGTGAGTTTGGCCGCAAAGGCCCATATGCCCAGGCTGTAGACCAGCCGTTCGCCTCATCGAATGGCGCAGCGATTCACCGGGTTCGAGGATCGTGCATGACGGCTTGGGTCAATTTCGCCCTTGACACTCATGCGGGGGGCAGCACCTGTGGAGGCTTTCGGATGCCGGCCCATGACGAACTTCACCACAGCCGCCGGGGCCGGCGTACCCCCAAAGCGGACGGCGTGCGGGCAAAGCCCGCATCCCCTGCCTCGCGACAGTTCGCCCGTCCTACATAGTGCCGCTTCCGAAGGTGTCGCAAGCGCTGACCGTGCCCTCGTCATAGCCCTTCTTGAACCAGCGCACGCGCTGCTCGGACGAGCCGTGCGTGAAGGAATCGGGTACCACGTAGCCGCGCGTGCCCCGTTGGATGGCGTCGTCGCCGATGGCCGAGGCCGCGCGAAGGGCGCTCTCGATGTCGCCCGGCTCAAGCGTCTTGTTGATGCGATCGGTATTTTTGGCCCAAACACCGGCATAGCAATCAGCCTGCAGCTCCACGCGAACCTGTAGAGCGTTGCGCTCCGTCCCCGAAGCCGCGGCCTGCAGCCGCTGGACCTGCTGCAGCTGGCCAAGCGAGTTCTGGACGTGGTGGCCCACCTCATGCGCGATGACGTAGGCCTGCGCGAATTCGCCTGGCGCTTTGAAGCGGCGCTTCAGCGTGTCGTAAAAGGAGAGGTCGATGTAAACCTTCCGGTTCGTTGGGCAGTAGAATGGCCCCATTTGGGCGCTGGCGAGCCCGCAGCCGGACTGAATTCCACCACGGAACAGGACAAGCTTCGGCGGAATATAGGTGCGGCCCATGTCGCGGAAGAGTTTCGCCCATATGTCCTCGGTATCGCCGAGCACGACCGCGACGAAGCGCTTCTGGGTGTCGTCCTCGGCGCTCACGGCGCGCGGCCCGGCGGAACTATGCGGCAGTTGAATTTGGCGCGCGCCGCCGGGGAACTCCATCCCGCCGCCGCCGCCGGCTCCGTTCAAGAGAACGCGCGGGTCCACGCCCAGAAGCAGCGCTATGCCAACGATGACGAGCATTCCAATGATGCCAATGCCGCCACCGCCGCCCTGCCCCATTGGAATCCGGAAGCCGCCGCCTCCGCCGCCCGGGAAAGGTATGCCAAATCCGCCCCCGCCGGAGCCATCGTCATATCCGCCACCGTCATTGCGGCGATCTTCCACATTTTCGCTTTCGCGGCGGCCTTGCCATCTCATTGTAACGCCTCATTCCTGCGCCGGGATAAGCGCCCTGCCTTTCTCCGGCGCTAAAAGCAGCGCCCGGACGGGCTTGGACGCGATCACCGAGCCTTGGTTGACATAAGCCTCGTGGTTGCGCTCGATATCCTTCAGGTCATACCGGTAATTGACCATCAAGCTCAAGGCCTGGCGCACACCTTTTTCAGAGGTGTCCCCGAGCCAATTGATTCGTTCGAGCCTGGCTCCGTTTCCGAGATGGAACCGCGCGACCGGATCCAGAGGCCTTCCCGTACGGTCTTTCGCAAGCAAGAAGTAATGCGCCGCCGCGGCAAGAACGGTGGGCCTGAGGGCGTCCTGCCCGGCTTCGTCCTGGCTCCAGCTCTCGTTGCGCAACTTTTCGATTTGCTTTCTTTGCGCCTCGCTCAGATAAGGCAGCTCGCCATTGCCATACGCCCGGAAGAGCCAAGAGCGGAAGGCAGGAACCGGCGATAGCGTTACGAATGTCTTCAGCGAAGGAAGCTCTTTGGTCAGGTCCTCGACAACCTGCTTTATAAGGAAGTGACCAAACGAGATGCCTCGCAAACCCTCCTGGCAGTTCGATATCGAATAAAATACCGCCACGGACGGCTCAGGATCGGCATGGTCGGCTCCGGCATCCGATTCCAGCAGCGTATGGATGGAGGCGGGCATGTCGCTGCCAAGCGCCACCTCGACGAAAATGAGTGGCTCATCGACGAGGGCCGGATGGAAAAACGCGAAACAGCGGCGATCGAGCGGATCGAGCCGGCGCCTCAGATCGTCCCATCCCTTGATCTCATGAACCGCTTCGTAATCGATGATTTTTTCGAGAATGGAAGCCGGGCTCGACCAAGAAATGCGCGCAAGCACGAGGAAACCTCTATTGAACCATGAGCTAAAAAGATGGATGAAATCCCTGTCCACTGCATTTAGGCTGGTATTGAGCCGCGCAAGCAAGTCTTCGCGCATACGAACGAGCTTGGCGGTCCCCCCCGGCGCAAGATTGAGCCTGCGCAAGAGCTCTTGCCTTGGCGATTCGACGGTTATCGCCAATCGCTCCAAGGTCTCCATACCCGGATCTTGTATATAGCTTTTCGCCGCCTTTTCGATTTCCGCGGTGTCCGGAACGAAGCGGCTTGCCAGGAAGGCGAAGATCGCGTCCTTGCCAGCTGGGTCGGTTTCCTCATAGCGGTGCAGGATGCGCCGGGCGATCGCAACACCCGAGGCTTCGCCACGGCTGGATACGAGCGCCTGGCACAGGCTTTCGAAGCTTTCTTCGCCGCCCGATCCCATGAGCGCCGAAAGGTCGAGGATCTGCCTTCCCCTGTCGGCTATCTTGCTCAGAATCTCTTGAAAGAATGTGACATTCATTGCCAGCTTCCGGTCTTTCCGTTGCGGAAGATCAAAACACCACGAACGAAAGTAATGGTATCATAGTTTAATGCCAATCGGCGACGGAGCGAGTTAGAGTTTGTTCCCCGGAAGCGTTCGCCTTGAGGAAGCGTAACCTTTTTTTGCCAAAATGGCGCAATTATCCGCCAGCTTTAGGAGCAGCCCATGAGTTTATCCCAGGCCGAGCGCCTGAGTTCAATCATAGAGGAGGAGATCCTATCGCTTAAGCTAAAGCCTGGCGATAAACTTGACGAGACCCGTCTCGCAGAAAGATACGGTACCTCGCGAACTCCAGTCCGTGAAGCGCTCCGCCAGCTTTCCGCCAACGGTTTGATCGAGATCCGCGCCCACAAGGGAGCTGTCGTTGCTAAGCTCGGCATTCACGAGCTTGTCGAGCTTTTAGAGGTTATGGCCGAGCTTGAAGGCGCATGCGGGCGGCTTGCCGCGAACGCATGTCTAAAAAGCGACTTGGAAGCGATCCAGCAGGCACTCGCGGTTTGCCGGCAACACGCCTCGCGAAACGACTCTCAAGCCTACAAGCTGGCAAACGAAGGCTTCCACGAGACCATCTGTCAGGCAAGCCGGAACAGCTATCTCATCAGACTCACACGCAGCACTCGCAAGCGCGTCGCCGCCTATCGCCGGATGCAGCTGGAGCAGGTGAACCGGATGCGGCACTCGGTGGAAGATCATGAACGCATTACCCACGCGATACAGGAAGGTCATCCTGAAGAGGCCGACCGCCTGCTCCAGGTGCATATTCTGAGCATCGGCGCCGAGCTTCGCCGGCTTATCAGCATGGTGTCATCGAACGTGCTCGCACGGCCGTTTAACGGCGACCCCCTCCCCTTCGAAGGCTTCGAGCCGATCACGGTAACCTCCGTTGAATAGAAGAGGAGAAGATGGTCGGAGTGGCGAGATTTGAACTCGCGACCCCCGGTCCCCCAGACCGGTGCGCTAACCGGGCTGCGCTACACTCCGAACCCAGGCACTTTGATGACTAATGACCGGCACGTCAAGGGCTGTCACCGCCCCCGCTGCGCCGAGGCGGCGCGTTTTTTTTCCACGGCGGGCTTAACCGGTTTCGAAAGCCCGGCGTTAATCCTGTCTTTCATGATGTTGCTCGCCTTGAACACGATGACGCGCCGGGGTGTGATCGGCACGACCTCGCCCGTTTTGGGATTCCTGCCCACACGCTCGGATTTTTGGCGAAGGCCGAACGAGCCAAACGAGGAGAGCTTGATGGGTTCGCCGCGCTCCAGCGCGTAGACAATTTGCTTGAGAACGAGTTCAACAAGCTCAGCCGCCTCGTTCCGAGGTAGGTTGACTTTTTCGAAGACCGCTTCCGCTAAGTCGGCCCGCGTCAGTGTTTTGCCGTTGAGCGCCATGATGCGCTATGTCCCTCCCCGCAGAGCGAAGCGCGTATTATAATAATGCGTAAAAAGACGTATCGCAAACACTAAGCTCAGAAATTCTCCTTTTGAGTCAACATTTTTTTGCTGGCGCGGCCCCCGCGCCCATTTTTTCTAACAGATTGTATAGGATTGTATACAAGACGGCCCTTTACCAGCGGACGAGATTGGCACCCCAGGTAAATCCACCGCCCATAGCCTCGAAAAGGATGAGGTCGCCTTTCTTGATTCGCCCATCCCTCACGGCTGTGACAAGCGCGAGCGGAATCGACGCAGCCGAGGTGTTCCCATGCTTATCGAGCGTTATGACCACTTTCCCTGGGTCGATTCCAACCTTTTTAGCAGTCCCATCGAGGATGCGCTTGTTGGCTTGATGAGGCACGAACCAGTCGATGTCGCTTGGTTTCATATTATGCGCGGCAATGGTAGCCTCGACGACTTCCGCGATCGCATTCACGGCAAACCGGAAGACCTCCTTGCCCTGCATGCGCAAATGCCCAACCGTTTGCGTCGCGGACGGGCCGCCATCCACATAAAGCTTGTCACGGTGCCGGCCGTCCGAGCGAAGCAGCGAACCGATCACGCACCGCTCCCGCATCGGATCTTCTACGGGCTGGGCTTCCAGAACGACCGCACCGGCCCCATCGCCGAACAAGACGCAGGTGCCGCGATCCTCCCAGTCGAGGATACGGGAAAATGTTTCCGCTCCGATCACGAGAGCGCGCTTCGCCTGGCCAAGACGCAGGAAATTGTCGGCTGTAGCGAGCGCGTAGGAGAAGCCTGAGCAGACGGCTTGCAAATCGAAGGCAAAGCCCCGGGTGATGCCGAGCGCGGCCTGAATTGCGGTTGCCGTCGCAGGAAATGTCAGGTCGGGCGTGGACGTTGCCAAAACGATCATATCGATGCCGGAGGGCTCGATGCCTGCATCGTTCAAGGCATCGATGGCTGCGGCCACGCCGAGATCGGATGTGTTCTCGCCCTCCGCGGCAATGTGCCGGGCTTTAATACCGGTTCGCTCGGTTATCCACTCGTCGGTAGTGTCGACCATACGAGCGAGATCGGCGTTGGTTAGGATCTTGCTGGGGAGATAGGCTCCACAGCCTAGAACTACGGATCTGATTTCTGTCACTGCGCCGCCGCCTTCAGGGCTCGTCCCGTTTTGGTTTGAAGGGCGTCGTGGAACCGCTCGACATCGTGTTCGATGCTGTTCACAAGCCCGCTTGCCGCCATGTCGTAGCCCAGGTCGATTGCACTTGCAAAGCCCACAGCGTCGGCACCTCCATGACTTTTTATTACAAGACCATTCAATCCGAGGAAAATCCCCCCGTTCATTTTTCTAGTATCCATCTTCGCCCGGAGTGCCTGAAAGGCGCCCTGAGCGAGAACCGCTCCAATCCGGGCCAAGAGCGAGCGGTTCATCGCGGCCCTGAGATACACGCCGATCTGCTTCGCCGTGCCCTCGGCGGTCTTCAGAGCGATGTTGCCGGTGAAACCCTCCGTCACAACCACGTCGACAAGGCCCTTACCGAGATCGTCACCCTCGATGAAGCCCCTATAGTCGATGGGCAGGCCCGTATTGCGAAGCGCGGCGGCCGCTGCCTTCACCTCATCGAGCCCCTTAATTTCCTCTACCCCGATGTTGAGCAGGCCAACCGTCGGCTTTTCCACCGAGAACAGCGCCCTCGCCAGTGCGGCGCCCATATTCGCGCAATCGACAAGCGAGCGCGCATCCGCCCCGACATTGGCTCCGACGTCAAGCACAACGGATTCGCTTGTCAGCGTCGGCCATAACGCCGCAATTACGGGGCGTTCGATTCCCGGCAGCGTGCGCAGGCAGAATTTCGCCATCGCCATCAGGGCACCGGTGTTGCCGGCAGAGATGACGGCTTGCGCCTCACCGTTTTTTACTGCTTGAAGGGCAAGCCACATGCTGCTTTTCCAGCGCCCGCGCCGCAGAGCCTGGCTCGGCTTGTCCTGCATGGATACAGCGACCTCGGTGTGAACGATGCGGCTCACGCTCGCGAGCGGCGAGTTTTCCGACATCTGCTCGCGGATGGCATCTTCGCGCCCGAATATGATGTAATGCGTTTCAGGATGCCGGATGAGCGAAAGCGCCGCGGCGGGGATTACAACGGACGGGCCAAAGTCTCCCCCCATCGCGTCGAGCGCAATTGTGATTGGCGACCCCATCTTCAAGAACCCGAAAGCCCGCACCGCGTCATGAGGGCTCCCCCGCGGAGCCCGGCCGGCAGAACATACTGAATTAGCTTCACGTGACAATCAAAATATCGCAGTCCGGCAAGGAAGCTAGCATTATCTAATCGTCTTTCGGGGCTTTCCTTGCCCTGAAGTGCGCAAGCCCGGCAAATGGGTTCGCTTCCGGCTCGGGCTGGGGAGGCGTCCACTCAAATGCGTCGCCCTCATTTCGAGGATAGGGATCGATCGACACCGCCAAAAGTTCGCACAAGAGCGCGCCCAGAGGGATTTTCCCGCCGGCGATAGGCTCTGGCGGTTCGGCATCGAATGAGGCGGCCTCGTCACCTCTATTCTCAACGGACCCGGCGGGCCAGTATTCAACCGAAAAGCTCTCTTCGATCGAAGAGGGCACAGCCCTGAGATCGACGACGCTCGATTGAACCACGCTTGCCTGAAGCTTTCCTGACGCCCTGTATTTACCGGCGGCGAGCGGGACGATCTTCACCTGCGCCTTGAAGCTTGTTAGGTCTTGGACCTCAACATAGCGCTTGAGGGCTTCCAGCTCCGCGTTTGACGCCTCATAAACATAGACCGCCGGCGCGTGCCCAACCGATTTGATATCGACGCTCCACTGGAGCGGCAGTGCGTGCATGAACCCCTCTGACAATTATCAGACGGCTTGTTTTAATCCGTAGAGTTCTGGGAAGTTTAGATTTCCTTGGAGTAGAAGATTTAGCGGCATCTCGCCTACGTTTCTTATGGCTTGAAAAATGTATCCCGCCAATTCGTCCGCGGCAACGTTTGCTGTTTCATCGCCAGACTGGAAGCTTTTCCAAATCGCCTCGGCCAGTGCGCTCCTATTTCGCTGCTCTACGGCATTTGTATAAACAACAAGCTGCCGGTAAAACAAATCGGCTATCTTTCGTACTTCCTGCCCTACATAAACGTCGGCGATGCCGAGATCGCGGACCATGCTGTCCATCTCGCGCACGAATGCCTCAATGATTTCTTTGCCGAGAAGCTTTCCTTCGTTAGCCCCGAGCTTCAAATTCTGCATCACGATGAACATATGGATGACAAGCATATCGAAGCGGCCCGACAAGGTGTCGGGAACGCCACATCTCACGTAGAAGACGGGATTGCGCGACTGCGCCACAATCGAATCGTATATTTTCTCAGCAGCCTCGCGGCGAGCTGCACGTTCGGCAAACCAGCGGAACATCCTTCGGCCTAAACTCCAGTTTTGCGCTTACCCAGCCACTGTACCTTATAATGCCTTAATCGCATCCGAAAAGGTTGCAATCTTCTTGCGGCAAAGTTAGGTCAATAAGCCGAAGCGCTGACAGCAGACAGCAAATTTGGGGGCGGAATGTCAAATCAATCCTCTGAGCGGGCGCATACCGGAGGCCCGGCAATCATTCAGCGCCCCCTTCGCGGCGCAACTGCGGCGATTCTGCTTGCTGGCAGCCTACTTTTGGCGGGGTGCGGGCAAACGCTGATCAAACAAGGCCACCAGTTCCAGGACGAAGATCTCACCCAGGTCCACGCCGGAATGGGCAAGGATCAGGTCATCCTCGCTTTGGGAACGCCGGACACTCAGTCGGCAGCCGGTTCCGGCGTTTATTATTACATTTCCCAAACCGCAAATCAGCCGATGCCCTTCATGAAGCCCGAGGTTACCGATAGGCGGGTCGTTGCAGTTTATTTCGACAACAAGGAGCGTGTAACCCAGGTTGCGAATTACGGCTTGAAGGACGGCAAGGTGTTCGACTTCATCAAGCGCGAGACGCCAACCTACAGCCGCGACCAAGGCCTCTTGAAAGAGCTGTTCCGCGATATCGGTGCGGCACCCGCTATACCCGGCGCCACGCACGCTCCGGGACAGTAAGCTCTCCCGGCGCGGGGGTTCCTGGCTCGTTGGGGGCAGTGCCCCTGTTAGCCGGATTGGCGGGCGGAAACGCCCGCCGCGCTTGTCCTCTATCCTTCCGCCGCCCACACGGGGATGCACCCTGCCGCAGTGCTAATGCTCCAGCGGAAGGCGCCGGATCAACGCGTCTTTACGATCAGACCGTCCGCCCCTTTTTCCACGCTGAGGCCCTGCCCCGCCGCCATCGCGCCGAGGCGCCCCGGGCCGCCTGGAAAATTCAAGCTGATCTGCGCACTGCGGGGGTTCACCGATTTAAGATCCCAGTTTTGAACCCCAGGCAGGTTTTGCAGGCGCGCCCGTATCGTCTGCCACTCTTTCAGGCCGGAAAACTGCGCTGTTATCTGAATGGAACCGACCGCACCGCTCATGTAGCCCGCATTGGCTGCGGGCTCCGCGGCGCCGTTATCGCTTTGAACGAATGCATCGCGGGTCAGTTTCCACCGTTCCTGGACAGTCTCGAAGGCAAGCCGGGCGGCCGCCTGCATCGCGGGCTCGTCCCCGGACTCTTCCGCCGTTAGCTTGCGCTGGACGGAAAAAAGCCCAAGCGCATCGCTTCCGGCGAGCTTTAGCGTCACCACATCGCTGCCGCCGCCGGTGCTTGCAACCGCGAGAACGATTTGCGGCGTGCGGTATTGCGACTTAAGCGTTTCTATGCTGGCGGACGGATTGGCGATATAGGCATTGGCGATAGCTGCGCTGAGATCGCTGCGTACCGGCGCCACCCTCGCAGGAACGAGAGCGTGCACGAGGTCCAGCCCCAAGAGCGCGCTCCGCCAGGCGTTGCGGTCGCTGGTCATGGCCGTGCCGTCCTCGATATACACGGGCACGATGAGAATTTCAGGCCCGCGGTCGAGGATCGGAACGATGCCGTAGCGCGAGAAAAGGGCTGACACGGCGCGTTCCGAGAACGTCACGCCGAAATTCGCGACATAGGAGGTCCCAGAAACGCCCTCGCCCCTGATGTCGATATTGGAAACGAGCCGTTCCACCTCCTCGGCCGGCATCTCCGGAATGCGCGGGCCCGCCCTGAAATCGGTAAGCCGCGAGACAAGCAAACCCCATGCGCGCGCCTCGGCGGTATGGGTTGCGAGCCTTTTTGCTTCCACCGAATCGGACGCGCCGGCCTCGGCCCTTACATTCGCGACGGTGAAAACGTTCGCTTGCCTTTGCTGCCCAAAACCCGGTGCGCCAAGGAGAAGAAGCGCGGGCAGCGCACGGATCAGGAACTTAGCTGCGCCGATTGACGGCATCGATGGAACTCCCCCTCGTCAGGCCGGAAGCGCTTGTGTACACTGGCGCCCGGTGCTAGCCCCTCTTTAATCGCTGGCGCCCCGCGCTGCAAGCCTTTGCCCCTCCTCAAGAGACGCTCCATGTCAAGTAGCATGACTTCAAAACCGGCTGGAACCTATGCGGAGGCGGGCGTCGATATCGATGCCGGCGACGCACTCGTGGAGAGAATTAAGCCGTTCGCCAAGGCGACGGGACGCCCAGGCACCACGGCAGCGCTTGGAGGCTTCGGCGGGCTGTTCGATCTGAAGGCCGCGGGCTTCACCGATCCTATTCTCGTCGCCTCGAACGATGGCGTTGGCACCAAGGTCAAGATCGCCGCCGAAACGGGCCTGCACGATACGATTGGCATCGATCTTGTGGCGATGTGCGTGAACGACGTGGTTGTGCAAGGCGCCGAGCCGCTGTTCTTCCTCGACTATTTCGCAAGCGGCAAGCTCGACACCGATGTGGCCGCCCGCGTGATCGCCGGCATCGCCGAAGGCTGCCTGCAGGCCGGCGCGGCACTGATCGGCGGTGAGACCGCGGAAATGCCGGGCATGTACGGCCCAGGCGATTACGACCTCGCGGGCTTCTGTGTGGGCGCGGCCGAGCGCGGGCGCCTCCTGCCGCGTGAGGATGTTGCGACCGGCGATCTTCTGCTCGGCGTGGCCTCCTCGGGCGTGCACTCCAACGGCTTTTCGCTCGTACGCAAGATCGTTGGCGATGCGGGGCTCTCTTGGCAAGACGCCGCTCCCTTCGAGCCGGCGCGGCGGCTCGGCGAGGTGCTGATCGAGCCGACGCGCATCTATGTGAAGCCGGCGCTCGCCGCGCATCGAACCGGCCGCGTGAAAGCCTTCGCCCATATCACCGGCGGCGGCTTGCCCGGCAACGTACCGCGCGTGCTGCCCGAGGGGTTCGGCCTCGATATCGATCTCGGCGCGATCCCCTCCCAGCCCGTCTTTCATTGGCTCGCCAAGGCCGGCAAGATCGAGGAGACCGAAATGCTGCGGACCTTCAATTGCGGCGTGGGCTTCGTGGCCATCGTGGCTCCCCACGGCGCCACCGCTATCGTGAAGTGCTTTCACGATCACGGGGAGAAGGCCTTTCCCATAGGCATTGTGGAAAAGCGCCAGGCGGACGAGCCCTTGATCCGTTACAGCGGCAAGCTCGGAGCCTGCCAATGAGCGCCAAGAAACGCGTGGGCGTGCTGATCTCCGGGCGCGGCAGCAATCTCGCCTCGCTGATCGAGGCTGCGCGCGAGGACGCCTTCCCGGCAAAGATCGTGCTCGTAATCTCCAACAGGGCGGATGCTTTGGGGCTTGCGCGCGCGCGCCAAGCCGGGATCGCGACCGCCGTCATCGATCATAAGCCGTTCAAGTCCCGCGAGGCGTTCGATGCGGCGCTCACCGAAGCGCTGAAGGCGGCGGGCGTGGACCTTGTTTGCAATGCGGGCTTCATGCGGCTGCATTCGCCCGCCTTCGTGCGCGAATGGACCGGCCGCCAGCTGAACATCCATCCCTCGCTCCTGCCCGCCTTCCGCGGCCTTCACCCCCACGCCCGCGCACTCGAAGCCGGCGTGCGCATCGCGGGCGCCACCGTGCATTTCGTGAGCGAGGAGATGGATGCCGGGCCGATTATCGCGCAAGGTGCCGTGCCGGTCCTGCCTGGTGACGATGAGGAGGCGCTGTCCGCGCGCATCCTCGCCATGGAGCACCGGCTCTATCCGCTCGCGCTGCGGCTCGTGGCGGCGGGCGCGGCGCGGCTTGAGGACGGGCGGGTGGTTTTTGCGGAGGGCGCCCCAGTATCGAACATATTCTGAAGCGCGCAACAAGCTGCCTTGCCGCTGCATGGCGGGCCAAGCGAGGGCGGCGAAAATGGTCAAGCCGCGAACCTCACTAAAGCTCGTATTTCTTTTCCATCCGCCAGCCGCCATCGTGGAGGCTATAGATTGGCAGAGCCTTCCCAATAATAATAGCAACCCAACCGTCAAAGTTATCTGGAAGAAGATTGACTAATTCAGGGCTACGCTCACACAACATCATTGTGACCAAATCGCCGGATTTCAACCCAAGCACAGAAATATCAGTTAGCTCGTTAACAGGCACTCTCCCCTTATCTTTGGAGTGGACCGCTTTGATTGTTGTACCCGTTTCCAACTGAACGAACCCATCGCGTTGGGGAACAAGAACCTTCGCGTAGAGAGTTCCTTCTATAAGTTTAGCATGGCCAACTAGAGCGACAGCGACGCTGTTGGGTTTCCACTCTGTCAGCATGCACTCTTTGACATATTCGATAGCGTGCGTTCCTGATTTGAAAATTAGATCATTCGGCATAGCAGGGGCAGGCTCCGCCCGAGGCTTTAGGAAGTCAAATAAGCCCATCTCGATCCCCTCCTTCTTCTTTGGTCTTTGTAGCATCGCAGGGGGCAGCACGCTATGCCCGCGATTTTTTACGCCTGAAGTTTAGCCGTAGGGCAACTGCACGGGTTTGCGGCTCGGCCATTGGTTCGGCATGAACCCGCAATTCTGGCTCAATCTGCAATCGGCCTACGATCTGCGCATCGCGCGCGAGGCCGCGGGCGCCGAAATCGAGGCGCTGCCGTCGCGAGCGGCAT
>JBKQOR010000134.1:0-31221 GCA_052145435.1 Rhodomicrobium sp. | reverse complement strand
CGGATTGAAACAACTCAGGGTAACCGTACTCGGGGAAGGACCGCTGCGCGCGTCCTTAGAGCAGCTTGCGCATGAAAAAAAGGTCCGGCATCAGTTCCGGTTCGTCGGGCTTCAAAAGAACCCTTATCCCTTTATGGCTCGTGCGGATGCATTTGTTTTGTGCTCGCGTTATGAAGGATTTCCCAATGTCATGCTAGAGGCGCTAGCCTGCGGAACATATGTCATCGCTACCCCTGCTCCTGGCGGAACCGCCGAAATCGCCCGGTCGGCTAACGGAGTTAGCTTGGCGTCTGCCATAAGCGCGGAAGCGCTGAGTGCTGAACTGCGGCGCTTCGCTGCAAACAGGCCGGCGGCTGAGCATATCGCTTTAGAGCGGTACGAGGCCGCCAAAATCGCGAAAGAATATGAAAGCGTTTTCATGGGGAAAGCCGCAGGGGCAGGAGGCTATCGCGATGTCCACTAATCTGCAACGGCCGCCCCTACGTTTTGATATCAACGAGAGGGCAGGAGCTAACAATCAAAGGAATTCATTTTTCTTCCAACTGCCATTCGTTTATGGCGCCATTTTTACGATTGTTTTAATATACCTAAATATACCGACTTACCTGGAGGCGTTCTATCCGTCTCTTTTGCCAAAATACTGGTATTTTGGTATGGCAGCGCTTTACGCCCCCTGGATTCTTGCTTCTCTATCAGGCAATGCACCTTACTCTCATGCCCCGTTCACCATGTGGGCCGCAGCTTTTACGTCACTTTTGGCTATTCATCTGCTCGTGGCTCTGTCCGATAATGAAACTGTACGCGCTGATATAATCGCGACAACGTTACAGTACGTTGTTCTCGCTGCTCTGCAAGGCATGGCGTTTTCGGCCATACCGCAAAAACATTATAGTTTCATATTCCCGCTTATTAGCGCTGCGATTGCCGCGACTCTTATAGTAGATTTCGTTTTCCCTAATACTCTTTATGCCACACGAGAAGTCGGAACCGTCGTTGGGCGGGCAGGAGGGACCTACTTCAATTCGACGAGAGCAGGTGAAGGCCTTATAATCACTCTGATTTTTTCTTTTATTAGACTTCGCGGCCTGCCTTTGCTGCTGCTTTTATTGTTTTCAGGCGCTGCGACGCTGCTTACCTTCTCGCGCGCGGCAATCATGGGATGGGTGCTACTTTGGCCGATTGCGTTATACAATAGAATACTTCCAAGATACACCTACGGTGTCTTATTTGGAGTAGTGTTCGTGCTTCCAATCGTTACTACTACAATAGTTACATATATGAGTACTTCGCCTGAGCTATTGGAGGGCCTCAATAATATTCAAAACCGTCTGTTGTTTTTTGAGAATTATTCCTTGGAAGACGACAGCGGCAGCGCACGAAGTGAAATCCTTGCCATCGGACTGCAAACTTTTTTAGACCATCCCATTTTTGGTGCAGGATCAGGCTACACTTATGTTTGGCAGTATGGGATCAGCACGCACAATGAGGTAGCTTTATTCCTCGCCGAGTACGGGCTTATCGGACTGTTTTTCTGGATATGGCTGCTTGCTATATTGTGGAACGGCCGCTATTTCGCCAAGAGATGGCATCAGATTAGCGCTGCACTATACTTCGTATATTTCTCCATGTTCACCCATAACATGCTTGATGCCATATACTGGACGTTTTCATTCGCCCTCTTTGCGTTAAGATCGAAAGCAAGGGAAAGCCTTTCTCCCCCTTAATACTAATCGCGGATTGGAAACTGCAGCGCGCGGTGCTGGAACCGCACCAACGAAGGAGGAAAGTAGATGACACCAGCGCAGACCGCCCGATGGATTTTTATTGCAGCGGAACTTTAGGCGCGATGAGTCGAAAGCGTGTGGTGATATCGATCAACGCCTCCTGGAACATCTACAATTTCCGCAGCGGTTTGGTCCGAAGCTTAGACAAAAGCGGATTTGAGGTGTTGGCAGTGGCGCCCCAGGATGAATACTCGGCACGCCTTGGCCAGCTTGGTTGCCGGCATATCGCGCTGCCCATGGACAACAAAGGTTCTTCTCCGGTGCGGGATGGCCTTCTGTTCCTTCGCTATCTTCGCCTATTGCGGAGACAGCGGCCGGACGTTTTTTTGGGCTATACGATCAAACCGAACATTTATGGATCTTTAGCCGCCCACCTGCTCGGGATACCCGTGATCAACAACGTTTCCGGGCTCGGAACCGCCTTCGTCCGCGAAACTGGGCTCACAAAGCTGGTGAAGCTTCTTTATTGGCTGGCGCTTCGTCCTTCGCACACGGTCTTTTTTCAAAATGAAGAGGACCGCGATCTTTTCATCCGTTCCGGATTGGTGCGCCGCGAGCGTGCCCTCCTGCTTCCTGGCTCCGGGATCGATCTCGCCAAATTCAGGCCGCAGCCGGCTCCGCCGCAAACCGGAGAACCCGTGCCGCCTATTTTTCTGCTCATCGCGCGGCTGATTTGGGACAAAGGAGTGGGTCAATATGTGGAAGCTGCGCGCCTGGTCAAGCAGCGCTTTCCTAGCGCCCGTTTCCAGCTTCTTGGCTTTCTCGACGTCGAAAATCGAAGCGCTATTTCGCGGTCTCAGATGGACGCGTGGGTGAGCGAAGGTGTCGTGGAGTATCTCGGCGCGGCCGGCGACGTCCGTCCCATGATCGCATCGGCAGCCTGCATCGTGCTGCCTTCTTACTATCGCGAAGGCACGCCACGCACTTTGCTGGAAGCTGCAGCCATGGGAAAACCGCTGATCACCACCGACACGCCGGGCTGCCGGAATGTCGTGAATGACGGCGTGAACGGCTTTCTCTGCGCACCGAGGGATCATAAAGATCTTGCCGCGAAGATCATCGCATTCTTGTCGCTCCCGCCCGGCAAGCAGGAACAGATGGGATTAGCGAGCCGCGCAAAGGCAGAAGCTGAGTTCGATGAAAGGATCGTCGTGAGCCGCTATTTTGCAGCCATCGAAGATGCGATCGCCTCCCGTTAGGCCGGAGCGGCAGCTCTTCACACGGGCGGCTGCGATGCTCCACCATACCGCTCGCGTGGCTTCCGCCGGGCTATTTCCGGCTTTGTGCGACAAAAGTTACCGAAAACGACAGGGCAGGCGGTAGCGAGGCAAAAGGCAGCCCCCCTATTTCCAGCAGCTCGAAATGCCGGGATATCAGAGACTTCATCCAAAGGTAGTCGAACCCCTTGTGCTCGTGTCGCCTCACCTTTCCCATGCGCCCGAGAGTGGCGTTAATAACCTCCGAGGGCCGGTAACCTTCCGACGCGCCGTGCAGTGCCTTTTTTGCAAGGTATTTAGTAAGAAACACGATGCCTTTTTCGTTCGGCACAGAGACGACCAAGTAACCCTTGGTAACGCGGGCAAGCTCCTCCAGGTATTTTCCAGCGTCCGCGGCGGGTACATGCTCCAGTGTTTCTAAAGACACTGCGACCTGGAATGAATTGTCTTGAAGGTGCGAAAGTTCGCCGGGATCGGTGGCCTTGCTGAAACGCCACGCAGCATTCCCCTTGAATTTTTCGCGGGCAACGTCCAGTCCGCCTTCCCAACCGGCATCGAAGCCCTCGTATTTTATCGGAGGGGTAGGGAAATAGGAAAGCAAGCGGCCGTCGAAGCATCCAATTTCTATTGCCTTTACCGGTTGGGGAAAATATTTCGCCGCCACCCGCCGGAACCACTCGAACCGGCTGTTATGGAGTTTACTGCGCAGGCTTCCGCTCTCGAAAAGCCGCTCATTATAACCAGAAATATTGTTCACTGCGTCTCTCCGCTTTGGACAAGCTATCCTCGCTCCTGGCCTTGCAGTCTAGAGCACTTTCACTCGAGGCCGCGTCGCCGGTTGTCATTCCCGCCTTCGAGCGTGTGAAAAAATCGAATAGCGGCGCTGCAAACGGTTTACAACCGTCATTCCCGGCCCCGCCTGCTTCCAGAGGAAGGTATTTCGCCCAACGCGCGGTCATAACGCCACCGAACGTTCGCAAGTTCAATCATCCCTTGACTCGGACGCAGCGGTTTCTCTTATATCGGCGCGGGCAATCTATTTTTCGAAAGCGGATATGCACCTTATGCAAATCGCCGCCGGAGATAGCTGCAAAAAATGCGCTTCGTGCAAAACAGCTCGGCCGGCCGGGTTTACTTCGTTTCAATATGTAACGATAAGGCGCCGCTCAGTTGAAAGTCTTACACGTCATCACCGGCCTTAATCAAGGCGGCGCCGAGACAGTGCTATATCGCTTGGTTGCTGCGTCATGCAACGAAGTCAAACACGTGGTCGTTTCCTTAACGGATGAAGGCGTGTACGGCCCTCGTCTGCGCGACCTCGGCATAAGCGTACACGCAGTTGGAATGCCACGTGGCCGGATCACCCTCAGGGGGCTGAGCCGGCTTTGGCGCCTGATAGGAGTCGCGAAGCCCGACGCTGTTCAGACATGGATGTATCACGCCGATCTAATTGGCGGCCTAATGGCGCGCTTGGCAGGAATCCGCGCCGTTTGCTGGAATATTCGCAACTCCAATTTGAGCCCGGAGACATCGAGCCGGTCTGCCCGGCTAGTTGCGCAACTCTGCGCCCGGCTTTCGAGCTGGTTGCCATCAGCCATCGTTTCCTGCTCGGAGAAGGCAGCACTTGTGCATCAGGCTTTGGGTTACCAGCCCAGCAAGTTCGCTATAATCCCTAACGGCTATGATCTATCGCGCTTTTCTCCACGGCCGCGTTCATCCAATCCTTTACGCAGCGAATGGGGTATCGCCTGTGGGGTGCCGGTGCTGGGCACTGTGGCGCGCTGGGATCCGCAAAAAGACCATGCCACGCTGCTCGCTGCTCTGGTCCTGTTGGCTAAAGGCGGCCGTGATTTCCGGTGCGTATGGGCCGGACCGGGGTTGGAACCGTCAAACGGAGCATTGCGGCGATTGATTTCTGCGAGCGGGCTGGAGGACAAAATCCTGCTGCTCGGCCAGCGAGACGACATTCCCGATGTCATGAATGCCATCGACCTGCATGTGCTCAGCTCCTCTTACGGAGAGGCTTTTCCCAATGCCGTTGCCGAGGCCATGGCCTGCGGCACCCCCTGCGTCGTCACTGATGTGGGGGATGCGGCGCTAATCGTGGGCGCTACCGGTTGGGTTTCACCGCCCAGCGACCCGTGTAGTCTTTCCCGGAGTATCGAACTGGCTCTATCGGCTCTGCAGTCTCCTCAACGCGAGGCGATTTCACAGGCGTGCCGGCGGCGCATGATAGATAACTTTGGAATTGACCGGATGACTGCGGCCTATCAGGACATTTGGGATAGATGTTCGGCGTGAAGCAATGGGAGCTTTTTAGAGATGTGCGGCCTTGCAGGTATTTTTGGCGGGAGCTTTTCGCCCGATGGCTTCGAAAATGCGCTGCGTCAAATGGGCGGCGTCATATCCCATCGCGGGCCGGATGACTCTGGCACATGGTTCGACTGCGATGCCGGCGTAGGGCTGGTCCATAGGCGCCTGTCGATCCTCGATCTCTCGCCCGCAGGCCATCAGCCCATGGCGTCCGCGTCGGGCCGGTTCGTCATTGCTTTCAACGGTGAAATTTACAACCATCCCGAAATTAGAAGCCGCGTTCAAGCTTCGATTGTCAACATTGCCTGGAGGGGACATTCGGACACAGAAACCCTGCTGGCGGGGTTCGACGCTTGGGGTATCGAGGAAACGTTACGCCAATCGGTGGGGATGTTTGCCTTCGCCGTGTGGGACCGGGAAAGGCGAACTCTTATCCTGGCCCGCGATCGCATGGGCGAAAAGCCGCTTTATTACGGCTATACAGGAAGCGTGCTGGCATTTGGGTCCGAGCTGAAAGCTCTGCTTCAGGTGCCTGGTTTTTCTCCCGCCATAGACCGCGGCGCACTGGCTTTACTGTTGCGGCATGCCTGCGTACCGGCGCCGCACTCGATCTACGAGGGCCTTGCCAAGCTGCCGCCAGCTACCTGGCTTGAATTCTCCCTCGACGCGGTGCAGCGGCGGTCTTGGCCCAAGCCTATGGCGTATTGGTCGGCCGAACGAGCCGCAGCGGCTGGTGTCGCATCCCCCCTTGAATTTGCTTCCAGCGAGGAGGCGGCCGATGCGCTGGAATCCATGCTCCGGCAGGCCATAGCCGGTCAAATGGTGGCCGACGTGCCCGTGGGCGCTTTTCTTTCCGGCGGGGTAGACTCGTCCGTAACGGTCGCATTGATGCAGGCCCTGTCCAGCCGCCCAGTGAAATCCTTCACGATAGGGTTCAATGAGGCAGGCTATGATGAGGCCATTTTCGCCAAGGAAGTAGCGCGCCATTTGGGCACGGAGCACATCGAACTTTACGTCTCACCCCAAGAAGCTCTGGACGCAATACCTGAACTTCCGGAAATTTACTCCGAGCCGTTTGCCGACCCTTCGCAAATTCCTACGTTTCTTGTTGCCAAGCTGGCACGCCAACACGTCACAGTGTCATTGTCCGGGGACGGCGGCGATGAGCTTTTTGGCGGCTACAACCGCTATTTGCTAGCCGCGCGCCTGTGGGACAAAATAGAGCGCATCCCCGTCGGCTTGCGGCGGGCCGCCGCCAGCGGCATTCTAGCGATACCGCCTTCCGTCTGGGACAAGCTGTACGCTCCGGTGGCGAGCGTCATTCCGAAGAAGCACCGCTTGCCGGCCCCTGGAGATAAGCTGCACAAAGGCGCCCCCCTGCTTTACTGCGAGAGCGGCTGGTCGCTCTACCAGCAATTGGTCAAACATTGGCCGGCGGCGGATGTGGTGTTAGGTGCGGACGAGCCGGACAGCGAATTTATCCGAAGCGCTCCCGGCCTGCCATCGCTGACGGAGCAGATGATGCTGCTCGACACGGTCAGCTACTTGCCCGATGACATTCTTGCGAAGGTCGATCGTGCGGCCATGGCAGTCAGTCTGGAATCGCGTGCGCCCTTGATCGATCACCGGCTCTACGAATTCGCTTGGCGCCTCCCGCTGCAATACAAGATCCGCGGCGGCACTGGGAAATGGCTGTTGCGTCAGGTGCTTTACAAGCACGTGCCGCGCAAATTGATCGAGCGGCCCAAAATGGGTTTTGCCATGCCCATCGATTCCTGGCTGAGGGGGCCATTGCGCGGCTGGGCAGAAGAACTGTTAGACGAACGCCGCATCCGGAATGAAGGTTATCTCAATCCAGCGCCGATCCGGCAGAAGTGGCGCGAGCATCTTTCCGGCACGCGCAACTGGCAATACCAGCTATGGGCGGTGCTGATGTTTCAGGCTTGGCATGAAGCCAATAAACTGCCGGGCCAAGTAATGAAAAATGGGGCGGGCCAACCCGCGCGGGGATGCCTTGATACTGCCCAGGCAAGGCATTAGCGAAGTACCCGGGACGCGAGCCACGCAGGATTAAATTGGAATTAAGCAGATGAAAGAGATTATTGCCGCGCAAAACCTTAAGGATGTCTCCTCCCATTTTGCTTTCGGCAAAAACTGGAGCTCGTTTGCAACGACGATCACAGAGGATGCAATTTCGGAAGCCGCGGCTGGGTTGTCGAGGCTGTTTTCAGGCGGCGAACTCGCCGGCGCTTCATTCTTCGACATAGGCTGCGGCTCTGGGCTGTCGATGTTGGCGGCGAAGAGACTTGGAGCCGCAAATGTCAACGGAATCGATATCGATCCGGATTCGGTGCGAACGGCACAAACCGTGTTGGCGGCCCACATGACAGGCCCCGGGTGGGACGTGCAACAAAAGAGCGTTTTCGATCTCGATCCCCGGAGCGACGGCCGTTATGACATCGTTCACAGTTGGGGCGTGCTGCATCACACCGGCGACATGTGGCCTGCTATCGAGAAAGCCGCAGCGCTGGTCAAGCCAGGCGGCTACTTTGCCTTGGCACTCTATCGCAGAACCCCGCTATGCGGCTTCTGGACATGGGAGAAACGATTTTATAGCAAGGCCTCCGCTCCCGTATGCGCGGTTATCCGGCTGGGTTACAAGACGCTTTACATCGCCGGCCTCGCCGCCACCGGACGGAATCCGCTCACTTACATCCGCGCTTACCGCTCCAATCGCGGCATGGACTGGCATCACGATGTCCATGATTGGCTGGGGGGCTATCCATACGAATCCGTGGCCCCCGCGGAGGTTAAGGTGTTTCTCGATAGGCTTGGTTTTTCCACGGTCAGGAGCTTTGAGAAGCCAGCCGCGATAAAAGGATTCTTTGGCACCCATTGCGACGAATTTCTCATGGTGCGGCGGTAAATAAGTGCGTATGCGGTCCGGCCATGAGATGGAAAAAGTGGATGGGCGCTCGCCGGGGCCGGCGCACCGGGGATTCGGCGCTTCGCTCACAGGGCTTCAAGCGCGCGCGGTCCCCCGAGGCCCTTGCTTGAGCAACAAGTTAAGTGGTAAAGCGCTCCAGGGGGAGCACTTCGCCGCGTCGGGCAAAAGTTTTCGCTCCGGCCCTATGGCGAAATTACCCGGAAGTCCGGCAATGCAAATGCGGTTCACATCGCGGCGGCATCCCATCGCAGAGGAGATCGATTTATGGTTTTATCGATAGGGATTTACCGGCCCGAGCAACTGCGCAAACTGCGGATCGACACGACTTTCGGGCGCCGCCGCAAATTTGCGCTCGACCTCATGGCGGAGATTGAGCAGCTTGGCGACAGCAAGGTCAAAGGGGCATTCCTGGAAACTCTCGTGGACGGCGCAGGTGTTTTTAAGCGCACTTACTCCGGCCGGTTTCCTGCGTTCGATATTCAGATTCTGGACTGCATGGCGAAGCTGAAATTGCCGCATCCCATGCGCGTACTTGATGTTGCCATTTCCGACGGGTCGACGTCGGTCGATTTCTTCAAACAGGTTGCTGAGCATTTTAAAGGGGCTTTTACTTTCACGGGAACAGATCGCGACATCAGCTATCTTGTTATCAGCCAAAGGAAAACACCACAACGGCGCGTAATCCTTACACGCAGGGCCGATATTCTCCAAATTATATGGCCTCCATTTGTCTTCAATGGCGCGCATTCGGACTACTCTCGTCTGTTCGCGATAAACAGGATCGCCCGGCCGTATGTTTTGCGCTATGCAAGACAACTGGTCGAACGATGGAAACGAAGCGATCCAACGCTTGTGCAGCGTGAATTAACATTCGCTTGCAAGCTCTTCCGCGAGCTTCTTGCCGAAGACGGCCGGCTGAGATTCGCGGCATGGGACATCACGACGCCCTGGACGGGCGAGAAAGCCCACTGCGTGCGCGCGATGAACATTCTAAACCCTTCCTACTTTCCCATGGACCGTCTCTCCGCGATCGTGCGGAACTTAATGGAAAGCACCGTCGAAGGCGGGCTGATAGCAATCGGCTCCAACGAAGGCCCTGAATCTGAGGTCGATGGAGCCATCTACCGCGTCGAAGCCGAGCGCCTAATTGAACTGAAATCAACCGGAGCGGGAGCGCGTTGTCTTCCAGCGATTGAACCCATGCTAGGCGCCCCGCAGCTTCAGTGACCGGCGCGCGCCGCCATTAACGGCCATCGGGATCAGCCGCCTAGCCATTCGGACCAGGCATGGTTTGCTTCCGGTCTGGCATTGCGAAACTGCCACACGCCGATTGCAATGAGCCGCTTGTACCTACCCAGAATTGACATCCCAGCCATTCTGGTTACAAACCAAAACGCGAGCCATTTGCTTGAGAGTTATTCATGAGTTGTGAGACGGCATGGTGGCGGCCCGGCGGTCAGGATCGGAAACGCTATGATTGAGAATCGCCGCTATTTATTAATTGCCGGTATTTTGCTTGGAGCGGCATATTGCGCCTTGGCTATATCTCATGAGGTGGTGTTTAAACCGGATTCCCCATCATATATCCACTTTTTCCCAAATAGGACGGCGGGCTATCCGCTTTATCTGAACGCCCTTGGGGTTACTTTGGCAGTCAAACTGCAACCGGTATTGTACATCCTTGCGTTACTTATGCTTTGGTGGGAAATAAGTACAACATTGCGTGGTGTTGTCTTGTCATCTGCACTCTTTTTGCTTTGTATCTTTAATCTAGAGGTAAACAGATTCCAAGACATCGTGATGACAGAGTCACTGCAAATGACTTTGTTCATGTTGCTGATGGTTTTTTTATTACGATTCTTGCGTACCCCCTCCCCTTCGCCGGCGGCGTTAACCTCTCTCTTCGTTGGTCTGGCCTGTGCTTTGCGTCCAAGTTCCTACGCCTTGATCCCGGCGCTGCTGTTGATGGTGATGTTTCGCTGGAAGGTCATTCAAGGACAACGTGTTGTCCTTCTGGCTGCGGCGCTTCTTCCAGCGATACTGCTGGCCGCGGTGGAGCGGATTGGGACTAAAGTCTACCATGGGGCTGCCGCCACCAGCCTCGCCGGACGTCACTTCTACGCGAAAGCTGGGATGATCGACGCCCCGCCTGCCGTCCCATCGGCGGATCCTCGTAAATTGGCTCTGGAGAACGCGCTGCAGTCCAGCTTTGCTCCCATCCGTCAAATTCTGCCCACAGTGCCACGATGGGATGTCCGCGAAGCGATGAGCGAGGATTACGAAGTCTGCTTGGAATATGCCTGCACGCTGGATCTGAAGAACTCATTCAATCTGCCGCCAGCAGCGGTCAACAGCCTGTTGATGGAGGTTGCTCTCGCCCGCATCGAAGGCGCTCCGGAGGCTTATGCCGGCCTGGTGTGGGAACGCTATCTTTCCTTGTGGACCATGTATCAGTCCAATCATCCCGGCGCCTTCCCTGTCTATAAGGCCTTCCTGCAGGAACACGCTCCTCTTCCGTTCCAGAATTACATCGATCACTTTAACGAACCTCCGCTTCCATCCCAGGTAGCTTGGTTTGTCCGCCCGGCCATCATCGCGATTGGCGGATTGACATTCGTGCTGGGAGCTTTCGGCTTAATCGGCTCCTTCTTTCGTAATTTCGACACGAGGCTGGCCGGTGCATTCTGGGCATCCTTAACCTTGCATGCCTCTCAGTTCCTCACCGCCCTTGTCGGCGTAGGCATCGCGCGCTACACGCTTGCCTTATGGCCCCTCATGATGGCTTCTCTCGCTTTGGCTGGCGGCTGGGCGCTTTGCCTCGCAACCAAATATGCTCGGCGGCATGGCCAGTTACCGTTGGAAGCCAGCCCACCCCGGCTGTGATTGGCCTCCGGAAGGGAGGCACGACACCAAGGAGTCTTAGAGCTATGACGGGAATGGAACAGCTTCAACCTGTTTACTCGCATTTCGCGTCAGTATTGGAGAAGGCGGATGACGATCCGGTCATTGCCGTCCTCATCCCCTGCTACAACGAAGAAGTCACCATAGCCAAAGTCGTGAGCGATTTTCGAAGCGCTTTGCCTGCCGCGCTTATTTACGTTTACGACAATAATTCCAAAGACCGGACTGCCGAACTCGCCCGCGATGCCGGTGCGATTGTGCGCAAGGAAACGCTACAAGGCAAAGGCAACGTCATGCGGCGCATGTTCGCCGACATCGAGGCCGATGTCTATGTCTTGGCCGACGGTGACGATACCTACGACGCGCCGTCGGCGCCGAAGCTTATAAGCGAGCTGCTACAAAACCACCTCGACATGGTGAACGGTCTGCGGCAAACGGAAGCAAAAGAGGCCTACCGCTTGGGACACCGTTTTGGGAACATGCTTCTAACCGGAACGGTCCGGAAGCTCTTCGGAGACCGCTTCCTGGACATGCTGTCAGGCTATCGCGTCCTTTCGCGCCGGTTCGTGAAGAGTTTTCCAGCTCTCGCAACCGGGTTTGAGATCGAGACCGAGCTGACAATTCATGCGCTGGAACTTCGTATGCCGGCGGCTGAAATCCCGACACCCTACAGAGGGCGGCCCGAAGGTTCGGCAAGCAAACTTCGAACATTTCACGACGGCTTTCGAATCTTGCGCACGATCGCCGTTCTTGTGAAGCGGGAGCGCCCGCTTTCGTTTTTCGGGGGACTATGTGCCGTCCTCGTTGTTAGCGCTCTGATATTGGGCGCTCCCGTGGTGGAGACCTATTTTGAAACAGGGCTTGTCCCGCGGCTTCCGACCGCGGTTCTTGCCACCGGGCTCGTCCTTCTCGGCTTTTTGAGCCTGACTTGCGGCCTCATCCTCGACACGGTAACCCACGGCCGCCGCGAGCTGAAGCGCCTCTTCTATCTGCAGCACCGGGCGAGCGGATACAGTGGCCGCTAAACTCAGGCAATTTGTCTTGTTCGCCGTGGTGGGCGCAACGGGCTTCGCGGTGGACGCGGGGACGTTGACCTTGCTCATAGCCGCAGGGCTTAGCCCGCTTTTTGCGCGCCTTCCGTCCTTTCTGTCAGCGGCCACCTACACGTGGGCGCTTAACAGACGCGTGACCTTTCGCGACAAGGGCTCCAGCCTTGTCAGGCAGTGGCTTCATTTTCTGGCCGTGAACTCCGCCGGCGGCTTGGTGAACCTATCGGTCTACACTTTTCTTATATGGCCGGACGGTGCTGTGACCGCGTCTCCGGTCGCCGCGGCTGCGGCTGGCTCCTTAAGCGGTCTGGTTTTCAATTTTACATTGTCCAGAAAATTCGTCTTCAAGGATTCGGCCGCCTAGCTCGTGTAACGGGCGGCCTTGAAGCGAGAGCTTCAGGCAAGGGGGGCATCCCTCAGAATCATGGTGTGGAAGTGAACGGGGCCGGATTGCGCCGGCCCAAGTACATCGGGGATGACTATGGACTATTATGCTGGGATTGAGGTGCCGTTGGAAGCAACGAGCGTTTGCATTGTGGATGGAACGGGCCATGATGTGCTGGCGGGAGTTCAACGGGGTTGAGAAAAAGGGGCAATGGCGCGCACCGAAAGTCGCTGAGGCGTTTCAACTCATCAATAACGCAAGCGCGTGATCAGGATTGCTTTTGCCTTGAAAGCCCGCCATTGTGAGCCCGGACTTGGTCGCAGCCCTGTTCAATCTTGGGCGGGCGAATGTAGATGGGCTGCTTGGGGAGCTTTTCTTATGTTTTTGTCAGATTACCGCAATAACCGGGATTGTTCATCGTTCGACTGGCCCGGTTTCCTCACTGTGACTCTCGCCGGTAGTCTGATTTCGATGGCGCTAACCGGATTTATATACGCAACCCAAAACAACCTTTTTCATCTGCCAATCGTTTCGAAGTTATACGACGAACCGCAATTCGCGAACGATTCCTTCATCCAGTCCTTGCGTTATTATACTTCTGGTATCTGGCTATTAACAGAAGGTTCGGCGCGTTGGATCGATCCCTATTGGCTGTTTCTGTGCTTAACATTCTTTTCGCGTTTCTTGACCTTTGCCGGCTTGATCGCCTGCGCAACATTTCTCGGTATCACCGGCAGAAAAGAGCTGGCAGTTTTCGCGTCGCTTCTTTGCACGACTTATCTTCTCAGAGGATACTCGGCGGCAGGTGGCGGTGGGTTATTTCTGAACTTTTTCACTCATTCTGATTTTGGAAACGGCTTTTTTCTTCTGGCACTTTATTCACTGTTGCAAAGACGGATTGCCGTCGCGGTCGCGTTGGCGGGTTTGCTCTTTTTCTCCAATGCATTCATGGGGGTATGGGCAGCCTTTGTGTTCTGCGCGGTCTTTGTTGCACAGTTACTTAGCGCAGAGTTTTCATGGCGTCATGGCTTGCTTCACGGATTCATAGGCGCAATTTTCGCGAGCCTGATCGCTGCGCCCATTATTGCCTGGAATCTATCCAATCCTGAGATAAGCGCCACTTTAACTTTCGATTACGCTTCGTATCTTAATGAGTACTTTCCTTATCACTTCATCATAGAAGCGAGCAACTGGAACGACCGGATCGCTTTAGCTCTCACGGCAGTATCGGGCGTATTGGCTTGCTTGCTCATCGGCAAGCCGGCACGTTTTGTGATAATAGCAATGGTTGCAGCTTGTTCGCTCTATGTTATTGCCGTTATTGCTCCTTATCTAACATATTTTCCGAACCTACAGCTATTTCTTCTAAAGCTGCAGATGCTACGCGTTGGTGCCTATATACACTTGCTGTCTGCTCTTGCGATAGCAACGCTGACGGTCCTTTGGTTTTTCAACCCGGACCGCGTAAAGAATGTAATCGCTTCCGCAATCGCGCTCGCTATTTTAGCTAACCCTATACGGATTCCCGCATTGAGCTTGCTCGCCGTAGTACTGGCTTACGCTCTAGTGGACCGGAATTTTACATTGCTCAAACGTCTTGCACCCGGCAGATTGATCCAAGCTTCCTACAGTTTTAGAATCGTTACCGTAATCTGGATACTAGCTGTCGCAACCGTGCTTTTTTACAAACACCGCGTTTCAAATTCGGAAGAAGAGCGGTGGCTCGGCGAATGGAAGCAAATGGCAACGTGGGCTTCCGCAAATACAACGCCCGATTCTATTTTTCTAGTACCAGTCATAAAAATACAAGAAGATCTCACGCTCGAAGAAATGGGCAGCCAGCTCGACATGCCCTTTGAATTTGTCTCTCACCGGCGCATTTGGGTTGATCACAGGAGAGGAGGAGCCGTGATGTGGCGGCCTTCCTATTACCAAGAATGGCATCGGCACACTGTTGAGGTCATGGCCCTAACCACGCATGAGGACAGGCTACGTTATGCGCGCGACAACGGTGTGAGCTATGTAATCGATTTGTGTAACGAAGGTCACGGGGCAATTGCGATTTTCGCGGCCAAGCGGTTATGCGTTTATCCGGCACACTCCGAAGCTCAGGCCGGCTTCGCGCCACGAGCGAACTGATAACGAAAGGCCGCGTCAACCGCGAAGAATCCGCAGGCCACCGATAGCACTTGAGGAATTGCCGGAATGCGGCCTCGGAATTTGCAAGTTCTGCGGACTTATCCCCTGATTTTCTTGCAAATTCCCTCGCCAGTTTTTAGCTGCTCCGGCGCAGCGAACCGGCGGGGGCGGGAGGGAGCCAAAGCTAAGCGAGACGGGCCAGGCTCAAAACTACATGGAGCTCCTGCAATTTGCCGCAAAACATCCTGCGTCCGTTCCGCAACTTGACCTGCCAGCACGCGTTTCCGAAAATCATCGCAAACGCGACGAGCAATACCCTTCGCAAAAGGCGGGGGACTTTATGTCCCCGAAGTAAACATTAAGCGATGGTGCCCCAGGCCGGACTCGAACCAGCACGCCCTTGCGGGCAACAGATTTTGAGTCTGCCGCGTCTACCGTTCCGCCACTGGGGCATTCCCATCGTGAAGCCGGATCATACCGAGGTTCGCTGTCGCGTCAACTGCCGTGGCGGCCGAAATTGCGTCGTCGCAGGCGCTTGCCCTTCGGCCCCCAGCCGCGCAGCGGACCCATGTTGGTTTTTATCCAGGTCTCGCCGATGAATGACTTCTTTAACTCTGCGAACCAGGAAACTTCAATATACATTGAGTTTTGTGTGACGGCTCTTGACTTTGGTTAAGACAACACGTTCGATCGTCCGAAATCGGTTGAGGGCAAGCATCAATACCCCTCGCGGGCTGCGGCCATTGCAGATTGCGGGGGGCTGCCTCAGGCCGGAATATGCGCGCATTTTGCGCTTGCGCGTAGTCTGCGAGGGAAGAATGGACCGTGCCGACTGGTCAATTCTGAAATCGACCCCGTTCTTCAGTGCAATGCCCACCGAAGACGCTCTCACTTTGATTGGCAACCAGTGCCCGCGCACCTATGAGAAAGGCGTGACCCTGTTCCGCCAGGGAGAGTCCGCATCGGCGTTCTTCGTCATTCTTGGCGGATGGGTGAAGCTGTACCGTATCACGCCGGACGGGCTGGAGGTTGTTTTGAACGTATTCAAGACGGGCGAGACTTTCGCCGAGGCGGCGATGTTCTTGGGCGGCCGGTATCCAGCAAGCGCTGAGACGGTCTCTCGCGTCCGATTGCTGCGCATCGAGGCGGCAATTTTCAGGGCTCGCATTCACGAGCGCCCGGAGCTGGCCTTGGCGATGCTCGCATCGGCGTCCCGCCAATTGAAATCCCTGATCGGGCAGATCGAGCAGATCAAGGTTCGCTCGGCGCCCCAGCGCATCGCCGAGTTCATCATCGGGCTCGCTCCCAAGAATGAAGGCGGCCGAGCGGCAATTGAATTTCCATTCGAAAAGAACCTGCTGGCTAACCGGCTGGGCATGAAGCCCGAGAGCTTTTCCCGCGCGCTTGGCAAGCTAAGGCCTTATGGGGTGACGGTCGAGAAGGAAACTGTCATGATTGACGATCTGAGCAAGTTGCACCTGCTCGTCGAGTATGCAGAGGACGACAAGGGGCAATAGCCGCCGTATTTAAGCCCCAACCGCAGGAGCATCGCGGGCAGCTTTGCTGGCAGCCGTGGAGCATCTTGCGGCGCCCAATAAAAACGTAGCGGCCTAACCAAAGTCAAGGATTGCCGGGGCGGAGAGCCGTAAGAATCCCCGATGAGCCGCGGCATGAGCGGCATAATCCTATGAGACATGACAATGGCAACGGCTGCCGAAACGCTCCGGGCATATCGCGGACCGGCTCTTTTTAGTTACGGCTTTCGCCCATTCTTTCTTAGTGGAGCCGTGTGGGCCGCCGCTGCGATGCTACTCTTCGTCGCCATGCTGCAGGGAAGCGTGGTCCTGCCGACCGCTTTTGCCCCCGTGGACTGGCATGCGCACGAACTGATTTACGGCTACTTGCCGGCGATCGTTGCGGGGTTCCTGCTTACCGCCGTACCGAACTGGACGGGTCGCTTGCCGGTCGCCGGCACGCCTCTCGCGGCGCTCCTAGCGATCTGGTTCGCGGGCCGTGTCGCGGTTGTGTTCTCCGCTTGGGCCGGAGGTACGGCGGCTGCCATTGTTGACCTTTCTTTCCTGCTTGCGCTCGGCATTATTGTTGGCCGCGAGATTATTGCGGGCAAAAACAGGAATAATCTCAAACTGCTTGTCCTCGTCGCCTTGCTCGGCGCGGGAAACCTCGTATTTCACCTCGAGGTTGCGGTGAAGGGGCACAGCGATTACGGCAAGCGCCTCGGAATTTCAGCAGCGGTTTTGCTTATTTCCCTGATCGGAGGCCGGATCGTACCGAGCTTCACGCGGAACTGGCTCGCAAAGTCCGGCCCGAAAGACTTGCCCGCTGCTTTTGGCCGGTTCGACGTCCTCGCCATAGCCTTCTCGGGCATTGCCTTGTTGGCTTGGTCCGGCTTTCCCTATGCGATCGTCACGGCGGCGGCGTGTGCAATTGCTGGTATGTTGCAGGCAGCTAGGCTTCTACGCTGGAGGGGACACCGGACTTTTTCCGAGCCGCTGGTTGCGATCCTTCATATCGGCTACGCTTTTATTCCGGCTGGCTTTCTGCTGACGGCGCTTGCAATTGCGCTGCCGTCTGCCATTCCACCGGCCGCGGCTGTTCATGCCTGGACCGCGGGCGCCGTTGGGCTCATGACGCTCGCAGTGATGACGCGCGCGAGCCTTGGCCATACGGGGCAGGCGCTAACGGCGTCCCCCATCGTTGTTGGGATTTACGCCGCAGCCGGGATCGCCGCTCTTGCGCGCATTTTGGCGGCACTTGGGGTATTGCCAGAGCTTACGCTTTACCTCGCCGCTGCGGGATGGATTTTGGCCTTTGGCGGCTTCGCCATCTCGTTCGGGCCGCGCCTTTGCAACCGGAGCTCCTAAGACCTGCGCCGGAGGCGGAGCGCGGTTTGGCGGGCTTAACCAGGGTCAAGGCGAGTGGAGGCGATGGGCCTAGTTTACCTGCAGGCGATCGAGTCCGAGTTTTATTTCGGGGAGAAGTCATCCGATCGTCCATGGACCGATGATGGTAGCCCGGCCGTCAGCAAAAAACCCCGCGAAGATGGCGGGGAGAAAGATATAAAGAAGTTCGTGGGAGTCCCAATCGATAGCGTGAATACGGATGGCAGCGCCACACGGCCCGTGAGCATCGAAATGAAGAGCACCGTCGCAGCGGCGGACAAGATCGCTCCGCCCAAGAAAAAGGGGCCGGAACCATAGCTGAGAATTGCCTGGCCGCGATAGGCCCGCAGTTTTGTAGCGGTGGTTGTCATTGGTGCCCTCTACCCTTTGGCTGTTTCGTGAGCGGCGATTCGCCATTAGGCAATAACGCGCGCTTGGAGAAATGAGTTATGACCTTTCCACATGATGAACACCCCTCAAACGGCTTCGCGGGCAGTTGCGAGGGGTCGCTATGTGAGAATAGCGGGCTTCCCGATAGCACCAGCGATCTCATTGCCTTCATTCTGGATCGCTATCATGCCGTTCACCGGAAGGAGCTTCCCGGCCTGATTGTACTCGCGCGGAAGGTCGAGAGCGTTCATGCAGGCCATCCAGATGTTCCAGTCGGGCTAGCGGACTTTCTCGCTGCCATGGCCGATAGCCTTGAGGACCATATGCAAAAGGAGGAGCAGATCCTCTTTCCGCTATTCGCAAGCGGCGGGCACCCCATGATCGCGCACCCGATCGCGATGATGCGGGCTGAACATAAAGACCACACCGAAAACCTGGCGGCGCTCGCCGGGCTTGCGGGGGCCTTTACGCTGCCGGACGGCGCCTGCGATTCATGGCGGGCGCTTTATGCTGGCCTGATAAAATTATCGGACGATCTGGCAGCGCATATTCGCGCCGAAAACGAAAGCCTGTTCCCGCGCTTCAGCGCATGATTATCCAAATGCTAAGCAGGCGAAAATTTGGGCAACGCCACGGCCTTGGCTTTAGGCCGCGTGAGCGCATCCCGCGCGGCAAAGGCTGAGATACCGGCTGCCATTTCCGTCCGGCGGGCGCTCATTTCGCCTCTCTAATTTCCCTCGAATTACGTTTGCCCTCCCTTTGGCAAGGCCCATTGCGTAAAAGCTCCCGGCAGGGAAACAGAAGCGACGGGCCGGCAGCCCGTTTACCGGCATTAAATTTGCGTACCGGCCTGGGATGGAAGCCGCTCTAAAGATTGCCGTTGTCGAGGAAAACCCTCTTCGCGCCGAGATCCTAATGGCGGGATTGCGCGAGGCCGGGCATTGCGATGCGGTGCACATCGCTCACACGCGACGGCTTTTGCAGGCGATTTACGACGTCGATCCGGATGTGGTTATCATCAGCCTTGAGAACCCAAGCCGTGACACGCTCGAACAGCTCTTCCAGATGAGCCGTGTGGTGAAGCGTCCGATTGCCATGTTCGTGGACAAAAGCGACCGCGCGGCGATAACCGCTGCCATAGACGCAGGCGTCTCTGCCTATATCGTAGGCGGCCTGCAAAAGGAGCGGGTACAATCCATCCTCGATGTCTGCATCTCGCGTTTCAATGCCATGGCGCGCCTGCAAGAAGAGTTGGAGAAAACTAAAAATGCGCTGGAGGAACGCAAGGTGATCGATCGCGCCAAAGGCATAGTGATGCGGGCCAAGTGCTTGAGCGAGGAGGACGCTTACCGTCTTCTTAGAAAGACTGCCATGAACGAAAAAAAGAAGATCGCCGAAATCGCCCAAGCCATCGTGACCGCGGCGGAGCTGCTCGGATGACGGACAAAGTTACCGCTGGCTTCATACCGCTCGCCGACGCCGCGGGCCTCCTGGCCGCGGCCGATTTCGGTTTCGCCGGGGCCGAGGGCCTTGAAATCGAGCTGATCCGCGAAGTTTCATGGGCCAATATTCGCGAGAAGCTGAGCGCCGGCATTTTCGACGTTGCGCATATGCTCGCTCCCATGGCCATTGCTTCCTCTCTCGATCTCATGCCGGGCAGCGTGCCCTTAAGCGCGCCCTATGTCCTCGCCACGAATGGCAATGCGATAACGGTTAGCCCCGGACTTCTCGGCGAGATCGCGCTAGAGCTTAGCGAAGAGAAGCCGCACGCGCTGGCCACCGCAAAGGCGGTTGCCCGCATAGCCGCACGGCGGAAACACGAAGGGCTACCCCCGCTCACATTTGGCACTACATTTCCATTTTCCTGCCACAGCTACCAACTGCGATTTTGGCTGGCCGCGGGCGGGCTCGACACGGCTGCGGACCTTCAACTTGTGGTGCTCCCTCCGCCCTACATGGCCGACAGCCTGAAGGCCGGGGAGGTTGACGGCTTTTGCGTTGGCGCACCCTGGAGCTCCGTGGCATCGGACCTTGGCATCGGACATATTCTGCATGCCGGTTGCGAGATCGTTGAACAGCTAACCGAGAAAGTCCTTGCGGCGCGCCTCGATTGGACCTGGCGGAACGCGGACATCATGATCCGGCTGATGCGCGCCGTCTCGGCGGCATCGGCATTCGCAAGCAAGCCGGAAAATTGGGATGCGTGCTGCGAGCGGCTGTCCGCGCCGGACCGGATCGATGCCGGGCGCGATGCAATCAAGCAAGCTTTGAGCGGTTCTTTTCAAACCAGCCCGGCGGGAGACCGCCGCGTAGACCGCAACTTTCTAATTCTCGGCACCGGACGCTGGGGCCGGCCGGATGCAACACAAGCGGCTTGGCTTTATTCGCAAATGGTCCGCTGGGGCCAGGCGGATCCTGGCCGGGACCGTGAGGCGCAAGCCGTGTTTTCACAGGATCTTTTCGACCGGGCCTTCGGGCCCGCGGCATAGATTTTTGCGTTGCACAAAAAACAGACGGTGCAGCAAAAACAGGCAGCGCTGCGCTCTCGTCTGCCTTCGGTCCGGACGCTCCTGAACAGTGGGAGCATGCCAAATCAACGCGTTCCGCTGCGGCCGCGGGTTGGTACGCAACTTGCTTTACTGTGATGGACGCGCTTGTGATTAGTGCGCCCGGCCCAACGGAGGGCTGGACATAGGCAACGACGCCGCTCTCGAACGCCCCCGCACTCCGGGGTATTCGGGCGCGGCTTTTTTTATGCCCGCTGGGAATCGGGACGGCATTCCAACGGGCAAAAACTTGGATCCGGAAGGAGAGCAACCGCCATGTACCAGAACACTCTCGGCCACTTCGCCGGTCTCGCTGCCAGCAAGGTGCAGGCCATGCGCACGAATCCCCTGGGTTTCTTCATAGCCTCGGCGATGGCGGGAGCCTATGTCGGCATCGGCATCCTGCTGATCTTCAGCATCGGCCAGACAATCGATCCCTCGGTGCGCAGCCTTGCCATGGGTGCGTCTTTCGGCGTTGCCCTGACGCTTGTCGTTTTCGCGGGTTCTGAACTTTTCACCGGACACACCATGATGATGACGGTGGGTCTGCTGCGCGGCACCGTTGGACTAAGCGGTCTTGCCGCTTCTTGGATCGTGACTTGGGCCGGCAATTTGGCCGGCTCTGCCCTCTTGGCTTGGCTATTCTATATGGGCGGCGGGGGGCAAATCCTCAAAGAAGGCGCCGATCTCATCTTCAACGTCAGCTCCGCCAAAATGCACTCCTCCGCCGAAGCCCTCGTCGCGCGCGGCATTCTCTGCAACTGGCTCGTCTGCCTTGCCTTGTGGACGAGTGCCCGCACCACCAGCGACGCGGCCAAGTGCATCCTGATCTTCTGGTGCCTTTTCGCCTTCATCGCCTGCGGATTCGAGCACAGCATTGCAAACATGACGATTTTCTCGGTGGCGCTGCTCGGTAACCATCCATCTAGCGTCAGCCTGGACGGCATGGTCCACAACCTAATCTGGGTCACACTCGGCAACGCCATCGCTGGGGCCGTCTTCATGGCCGCCGCCTATTGGCAAGCGAACGGCGCGGCACCGGCGAAGGCCGCGGCACCCCTGGCCGCGCGCGTTCCGGCGGCGGCGGAGTAACTGGAGATCAACGCTATCAGGAGGCACTTTGCCATGAAGAAGCGGCTTGTTGTCATCGGCAATGGGATGGCACCCGGACGGGCGCTCGAGCGGCTCCTCGAAGCTGCGCCCGATGCTTATGACATCACGATTTTTAATGCCGAGCCCCGCGTGAACTACGACCGCATCATGCTGTCGCCGGTGCTCGCGGGCGGTAAGACGTTCGAACAAATCGTGATCCACGGCGACGCCTGGTATGTGAAGCACGCGATCACGCTCTATAAGGGCGTGGCGGTCACAAAAATCGACCGGGCCTTTAAGACCGTGACCTCCGCAATCGGCGAAACCGTACCCTACGACAAGCTCATTGTCGCAACCGGTTCGCGTCCAATCGTCCTCCCGGTTCCAGGCGCTAATCTTCCCGGCGTCTTGACCTACCGCGACTTGGACGATGTGGAGGCCATGCTGCTCGCCGCGAAGTCGCGCGGCAGCGCCGTCGTGATCGGCGGCGGCTTGCTCGGGCTCGAAGCCGCCGCAGGCCTCAAGGAACAGGGCATGGACGTCACGGTCGTGCATCTGATGCCAACGCTGATGGAGCGGCAGCTCGACGCGGCGGCCGGCCACCTCCTCAAAAAGGCGCTGGAGGCGCGCGGCATCCGCGTGCTCGTCAAAGCGAGCACGAAGGCCATCCTGGGCGATAAGAAGGTTAACGCGGTCCAGCTCGAGGACGGCACCGAGCTTGGAGCCAATCTCGTCATCATGGCCGTTGGTATCAGGCCGAACGCGGCCCTGGCCGCTGAGGCGGGCCTCGCCGTCAATCGCGGCATTGTCGTGGACGGGACGATGCGCACCAGCGATCCAGATATATTCGCGCTCGGAGAATGCGCGGAGGCGCATGGCGTCAGCTACGGCCTGGTCGCGCCGCTTTACGAGATGGCCAACGTCGTGGCGGGGCAGCTCGCGGGTGACACGTCCGCGAAATTCGTTCCGCCCTCCACCGCGACCAAACTCAAAGTCACCGGCATCAATCTCTACTCCGCTGGCGACTTCGCCGATGGCAAGGATCGCGAGGAGATCGTGCTGCGCGACGCTGCGCGGGGCAACTACCGCCGCCTAGTGCTGAAGGACAACCGGATCGCCGGCGCGGTGATGTATGGCGACACCTCCGATGGCCCCTGGTTCTTCGATCTCTTGAAGCGCGGGGTGGACGTCGCCGCGATGCGCGAAACACTCATTTTCGGCCAGGGTTACGCCGGCGGCATCCCCTTGGACCCGGCCGCAGCTGTCGCGGCTCTGCCCGACGATGCCGAAATTTGCGGCTGTAACGGCGTGTGCAAAGGCAAGATTACCGGCGCCATCGCGGGCCTCGGCCTCAAGACCGTCGACGCCGTCCGCGCGCACACCAAGGCGTCGGCGTCCTGCGGCTCCTGCACCGGCTTGGTCGAGCAGCTTTTAAAGGCGCAGCTCGGCGACGCCTATAACGCAGCCTCCGTCCAACCCATCTGTCCGTGCACCGATCTGGGCCACGACGATGTGCGCCGCCTGATTTTCGCCAAAGGTCTGAAATCGATCCCGGAGCTGATGCAAGCGCTCGAATGGAAGAGCTCGTGCGGTTGCGCTAAATGCAGGCCCGCGCTCAACTACTATCTCTTAGCAAGCTGGCCCGGAGAATACGCCGATGACGGCCAGTCCCGCTTCATCAACGAGCGTGTGCACGCCAATATTCAGAAGAACGGCACCTACTCGATCGTGCCGCGTATGTGGGGCGGGATAACCTCGCCCAAAGAGCTGCGCGCTATCGCTGACGTGGTGGAAAAATTCAAGATCCCGGCGCTCAAAGTCACGGGCGGACAGCGCATCGACATGCTCGGCGTGCAAAAGGAGGACTTGCCGGCGGTTTGGGCGGACCTTAATGCGGCAGGCCTCGTATCCGGCCATGCTTATGGCAAGGCCCTTCGCACGGTCAAAACCTGTGTCGGCTCCGATTGGTGCCGTTTTGGAACCCAGGACTCGACCGGACTCGGCGTGAAGCTCGAAAAGTTCCTGTGGGGCTCGTGGACGCCGGCGAAGGTCAAGCTCGCGGTTTCCGGCTGCCCGAGGAATTGCGCAGAGGTCACCTGTAAGGACGTTGGCGTGATCTGCGTGGAGTCGGGCTACGACATCCATTACGCGGGCGCCGCCGGCCTCGACATCAAAGGCACGGAAGTTTTGGGGCACGTCGAGACCCAGGACGAGGCGGTCGAGGTTGTCGCGGCGCTGGTCCAGCTCTATCGCGAGCAAGGCCGCTATCTGGAGCGCATATACAAATGGGCCAAGCGCGTGGGCTACGACAGCATCCGCCAACAGGTGCTGGAGGACCGCGAGCGGCGCAAGGCGCTTTACGACCGTTTTGTCTATTCTCAGCGCTTTTCGCAGCACGATCCTTGGGCCGAGCGCGCCCGCGGCAGGGACGCGCACGAGTTCGTTCCCCTCGCAAATTTCACTCGTTTGGAGGCCGCCGAATGACGATCATGGAGCCCGTTTGGATCGACATTGGAAAGCTGGAGGACATTCCCGTTCGCGGCGCCCGCGTGGTGAAGACCGCGAAGGGCTGCATTGCGGTGTTCCGCACGGCACAGAACGAGGCGTTCGCCCTCGACGACCGCTGCCCGCATAAAGGCGGCCCGCTCAGCCAAGGCATCGTCCACGGGCGTTCGGTCACCTGCCCGTTGCACAACTGGGTGATCGGCCTCAACACTGGCGAAGCGCAAGGCGCCGATAAGGGATCGGTGAAGACCGTGCCGCTGAAGCAGGAAGCCGGGCGCCTATTTCTCGACGCGAAGGCTTTTTGGCCGGGCAAGGGCGAGTAACGGAGGCGAACCGATGCGGGGGCCCATTCGCACCACTTGTCCGTATTGCGGCGTCGGCTGCGGGGTGATCGCCAGCCCGCAGCCGGACGGCAGCATATCCGTAAAGGGCGATCTGGCGCATCCGGCCAATTCGGGGCGGCTGTGCTCGAAAGGCTCGGCACTGGCCGAGACGCTATCGCTGGAGGGCCGGTTGCTCAAGCCCATGATCGGCGGCAGGCCCGCTCCATGGAGTGAGGCGCTGGATCTCGTTGCCTCGCGCTTTGCGGCCGCGATTGCGGAGCACGGCCCGGAGTCCGTCGCCTTCTACGTCTCCGGACAATTGCTGACCGAGGATTATTACGTCGCCAACAAGCTGATGAAGGGCTTCATCGGCTCCGCGAATATCGACACCAACTCCCGGCTTTGCATGTCTTCCTCGGTGGCCGGCCATCGGCGCGCATTCGGCGCCGATATAGTGCCTGGCGCATACGAGGATTTGGATCTCGCCGATCTTGTCATACTTGTAGGCTCCAATCTCGCCTGGTGCCACCCCATCCTGTTTCAGCGCGTCCAGGCGGCCCAGGAAAAGCGCGGGACCAAGATTGTGGTTATCGACCCGCGGGTCACCCCGACCGCCGAGGCCGCCAGCCTTCATTTGCAATTGGCGCCGGGCTCGGACGTGGCGCTGTTCAACGGACTTCTGGCCTATTTGGAAGTAAACGGCGCCGTCGACACCGGTTATGTCGAAAGTCACACCTCCGGATTTGAGGAAGCGCTCCACTGCGCAAAGGCGAGCGCGATCAAGGACGTGTCCAGGCAAACGGGTGTCGATGCAACGGCGCTCTTGGCGTTTTACGATCTCTTCTTGCGGCACGAGCGCACCGTCACCGTATACAGCCAGGGCGTGAACCAGTCGTCGGCCGGCACGGACAAGGTCAACGCCATCATCAATTGCCATCTCGCCACGGGTCGTATCGGCCGTCCCGGCATGGGTCCGTTTTCGGTCACCGGGCAGCCCAACGCCATGGGCGGACGGGAAGTGGGCGGCCTTGCCACCATGCTCGCCGCGCATATGGACCTCGATAACGCCGCCCATCGCGACCTCGTGCGCCGGTACTGGAACGCTCCCCGGATCGCGGCGAAGCCCGGTCTGAAGGCGGTGGACATTTTCCGCGCGGCCGGTGACGGCCGCCTGAAGGCCCTGTGGATCATGGCAACGAACCCCGTCGATAGCCTACCCAGAGCCGACGAAGTGCGGTCCGCTCTCGAGCGCTGCCCCTTCGTGGTGGTGTCCGATATTACCGCCGGGACCGATACCGCTGCCTGCGCGGATGTCTTGCTGCCGTCTGCTGGATGGGGCGAGAAGAACGGAACCGTGACGAACTCCGAGCGGCGCATTTCGCGCCAGCGGGCGTTTCAGCCAGCACCCGGCGACGCGCGCCCCGATTGGTGGCAAATGGCGCAGGTGGCCAAACGTCTTGGATTCGCGCGCGCATTTTCTTACCGGAATGCCGCGCAAATCTTCGCGGAGCACGCCGGCCTCACGGCCATGGAAAATGAGGGAACGCGAGCTTTCGACATCGGCGCCTATGCGGGGTCCGCAACCAAGGATTACAATAAGCTGGCACCCTTTCAATGGCCGCAACCGGCGGGGCAGCCGGCCCGCGACACGCGTTACTTCGCCAATGGCGGCTTCTTCACCGCCGATGGGAAAGGGCGCTTTGTGCCAACGCCTTGGCGGACGCCGGCATCGGCACCGGCGGGTGCCTTCCCGCTGACGCTCAATACAGGGCGCATCCGCGATCAATGGCACACCATGACCCGCACGGCGAAAACCGCTCGCCTTTTGAACCATGTGGCTGAGCCTTTTGTGGAAGTCCATCCGTCCGATGCCGCGCGGTACGGGTTGAACGATGGCGGGCTCGCCAAGGTGCGCAGCCGCCGCGCCGAAGTAGTGGTGCGCGTGGCGGTTACCGTAGGTCAGAGACCGGGGTCGGTTTTTGTGCCGATCCATTGGACCGATCAATATGCGAGCCGCGCCCGTGTCGATGCCCTGGTCGAGGGCCACACCGACCCGGTCTCCGGGCAGCCAGAATTAAAATTTACTCCCGTGTCGGTGGCGCCCTATCCAGCCGCTTGGCATGGCTTTGCTGTGTCCGAGCGGCAACCCGTCAAAAAGGGCCTGGATTACTGGGCGGTTGCACGGGCAAAGGCCGGGTTCCGGCTGGAGCTGGCTGGCCTCGCGGCCGCCAAGGACTGGACCGCATTCGCCCATGTGGTGCTCTCGCTGAACGATGGAGCCGATGTGCTGGCCTATCACGACGGGGGCGCCGCGCAATACCGGTTCGCCGCGTTCGAGGACAACCGGATGACTGGCGCGCTCTTCATCGCCCGCGCGCCCGTTTCCGTCTCCCGCGGCTGGGCGTGCGAGCAGCTCGGCCGGACGGTGTCCGAGCCCCGCGATCGCCTGCGCTTGCTCGCGGGCAGGCCCGCCGAAGCTGCCGGTGACAGGGGCGCCATCGTTTGCTCGTGTTTCGAAGTGGGCGCGAAGCAAATCGCCGAGGCCGTGACCGCAGGCCGATGCTGCGATGTCGAGCAGATCGGGCAGGTGCTGCGCGCGGGGACGAATTGCGGCTCGTGCCGGACAGAAATTACAAAAATTATTCAATCGCACAGCGTATCGAAGGCCGGGTGACACCGGGTTAGAGGGGGCAGGATGCCAGATAGAACACCAAGGCGTTTCAAATTTTTCAGCGTGGAGCCGCGAATCCGGACGCTTCACCTGACTTGGCTGGCTTTTTTCATCAGCTTCTATGTCTGGTTCAACCATGCTCCTCTGATGGCGTCGATCCGCTCATCGCTCAATCTTTCGAACCAGGAAGTCACCGCGCTTCTGATACTTAACGTGGCGCTCACGATACCGGGGCGCGTCATTATCGGCATGCTGGTCGACAAGTTCGGGCCGCGCCTGATGTTCTCGCTGCTGCTGGCAATTTCCGGAGCGCTTTGCATTCCGTTCGCGCTGGCGAACGATTACACCGCCCTTGCGCTCTCGCGGTTCTTCCTCGCCTTGGCCGGAGCGGGTTTCGTGGTCGGCATCCGCATGATCGGGGAATGGTTTCCCGCGAAGGAAACGGGGCTGGCGCAGGGGATCTATGCGGGCTTCGGTAATTTCGGTTCGGCCGCGGCGGCGGTCACGCTGCCAACGGTTGCCTTATATTTCGGGGGCGAGGACGGCTGGCGCTGGGCCATCCTGCTCACGGGCGCCTTTTCTATTGTATACGCGGGTATTTATTACCTCAGCGTCAGCGATACACCGAAGGGGTCTACCTATTTCAGGCCCAAAAAAATGGGCGCCATGGAAGTGACATCGCGCGGCGATTTCGTTCTTTATGTCCTGCTGCAGGCGCCTCTTATGCTGGCGCTCGCGCTGCTCGCCTGGAAGCTCGGTCCGGCCAATCTTAAACTGCTGCCGGCTCCCTTGACGGACGGCGTCTATGCCGCGCTTGCCGCGCTTTATCTCTACCAGATTTGGCACACTTTCCGGGTCAATCGTAAGATGCTCGCCGGCTGCCCGGTTCCTGCCTTGCAAAAATACAAATTTCGCCAGGTCGCGGTGCTCAGCCTTTCGTATCTTGTAACTTTTGGCTCCGAACTTGCCGTGGTGTCGATCCTGCCGCTGCTTTTCAAAGACACCTTCAATCTATCGCTCACCTTCGCCGGTGTCGTCGGCGCGAGCTTCGGCTTCACGACGTTCTTTGCTCGCCCGGCAGGCGGCTGGCTCAGCGACCGCTTTGGCCGGCGCAAGATCATGCTGCTTAGTATGTTTGGCACTGGGGCGGGCTATTTGGGAATGAGTTTCATCGGCCCGCTGACCGGCGTGGTTTTTGGCGTCGCAGTAACCTTCCTTTGCTCGCTGTTCGTAAATGCCGGAAACGGTGCCGTTTATGCCATGCTCCCATTGATCAAACGCAGGCTCACAGGCCAGATCGCGGGCATCGTCGGCGCTTTCGGAAATGTGGGCGGCGTCCTGTTCCTAACCGTTTACTCTTTCGTGACGCCACAAACATTCTTTCTCGCTACTTCAGGCACGGCGTTCATATCCTGGGGACTTATCTATATGTTCGTGGAGAATCCGAGAGGACAAATCGCCGAGGAAATGCCGGATGGGACGGTCACGATGATCGAAGTCGCCTAACGCGTCCGTCATTGCGAGCCCCGGATCGTGGTCCGGGGTAAACTCCGCGAAGCAATCCAGAATTAAGTCCCTGATGTTGCTATGGATCGCCACGGCGGCTAATGCCGCCTCTCGATGACGAAGAGCGAAAGGGACGTGTTTTGACTGGTGAAATCGTCATTTCGATTGGGCAACATTCGGCAGCAGGCCGGAAGGAGCGCAACGACGACTCCTATGGCGTGCTGTTGCCCGAAAAAGCGCTGCTTGAGGCCAAGGGCGTCGCCATGGCAATCGCCGATGGCATGAGTTCGAGCGAGGCCGCCAAGGAGGCGAGCGAAACCTGCGTGCGCAGCTTCCTCGAGGACTATTTCGCCACGCACCCGTCATGGACGGTCAAGACGTCGGTGGAACGGGTGCTCTCGGCCGCCAACCGTTGGATGCACTGCCAGGGCGAAGCCTTGTCGGCGTCCGGGCGCGGCATGGTCAGCACTTTCTCTGGCGCGGTGCTCAAATCGTCGATGGCCCATGTGTTTCATGCGGGCGACTCCCGGATTTACCTGCTGCGGGACAAGCATATCGAGCGGCTTACAAGCGATCATCGCGTCCGCGTCTCCCGCGAGCAGGAATATTTGTCGAGAGCCTTCGGCATCGAGCGCGATCTCGCGGTCGATTACAGGAAGCAGCCCGTGGAGCGCGGCGATATTCTCGTTTTCACCACAGACGGCGTGCATGATTTCCTAAGCGACGCGCAAATCGCAACCATTATTGCTGCGGCGCAGGACGATCTGAACGGGGCAGCCAAGCGCGTCGTTGCCGCCGCTTTCGCCCACGGGAGCCTGGATAATCTCACCTGCCAGATTGTGAGGATCGACGATCCTGGCGAAGCCGATCGAGAAGCGCTGTCGCAACGGCTCTCGGCCTTGCCGTTCCCGCCGGAGCTTTATCCCGGCGCGGACTTCGAGGGCTACAAGATCGTCCGCGAACTGCATTTGAGCAAGCGCACGCAAGTCTATTTGGCTAAGGACCAGGCTACCGGCGAAATCGTCGCGATCAAGACCCCCTCGGTGAATTTCGAGGACGATGCCGCCTATATCGAGATGTTCACGCGCGAGGAGTGGGTGGGGCGGCTGGTTGCGAGCCCTCATATCCTGAAGGTGTTGGATACCGCCCGCGTTCGCCTCTCGCTCTATTACATAACAGAATATTTTGAGGGGCAGACGCTGCGGCAATGGATGTTCGACCATCCCGCCCCCAGCCTGGAAACCGTGCGCGGGCTGGTTGCGCAGATCGCCAAGGGACTTCGAGCCTTCCATCGCAAGGAAATCCTGCACCGCGATCTCAAGCCCGAGAATATCCTCATCGACAGCACCGGCACCTGCAAAATCATCGACTTCGGATCGGCCTTTGTGGCTGGGGTCGAGGAGGTGCCTCACGAGGCCGGCGGCGGAGGCTTCGCCGGCACAATCGGCTATACAGCGCCCGAATATCATCTGGGCGAACCGCCCAGCACGCGATCCGACATCTATTCGCTGGGCGTCATCGCTTACGAGCTCTTGACCGGGCATTTGCCCTATGGCCGGGGTTTCACCAGCGCTCAGGACACCAGCCGGCTTAACTATATTCCGGCGCGGCGCTTCCGGAACGACGTTCCCGCCTGGGTCGATGCCGCACTGGCACAGGCCGTGCAAAAGAACCCATCCTACCGTACCGAAGTCCTGTCAGCGTTGGTTGAAGACCTGCGTAAGCCCAACCCTAAGCATGTCGCTGATGGCTTCGTCCCGCTTTTGGAGCGCGATCCGCTAACGATCTGGCGCGCGATCGCTGTTATGCTCGCGATCCTCAATTTGGTGCTTCTCTATTTGCTGTCGCGATGATTCTCGTAAAGGATTTGGTGTAAACGAACCCACCCCCAGCCCAGAAGTCTAACCCGCGGAAATGCCGGAGCTTTTTACAGACCGGGAAACCGGACTACGGAGACCCGGCTGGCTGGCTGACGGCGCAGTCCGGGCGAACCTTGTCTCTGCAGCAAAAACAGGGGAAAATGCAGGAAAACATCGATTTCCGGATGGAAAGTCTTACCTTGTGCCTGGCCGGAACCGGTTTTTCGGGATCATTTATCCGTTCACTGACAAAAAATAACAGGGCACGCGATTACGATAACAGGGCAGTGCCCAGCCCAAGAACAGGAAAATTGCCGAGCTTTTTGGCGCCGTATGGGGGAGGCTTGTTTGGGTTTGATTTTTGGGCGTAGGTTTTGCCGTAAGGATAGAAGAGTTCCTTGTGGCCTTGCTGCCAGGCTGCTTTGAGCTCCGGCGTTGTGATGTCATAGTCCGGCCGGCATTTCTTGGTTACGGCGCGAAGATCTTGACGAAGCTCCTCCATGGTAGGCCGGCCGAAGTACCAGTAGCCATTGTAGATCTTGTAAATGATAAGGCTAGGTTCGAGCACGATCACATGGGGGATCATCGGATTGTGGACAGGATCGGGATATTCGGCGATGTCGAGATCTTTTTGGACCTTGCGCCCAGCGTCGGAGAGAAATGGCCAGTGAGCGCCGATCCCCCTACGATATTC
>JBKQOR010000133.1:0-10919 GCA_052145435.1 Rhodomicrobium sp. | reverse complement strand
CCCGGCTTGGCAGACCGCGCCTATCGCCGGGCACGCCCGCGCCGCCATGAAGACCGCAGGCCGTCAGCGGCCGAGCATGAATTTCAACATCTTGCCGGCCAGCCGTCCGTAAGGCGGGCGCAACAGGCCCGTGCCATTGAGAGGGCTTTGCAGGAATACGCCTTTGCGATGGGAGAACGTTTGAAATCCGTACTCGCCATGATAAGCGCCCATGCCCGAGGGGCCGACGCCCCCGAAGGGCAGGTTCTCGACCACAACATGCATCAGCGTCTCGTTGACCGAGGCTCCGCCGGAGGCTGTGCGGTTCAGCACTTTGTCCCGGCTTTCCCTGCCCGCTCCGAAATAATAGAGCGCGAGAGGGCGGGGGTGGCTGTTGACGTAGTCCATGGCTTCGTCAAGCGAGCCGTAGGACTTGACCGGCAGGACGGGGCCGAAAATCTCCTCGCGCATCACGGCCGCATCGTCCGGCGGATCGATCAAGAGAGTGGGAGCGATCTTGCGCTCATCGGCGGGAAGCGGCTCGTTCGCTGGATTGATCTCGATGACGCGCACCGCTCGCTGGCGCGCCTCCTCGATATAGCGCGCGATGCGCCCGTAATGCCGGCCATTCACAATCGAGGTGTAATCCGGATTCGTCCGGAGCGACGGATAAAGCTTCCTGACTGCCGCTTGCAGTAAATTGAGGAATTCCTCCCGGCGCGCCTCGGGAACGAGGACATAATCCGGCGCGATGCAGGTCTGACCGGCATTCAGAAGCTTGCCCGAAGCAATGCTTTCCGCCGCAGCCGGCAGGGCCGCATCCTCGCCGACAATGCAGGGCGACTTGCCGCCGAGCTCGAGCGTAACCGGCGTGAGGTTCTGGGCAGCGGCAAGCATCACCTTGCGCCCAACCGCGGTCGAGCCGGTGTAAAACAAATGGTCGAACGGCAGCGCGGCGAAAGCTGCGCCCGCCTCCGGCCCGCCAAGGACGGTTGCAACTTTCTCAGCGGGATAGAGCTTTCCCAGGAAGCTTGCCAAGAATTCCGAGGTGCGCGGCGTCAGCTCCGAAGGCTTGAGCATCGCACGGTTCCCGGCCGCAAGTGCCGCCATCAGCGGCATGATTGCGAGCTGAAACGGATAATTCCAAGGGCTGATGATGCCCACAACGCCGAGGGGCTGATAAAGGATCCGGGCGCGGGCTGGCAACAGCTCCAAACCCACGGCCACGCTTTTTGGCTTCATCCAGGATCTAAGATGATGCAGCGTGTGCCGGGCGGAAGCGATCACCGGCCAAACGTCCGCCAGCAGCGTCTCGTGCCTCGATCTGTTGCCGAAATCCGCCGAGATCGCCGACGCGATCGCCTCCGCCTCGTTTTTGACCGCGTCCCGCAGCTTCACGATGTCCGCGCGCCGCTCCGCATAAGGCGGCGGCCCTTCCCGCAGAAAGGCCTGCCGCTGGTGTGAAAGGATATCGGAGAGCTGCGGTCCGGTTCGGACGTCCAGGGCTTCGGCAGTGCTCATGGCGGCGATCCTTCGTATGAGTGATGGAGGCTCCTTTTCGAAGATCCTCACATTGAAATAGCTCCCTCGCGGAAGGCCGTGCGGTCGAGCCAAGCGTTGATCAGCACAGGCTTGCCGGCCTTTGCGGCGGCTTTGGCGCGCATAAGGGCGTCCGGAACCCCGGCATTCGACTTCACGAAGATGCCCTCGGCTCCAAATCCAGCCGCAACCTCATGATAAGCGCTACGCGCAAGCACGGTTGCGACGTCATCTTTCAAAACCTTCACCTGCTCGCGGGCGATTTGCGTCCAGCCGGCGTCGTTGCCAACGACCGCGATGACCGGAATGCCATGGCGCACGAAGGTGTCGAACTCGGCAAGGCTATACCCGCAGGCGCCGTCGCCGAAGATGATCCACACCTCGGACGAAGGCCGGCAGAGGGCTGCGCCGAGCGCGAAGCCGGCGCCAACCCCAAGTGTGCCGAATGGCCCTGGATCGAGCCATGACAGAGGGCCGCGCGGCCGAAGCACATACGATGCTGTCGCGACGAAATCGCCGCCATCGGCGACAAATATGGCATTATCGCCGGCCATGCGGTCGATGGCTCGCAAAAGCGCGATAGGATTGACGAACTCGCCTTCCGCGGCTGCCTGCCGTTCGATTTCGGCTTCGCGGACCGCATCGCGGGCATGAAGGCTTTGGGTCCAATCCCGCCAGCGCGAGCCGTCATTCACCTTGGCTGCGAGCTGCTCGAGAAAGAGCCCGGCATCGCCGATTGCCGCCACGTCCGGAACGCGGTTCAAACGCGCCTCCTTGCGGCTGCGATTGGCGGCGATCAACGTGGCAGAGCGGCGGACAAGCCGGCCATAGTCCAGCCGGAAATCGCACGGCACCCCGGCAAGAATAACGCAATCGGCCTCCTTCAGGGCTTGGCGGCGCTGATGTCGCAGCTGAAGCGGGTGATCGCGCCCAAGTAATCCGCGCGCCATGCCCGAAAGGTACACAGGAACGCCAAGCCGGGCGGCGGCGGCGGCGATCCGGGCGGGATCGTTTCCGGCTGCAAGCGCTTGGCTCCCAATGACGGCGACCGGCCGCGAGGCCCGCGAAAGCGATTCCGCCGCTGCCGCGACGCGCGATGCCCGTACAGCCGGCGCGGACACCTTAAGCGCCACGGGGCGGCGAGCTGTTTTGCTCCCACCGAATATACGGGAAAGATGCCGGTCCACATAAAAGCGGAGCAGCCGGTTTGCAATCGATCCGCCTTTGCCTGCCGCATCGCCATACCACCGACGCACCAGCGCCTCTTCGTAGAGGAGATCGACCGGGCATTCGACGAACGCCGGCCCCTGCACACGGGCGCGTGCCGCTGCAAAGGCGCTCTCAACGGCGGGGCCGAGATCGCGGACGTGCCGGACCTGTTTAACGAGCTTGACGGCGGAGGCCACGATTGGGCGCTGATCGATATCCTGAAGCGCGCCCCGGCCTTGCAACAGGGTTGGCGCCGCCCCGCCCAGGAGTACGAGCGGCGATTGCGCGAGCTGTGCGTTTTTCAGCGCCGTCACGGTGTTGGTGACGCCGGGACCCGCCGTTACAGCTGCAACCCCTGGAACGCCGGTCAGCCTGGCCACCGCATCGGCGGCGAACACCGCCGTTGCTTCGCTCCGCGTGTCGGCGATCCGGATGCCGCGCGCCTTGGCGCCGGTGAGGATCGGCGAGATATGTCCGCCGCACAGCGTAAAAAGCAGCGTCACTCCATGCGCTTTCAGCGCTGCGGCGACGCGATCGCCGCCATGTTCTGTCGATTGAACGGCCGCTTCCATGGGATCTCGCCTACCTTTTTCCCCCGCCATCAATGCCCTGTAGTCAACCTTTCCGACCAGCGTTTTCGGTAATTCCCGGCGGAACTCGATGTTGCGCGGGCACGACCATTTGATGAGCTTCGACCTGCAGTGTTCTATCAGCTCGCGCTCTGTGTCCGGCGTAACAAGCGCATCATCTTTAAGCACCACGAAAGCTTTCACCCGCTCCCCTTGCTGCTCGTCAGGCACGCCGATTACGCAAGACTGAAGGACAAGGGGATGTTCTTGCAGCGCCGCCTCGACCTGCGCCGGGAAAACGTTGAAGCCCGAGGACTTGATCATACGCTTCAAGCGGTCGGTGAAATAGAAAAATCCATCCGCATCCATGCGGCCAAGGTCGCCGGTTTGCAGCCAGACGCGTCCGCCAGCGTGCACGCGTAACGCCTTGGCCGTAGCCTCCGGATCGTCCAGATAGCCAATCATGATGGACGGCCCGGACAAGCAAATCTCGCCTTCGGCGCCCGCCGGCAGCTCTTCGTCCGTCCCCGGCCGGCAGATTTTGGCGAGCATATCCGGAAAGGGTACGCCCGCGCTGCCTTCGCGATACTCGTCAAGCGGCATGGCCATGATGGCCGTCACGGCCTCGGTTAAACCGTAGCCTTCCCGCAGCTTCACGCTTCCGCCGCGCCGCTCGACGAGGCCGTCGAAGCGCTCTTTTACCGCGCGCGGCAGCTTGTCGGCGCCGCAATAGGCCGCCACCAAGCAGCCGAGGTCTGCTTTTGCGAGCGATGGGTCCCGCGCCAGCGCCTCGAAAAGAGTGGGCACGCCGACGATCACGCCCGGCCGCTTCTTGCGGATCAGCTTAGCCGTAATCTCTGGGCTGAACATCGGCGCGAGGATGGCCTTGCCGCCGGTCATAAAGGTCGCGTTGACGCACACGCCAAGGCCGAAGCCGTGGAAGATCGGCAATATGGCGAGGATCGTGGCTCCTTGCCACAGAGGGCCGCCCCAAGCGCCAACCTGCATTCCTTCGGCGATGAAGTTGCGGCTCGACAGCACGATGCCCTTCGGCGTGCCTGAGGTGCCGCCCGAAAACAGAATGGCTGCGGGATCGTCCGGCGCGGCTGGCGCGCGCGGTGCTGCCGGATGCCGCTCATTCATAAGCGCTTTCCACCAGACGATGCGCCCATCGGCGGGGACCTTCGCGATCTTGCGGCCTTTCGTGAGGGCGAAACCCAGCGCTTTTGCAGGCGATAAATAATCGGGTATCCGCGCCAGGATGAGCTTCTCAAGCGGAATGCGCGGCCGGAGCACTGCGAAGCGCCCGTAAAGAGCGTCGAGGGTGAGCACGATCGTCGCGCCTGTGACGTTCAGGTAGTACTCAAGCTCGGGCGCGGCGGAAAGCGGATGCACGAAGGCTGGCACCGCGCCTAGCTTGTTCGCCGCATAGAAAGCGATAACGCCTTGCGGCGATGTGGGCATCGCGACAAGCATGCGGCTGCCCGCCCTAACACCGAGGGCGGCGAGCCCATCGGCGCACGTGTCGATCGAGCCAAGAAATTGACGATATGTTGCAACCGTGTCCAGGAAATCCCACGCCGCCGCATCCGGTGTGCGCTCAGCCGTCGCTGCCACGGCTTCGTAAAGCGTGATATCGGGATAGGAAAGGCTTGGAGGAACGTCCCCATACCAACGCAGCCAAGGGCGCTCTTCGGGCGCCTCACGCCCGGCCGCGGCAACAACTTTAGCGGGATCCCCAGACACCGGAGGCCTTTGGCAAGGTTGCTAAATTTGCAATTTAACGCGCGGGAGGGTGCGGCAGGCTTTGACGATTGTCAATTGCCTCTCCTCGAAGGTTTGGCGTCCCCCGGTTTGCACGCCGCGTTCTTCGCGTCAGGCGCGGGGCTGCAAGACCTCGCAAGCTGCCTCTTCCCTGGCGCCGGTCCGCTTCTTAATCCCAAATACTATAAAAGCGCCAGACTTGGTGCTGCCGAAGCGGCCTAGCGGACAATAATCGCGCCAGCCGCTGCCCGGCGCGCAAGGGGAATTGGAACGGTAGAGGGCTCAACTCCGGCTCCTTCGGCAATGGGCGGACGAGCGTAATCTAAGCCGGCAAACTAAACCTAGGGTTGCGGGCATACGGCACATTGAAATCGAATGGAAGTTAAAGAGCGGCCGGCGAACGCGGCGAAACGCCAGCGGCGCAAATCGAGGGATTTCTACAAGTATGCATTAAGGGTCTGCGATTATAGATCGTGGGCATTAGCACGCTTAAGCTCATGGTGGATTTCAACGGCATGGTTGTCCGGATCGCAGTTTCCCCGCGGAAGCTTATGTCCAGCCGGCGCGGCTCCGTCGCGATCCAGATGGGCATACTCATGACCGTGCTGATCGGAATGGCGGCGCTCGGCACCGAGATCCCGCTCGTCATTTACAAACACCGGCAAATGCAAAACGTGGCCGACGCCGCGGCGCTTGGGGGAGCGGTGGCGCTGATACGCGGCTACCCGGCGCCCGCCGCGACAGAGGCGCAAGGAATCGCCGCAGCGCTGGGCTTCGTGAATGCGGCAAACGGGGTGACCGTCACCGTCAATAACCCGCCGAAAAGCGGCTCTTACACCAGCAATTCCGGTGCCGTCGAGGCAATCGTCAGCCAGCCGCAAACCCTCATAATGGCCGGATTGTTCGGCACCTCGCTGTTCAATGTCAGCGCGCGGGCCGTGGCGTTAGGGGGATCGAACGGCAATTTCTGCGTATTGGCGACGGACACAGCAGCGGAAACGTCAGTCACAATCTCGAACGGCGCAGCGGTTACTATGAACGGCTGCGGGCTAGCCGTGAATGCGACAGGGGCTGCAGCTTTGTCCGTAACCGGCGGCTCCAGCTTAGACACGCAAGCGGTATCGGCGGCCGGGCAGGTGAGCGTCGGCGGCGGCGCCGTGATCAACGCCACGAACGGCGTGAACCAGAACCAGCCCGTCACAGCCGACCCCTACGCAAACGTTCCGATGCCGGCAAGCTCCGGCTGCGACTATACCAGTTTCACGGTAGGCGGGGGTGGCAGCCACCAAATATCGCCCGGCCGGTATTGCAACGGTGTATCGATAGGGGGTGATGCCAGCGTGTCCATGGCTCCCGGCATCTATTACATAAAGTCAGGCACCTTTACTGTTGGAGGGGGAGCGAAGGTAACGGGATCGGGCGTCACCATCGTGCTGACCCAAAACATCGGCGGATATGCAACCGTGACGATCGGCAATGGGGCATCCGTTACGTTGAGCGCCCCGGCCTCGGGAAGCTTGGCAGGTATTCTTTTCTTTGCCGATCGCAATTCACCCAACAGCAGCGTGAATAACTTTATTGGCGGGGCAAGCGAGACCTTCACGGGTGCGCTATACCTGCCCACTCAGCAAGTCGTGTTCTCAAATGGCGCAGGCGCGTCGGCGTGCACGCAACTGATCGCGTGGCAGATTCAATTTAGCGGCGGCTCCTCTTCCCAGTTCAGCAGCAATTGCAGCAATAGCGGCGTCAGCCCGATCGGCGGCGGTAGCGCGAGCCTTCTGGTCGAGTAGAGGAACGAGATGGTCGCCACCATTTTAAGGTTTGGCAGAGCCGCCCGCCGCGATCGCAAGGGCACCGCGGCGATAGAATTCGGCATCGCCATTCCCCTGCTCGCCATTCTCGTGACCGGCATCGTCGAGATCGGCTTCTCCATTTATCAGGCGATGCAGGTGACTGTCGCAGCGGAAGCCGGACTTTTTTACGCCGCTAAAAACGGCTGGAGCCCCTCTGGCATCGAAAACGCGGCCGTGAACGCAACACCGCTGTCAGGCATGAGCGCGACAGCCACTCAGTCCTGCGGCTGCCCCAGCAGCACCGGCATCGCCATGGTGGCGTCATGCACTGCGATATGCCCGAGCGGTTCCCTGCCAAGTCAGTATATCAGCATCGCCGTGACGCTTACGCGCCGCTCCATCATCCTAAATTCCGGGTACAACTTGCCGTCTACGGTATCGGCGCAATCGATCCTGAGGCAGAACTAGCTCATGACCGGAACGGCGCACAACTATTGGCCACATCTTGATAAGCGTGGTTCAACTGCGCTTGAGTTTGGCATCGTATTGCCGGTGCTCTTGCTCTTTCTCCTTGGGATTATCGATATGGGCCGTTTGATGTGGACCTACACCACGCTTTACCGCGCGTCCGAGGCGGCAGCGCGCTGCGCCGCGGTCAACACTGTGGCCTGCGGGACCACGGCACAGATCCAAAACGATGCAGCCGCTGAGTCCTGGGGTATGACGGTGGCGCCGTCCACGTTCAGCGTCTCGAACCCATCCTGCGGCGTGCAGGTTGCCGCGAGCTTTAGCTTCCGTTTCTATACCCCGGGTTTCAGCAGCATCACGCTGGCGCCGTCGGCGTGTTTTACAAGTTTACATACAAGCAGTTAGGGCGGTGGCTGCTCTGGTCCCAGCGGGCGGCGAATTAGCTTGGGATGCGATTTGAGCGGTGCCTTAGATCCGATAGCCACAACTTACGATTGTGCAACGGTTGTGAGGTATGGTAAAAATAAGACCGTAGCCAATGAGCCAGCTTCGGGTAAATCGTCTAAATTCCCGCCCGGTATGCCGGTTCTTGCTCACGGGAAGCGTGCGTATTGCTCATTGTAGTGCGTTTGTAACCGCGTAGCAGAATCGTCAAACCCGGAAGGATGTAAGGCGTGCCGCGAAGGTTATTTAGCGTCAGCAAGCTTGCGATACTGTCTTCAGTGCGGCTTGCGCTAGTCGTTGTCGTGTTTGCCGTGCCATTTGGCAATGGAAAGTTGCGGCTGGACCCGGCCAATGCGCAGGAGCAGTTCCAGTCCGCCAGTCTCTTCCGCTCCATCAAGGTGACGCGCGGAAAGTCGCGCACGTTCGAGTTGGAAAGGCCGTTCGCCTCCGCGGTCGTGGGATCGCCCGAGATCGCCGACGTTCTGCCGATGTCCGATCGCGTTCTCTACCTTCAAGGAAAAAAGGCCGGGACCACGAATGTATCGCTCTTCGATAAGGACAAACGCATCATCGGCATACTCGACGTCGAGGTAACCCTCGACACGCGAACCATCGCCGCAAAAATCCATGCGAATATCGCAAGCCGGGGCATCTCCGTTTCGAGCAGCCAAGAGCAACTGATCCTTGGAGGCGAGGCGAAAAATGCCGTGGACGCAGAGCAAGCGGCTGCCATCGCCAAGGCTATGGCGCCCGAAAGCCAGCTTATCAATCTGATCAAGATTGCTCCAGCGCAACAGGTTCTGCTCAAGGTGCGTTTCATCGAAGCGAGCCGCAACGCGGAGCGGGACCTCGGCGTGAACCTGTTGGCGTCCAATGGCAAAGGAACCATGGGTTTCAATACGGGGGCAGGTGCCCCTGCGCAGATTGGCCAAAGCCCCAATGCCACGCCGGGAGGATTGCCGTTGTTTCAAACGGCCGGCGCGCTTAGCGGCAGTACCGGCGCACCTTTCGCCGTCGGCCTTGCCGGTCTTGCAAGCAAAGGGCTGAACATAGATGCTCTGGTTTCTGCGCTGGAGTCGAAGGGACTTGCACGCCGTCTGGCAGAGCCCGATCTTGTTGCGCTCTCCGGCGATACGGCAAGCTTCCTTGCGGGCGGCGAAGTACCGGTGCCCGTGGTGCAGCCATCGTCGGGCGCGACCCCCACCATCACCGTGGACTACAAGCCATTCGGCGTGCAACTGACATTCATGCCCACGGTGCTGGCCAATGGTGTCATCAACCTTCGCCTGACGCCGTCTGTCAGCGAGCTCGACTATACGAACGCGATTCAAAACCAGGGCTTCACAATACCTGCGCTAACAAAGCGGGAGGCGCGCACGACCGTCGAATTGCGCGATGGGCAAAGCTTCGCCATCGCGGGGCTGCTCCAGAGGGAGGGCTTGCGGAATATCTCGCAAGTGCCGTGGCTTGGTTCGGTGCCCGTTCTTGGCACCATGTTCCGCAGCTCGGGGTATCAACAGAACGAAACGGACCTTGTGGTTATCGTCACCGCGCATCTGGCTGCTCCTGCTGCTCCAGGGCAGCGGCTGGCCACGCCGCTCGATGCAACCCTTCCAAGCAACGACGCTGACTTGTTCCTGCTGGGCCAGGAGGAGGTTTCCAAGCAGTTCACCGAGTTCGTTTCTTCGGGAGGGGGTATCTCCGGACCTTACGGCCATATGATGCCCCAGCAGTGAAGGCAAAAGGCAAGCGCACATCGAAAGGAATAGCCACGATGGCAAAGAGAACGGGCTTGGTTTTTCTGGTTGTCCTGACGGTCTCTGCAAACGCGCGGGCGGGCGGCGGGCTATTTGAGGATTTCATGGGCTATTACGCTCAAAGAACCGAAGGCGTGACCGCCGGGGCGGGAGATGCCAAGGAGTTAAACTCGGCAATTCACACCATCGATCCCTGGCCGCCCAACGCCGCAAACAGGAATATCCCGGCGAGCGGCGAACGCATGTCGCGTGCGATCCGCCGCTATCAGGACGTAACCAAGTTGCGCGAGGCAGCGCAGGCCCCGGTCTCCGAGGCGATCAGCCCTGGCGGTGCGGGCTCCAACGCGGCTTCGAGCGGAAGGTGATTGCCATGACGGCGTGCAACACAGGGGAAGAGCCAGCCGGCTTGCAAACCAAGCTCAACGGACAATCCGCGGAAGCGAGCGCAGCCGCCCGGCGTGGCAAATTGCCATTGCGCCACGCCGTTATTGCCGCATCGCTCGCATTCTCGCTTGGCAGCTGTAGCGGGTCCTTAGACCCTGCCTCAACCGCGAAGATCGGCGGGGAGCAAGCGTCACCGGCTCAAATCGTCTCCGGTGCCAACTCTCTGCCTTCGGATGAGCCCTACCGGCTCGGCCTCGAACATTTCAATCGCGGCGACTACGGCCTTTCCGAGCGTTATTTCCGCGAGGCCGTCGAAAAGGCGCCCAAAGATTCCGCTTCTTGGATCGGACTTGCGGCAAGCTATGACCGGATGAGGCGTTTCGATTTGGCAGACCGCGCCTACCAAACAGCGATCAAACTTTCCGGCGAGACCGTGCAAATCCTCAATAACCAGGGCTTTTCATATATGTTGCGCGGCAATTTAAAGGTTGCCAGAGTAAAATTTATGAAAGCCCGTGCACTGGAGCCTGATAATCCCACGCTTCAGAATAATCTCAAGTTATTGAACGATAGCGCTAAATATATCAAGCGCGATGCTTTGTAAATATACAGTTTTCATCCTAAATCCGGCACTTCGATTCGATCCATCGGTGGAACGCGGGGCAAAACGGCCGCAACGCCAGCCCCGCGGAGGGCCTTCGCGGGAATGACGGTTGCGAGTCATTCGCAGAGCGAGCGTCCGATTTCTTCACATGCTGCTTCGCAGGTATGACAATCCGAGGCCGGGAAGCTGTCTTTCAACCTAAATCCGGCAGTTGAACCGGCGTCAGCCGCAAAACACCTGCCGGAGCAGCATGCTTGGCGATTTTTGCCGCGCACCCGCAGGGTGAGCCATTCCGCAGCGTCATTCCCGCGAAGGCGGGAATCCATTTCTGGCGTTGGAACAAGCTCTTATATGGGCTCCCGCCTGCGCGGGAGCGACGCTGCGGCAGGCGCCAACTGCCGGATTTAGG
>JBKQOR010000132.1:0-5442 GCA_052145435.1 Rhodomicrobium sp. | reverse complement strand
TGGTCGATGTCGATGACCTTGTCTAGGAACTCGATGCCGTCGAGCGCGTCGAAGGGCTCGGGCGCCTCGCCGCCGCCATGGAGCCGCCGGGTCGCGGCCTTCCAGACCGTCTCGATCAGAAGCGTGGATTTGCCGCCGCCGGAGACGCCCGTGACCGCTGTGAAGCAGCCGAGCGGGATCGAAGCGGTGACGTTCTTCAGGTTGTTGCCGCGCGCGCCGCGAACGGTGAGCTGGCGGCGCTTGTCGATCTTGCGCCGCTCGGGCGGCAACGGGATCGCGCGCTTGCCGGTGAGATATTGCCCGGTCAGGCTTTCGGGGTGCGCCATGATTTCGGCGGGCGTTCCTTCCGCGATGATGTGCCCGCCATGCACGCCGGCGCCGGGGCCGATGTCGACCACATGATCGGCTTCAAGAATCGCCTCCTCATCATGCTCGACCACCAGCACCGAATTGCCGAGATCGCGCAAATGTTTCAGCGTGACGAGCAGGCGCGCATTGTCGCGCTGGTGCAAGCCGATGGACGGCTCGTCGAGGACATAGAGCACGCCGGTCAGCCCCGAGCCGATCTGCGAGGCGAGCCGGATGCGCTGGCTTTCGCCGCCCGACAGCGTGCCGGAATTGCGCGAAAGCGCCAGATAATCGAGGCCGACGTCGTTTAAGAAGCGCAGGCGCTCGCGGATTTCCTTCAGGATGCGATTGGCGATTTCGTTCTGCTTAACGGTAAGCGCGTCCGGCAGCGTGGCGAACCAGTCATTCGCCGCGCGGATTGAAAGCCGCGATGCCTCGCCAATATGCTTGCCGGCGATTTTAACCGCCAGCGACTGCGGCTTGAGCCGGAAGCCTTTGCACTCCTCGCACGGCGCGTCGGACTGATAGCGCGACAGCTCCTCACGCACCCACTGGCTGTCGGTTTCCTTCCAGCGCCGCTCGATATTCGTGATAACGCCCTCGAAGGCTTTGCGCGTCGTGTAGCTGCGCATGCCGTCGTCATAGGTAAACGCGATGGGCTCGCCGCCCGAGCCGAACAGGATCGCGTCTTGCACGTGTTTCGGCAGCTTGCTCCAAGGCGTGTCCATCGAGACATTGTAGTGAGCGGCGAGCGCTTGGAGCGTCTGCGTGTAATAGGGCGAGGTGTTGCCGGTGCGTGCCCAGGGCACGATGGCGCCCTTGCGGAGGCTGAGCGAGGCATCGGGCACGGTGAGAGCGGGCTCGAACTTCAGCTCCGTGCCGAGGCCGTCGCATTTCGGGCAGGCGCCGAACGGGTTGTTGAAGGAGAACAGCCGCGGCTCGATCTCGTCGATGGTGAAGCCTGACACCGGGCAGGCGAAGCGCTGCGAGAAGGTGATGCGTTCGGGTTCGGGCACCTTCTCTGCCCTCGCTCCCCTCACCCCAGCCCTCTCCCCGCCAACACGGCTTGCCGTGTTGGCATCTTGGAGTTGTCGCGCTTCCGAGGAAGCGCGATTGGAGAGGGAGTCCGGCTGTGGCCGTTGTTCGGGCGTCCCCTCTCCCATAGGGAGAGGGACAGGGTGAGGGGTTGTGCCCTTGGGCTTATCCGCAAACTCAACCACCGCGATGCCGTCCGCCAGCTCCAGCGCCGTCTCGAAGCTGTCGGCGAGCCGGCTCGCGATATCGCCGCGCACCACGATGCGATCCACCACGACGTCGATGTCGTGCTTGATCTTCTTGTCGAGCGCCGGCACATCGGCGATCTCGTAAAACGTCCCGTCCACCTTCACGCGCTGAAAGCCGCGCTTCTGTAGATCGGCAAATTCCTTGCGGTACTCGCCCTTGCGGCCGCGGATCATCGGCGCGAGCAGATAAAGCCGCGTACCCTCCGGCAGCCCCAGCACGCGGTCCACCATCTGGCCCACGGTCTGGCTCTCGATCGGCAGCCCCGTTGCCGGCGAATAAGGCACGCCCACGCGCGCCCATAAGAGGCGCATGTAATCGTAAATCTCGGTGACCGTTGCCACCGTCGAGCGCGGGTTGCGGCTGGTCGTCTTCTGCTCGATGGAGATGGCCGGCGACAGCCCGTCGATGTGGTCCACGTCGGGCTTCTGCATCAGCTCCAGGAACTGGCGCGCATAGGCCGAGAGGCTTTCGACATAGCGGCGCTGGCCCTCGGCATAGATGGTGTCGAAGGCGAGGCTCGACTTGCCCGAGCCCGACAGGCCGGTGATCACCACGAGCTTCTCGCGCGGAATGTCGAGCGAAATGTTCTTGAGATTGTGCTCGCGCGCGCCGCGCACCGAGATATGTGTCTGTGTCAAAGGCTTACTTGCCCCAGCCTGCCGCCGAAGGTTACTTGCCCCTTACCTTAGGGCGATATGCGGGATTTTAAAGGCCAGCGCGCGGGTTACGCCCAGCTATTGCGATCCGCAGCATGTTCGCTGGGGCGCCGAAAAACATGTTTGCGCAAACTTCTTGCGCTCACTCCGCGGCCTCCGGCTGGCGAGCATTCTTGAGCGCATAACGCACAGCGTCGGGATCGCTTGCTATAACGAGCAGATACGACCGGGCCGCCTGGTCGGGTTCCTTGCGCCCCTGCTCCCAATCCCGCAGAGTGCCAAGCGGGATGCCGAATTGTCCGGCAAATTGCTCCTGCGTCAGCTTCAAGACGCGGCGGACGATCTTGACGCGGGGCGTGCGCTTGGCCTTTGCGAACTGCTCTTCGGTCCAAGGCTGGGCATCGGGATCGGCGACAGCCGCCGCGTGAACATCGTCATCGGTCAGCGCATCGAAACGCGACCAATCGAAAGTTTCGGAGGCTTTGTTAGTCTTTTTGCTCATGGTAGCGGCGTCGTTCCCGTGGTTCGGCCTTGCGGGCGGAAATGAGGCGTAGCTTTGTCTCACGTATCGTGCTCGCGTATCGTGTATGTAACGGTGATCAAGCGGCCCCTGACCATTCCGGTTAGATTAAACCGCTCCTCGCCATAGTCTTCCCGCTCGTCAGCCCATTCATAGGCATAAAAATCGTCGAACGCCTCGCGCGCGACTTCGAAGCTCAGGCCGTGATCGCGGAGGTTGAGGCGGGCTTTGGCCTCGTCCCATTCAAAATCGTTTTCATTCATAATGTACTGCTTCGCCGTAGTCGCGTCAATCGCCCCAGATGCGCTTAACTCTCATCGGCTAAAACCCGGTCTAGCTCCGCTTCCGTGAACCCCTCGCCCGCAGCCTCAGCCTGGAAAGCGGCCATCGTCTGCCGCAGCCGGGCTTTCGCCTCGCGCCGGATGCGATCCTGCTCATCGAGCCGCTCGAACTCTTCGGGCGATAGCACCACGGCAACAGGCTCCCCATCTTCGCGCACGGTTACAGGCTCTTTGCGGGCAGCCTCAACGAGCCTGCGCACTTTCAAATCCTCAGTTTTTGCAGAGAGCGTTTGTCCATGGTTCGCTTGCGCCAACTATAGCACATTTCCCCCAAATGTGCTCGAGCGCGCCGCGCACCGAGATATGTGTCTGTGTCAAAGGCTTACTGGCCCCAGCCTGCCGCCGAAGGTTACTCGCCCCTTACCTTAGGGCGAATGGCGCGATTTTGAAGGCCAGCGCGCCGGTTACGCCCAGGTATTCGGGCAGGGTGGCCTCATCCACCAAGGCTGCCCGAGTTAGAATGGGCACTCCGCTAGAAGTATCAACCACCAGGGAAATCCTGGTCGCTGGTCGAATAACAGGCAAGAATCAGCTACCAGAAGGTGGGATTTGGAGAGGCGCAGAAATATGCAACCCAAAGATTGGATACTACTTTTCGCGGGTGCTGCGTTCTCCTTGCTGGTGGCTGCGGTGGTGAAATATCTTGTACCCGCCTGGTCAGAACGCTCGCGCAAGAAAGTACGTTGTAGTGCCCAATGGGTAGAACTATGCACTATCAATCATGATCAAGCGAGCAAGCTTGTAAATGCTTTCGTTGGCGAAGCATGTAACTTGCCATTTTTCCTTGGCGTACGCCCTAGAGTGATCGATTTGAAGATAGATAACCCAGAATATAATGGCATTTGTGAAGTTGAAATCCACCTAAATAGATGTATATTCTATCTTGACCCGAATGATAAAACCTTAAAAAAGGGTAACAAGGAACTTGTTATCAAATCAAAAATCCATCCATCCAAAAATATTTCTTTCTTCGCTGGGGCCCCCTTTCGGATAAGCGCCTAAATCTTAACTCAGTAACCGAAACTTTTTTTCTGTCCTCATAAATTTGTAAGTCGTCCGATACCTCACCATCGTCATTTTCGTACTCTCAATGATAGTCGATAGACGCCTCAAAACAGCGCGATCTTGTAGCATTGGAGAATATCTCTCCGGTTGATATAGCCGAACAGGACTTGCTCCTCCTCGTCGATAACAAGCTCGCGCCGCTTGTATTTATAATCGTTTATATTCCCGTACTCGATCTTGGCGAAGGCGGCGTCGCATGGATCGATATGCCCGGTCCGGGCCAGCATGTAAAAGTGAACCGCGAAAATAACCAGCAACAGCAGGGCGAGCGCTTTGATCATCCGGTTCTCACTCGCGCCACGGATTGAGCACAGGCACGCCGCTCGCCGCGAAGTCCTTCCCGTTCCGGGTCACGACCGTCAGCCCGTGCACGAGCGCCGTCGCCGCAATCAGCGTATCGATAACCGGCGCGCGGCCTGCCGCGCTGAGATCGCCCCAGAGCCGCGCCGCCGCCACATCCACGGGAAGGATGCGGTCCGCGAAATCCGTCTCGATTCGCGCTGCCCACGCACCGATCTGACCGGCGGCATCCGGGTCCGTCAGCCGCTTTTTCGCTATGCCTTTGCGCATCTCGCCGATGGTTAACACGCTGAGGTAAAGCTGCACCGCATCCGCATTTGCAAGGAATTGCACAACTCCTGTATCTGGCCGCCGCTTGCGCGTCTCCGACAGCACACAGGTATCGATAAGAAAGCCCGCCATGCTCAAAATTCGGTATCCCGGCCCAAATCGCGATCACGCTCGATTTCAAAATCGTCCACCTTGGGGCCGCCCAGCAGATGGGCTTTAAAGTCCGCATGCGGCGCCGTCAGCTTGCGGTAGTCCTCGATGGACAAAAGCACGGCGCGCTCCGCCCCATGCCGCGTGATCGTTTGCGGACCTTCGCTCCGCGCTCGCTCGATCAGCTCGCTAAAGTGCGTCTTTGCGTCCTGCACCTGCCAGTTTGTCATCTCTGCGCTCCCTTCCGACCATAATATAGTAAATTCTGGTCAGACTCGCAAGCGGCACGCTTAACGCGCCGAGCGCTTCATCGGACGCGACGTCATCGCGAGGCGGCGTTTGCCGCCGTGGCGATCCAACGCAACATCGGTAACTTGTCCGTGGATTGCTCTGATGTTCATTTTCAAGGGCAGTGCGCGTGCAACATCCGCCCCCTTGCCACCGGCAGGGGGGATTATTGCAAGCTGGATCGTGCATGGCGGGAGGCAGAGCCATTCAGACGACGGTG
>JBKQOR010000131.1:0-3644 GCA_052145435.1 Rhodomicrobium sp. | reverse complement strand
CGATGAGGAGCACATCTCTGCGATTGACCGCGCTCTTGCCAAGTTCCGGGAATCCGCCCGGCAGGCGAGGGAAAAAGCCATTGCCCTTCGCGATAAGTCGACGGCCGCCTTCGTCGTGATTGATGGCCCCCTGGATGACCTGAGCATCCTCGGCGTCGAGCCTGCCGGCGGCAAAACGCGTCCTTTGCAGCGAGGTTTGCCCCACGGCGTTGAGGGTGGTGTAATCGATGCCCGCTTCGCATGTTTTGTACTGAGCCATTGATCGAAAATGGACGCACCAGTCCGGTGCAAAACCAGGATCTCCCGCTCTTTTGGCCTCTGGACGCCTTCCCTTCCCGTGTGGCTAACAACTCAATCGGCGTCGCGACCGCTGTCGCGGATACGCGCCGCGTCAGCTTGAGAATAAACCTATGGCTCGCAACATCGACAGTGGGCGCGCCGGCCTCGGACGCCGGCCGGACCCAAGCAGCGAAGCTCCAATGATGACGCGTTCGCACAGCAAAACTGTTGTCTTCAGCCATCCCTTCGAGCTGAAAGGTGTTGATCGGGTGCTGCCGCCTGGAAACTATCGAGTCGTAACCGACGAAGAGCTCATACAGGAACTGTCGTTTCCGGTCTACCGCCGCATCTCAACTATGATTTTTGTGCCGGTGGAAAATTCTAATGCTTCGATCGAGATGGTGACCATTGATCCTCGTCATCTTCAGAAGGCGCTGGATCGAGACAGTGCAATACCATCGACCGCCGGCCTCAATGTGGGAGCCGAGTGACTGCTCACGGGAATCGGTCTTGCCCAGCTATCATGAAATGCAGATGGGCGTGTGCCTCATTGTTGACGGAGCCGGCGCCTGCTGGCACGGCCACCATGAGCGCTTAGCGGACGGCACTGGTGGGGTGACAACTTAATCCACTTTACTATTTTCCACCGAGGCCAATTGCATTACGCCGGCCATTGTCGCAATGACAGCGCGTTGCATATCGCGCGGCATTTTTGTTAGTGGCGTGTGTCCAGCGAACGGTTGCACGGCCACAGATTGCTGGTCTGGCGCTAAAGGGGGTTTATTTGCTCACCCGGTGCTCGAAAAAGAACCGCACCATCTCTCTCGACGCGTCGGGACCGTGCGGATCGGTGTGAGAGCCGGATGGGCTACCGCCCGCCCATGCGTGCCCTGCTTCGCGGATGTTCCATTGTTCACACATCGTCCGGCCCTCGGCGTCGGTATGGATCATGCGGCTATAGGCATGGCCGCCAGGAGCCTGGCCGTGCTGCGTTGTCTGCCGCAATCCGGCAGCGGCCCCCAGCGCCTGCGCGGCGACCGCGTCTCCGTTGCGCGGATGGACAACCGGATCCTTGTCACCGTGAAAGATGATCGTTGGGACAATCCGGGTACTTCGCTCTTTAATCGCCGCCCCAACGCGCATAGCGTCGAAGGCCGAAGGGAGATCGCTGGCCGCTCCGGAGGGTAGACCGGAATGCACCCCCACCGCTGCGTAGAGATCAGAATAAGCGTCGCCCATAATAGCTGCCGCCGCCCCGCCTGCTGAAAGCCCCGCAATGTAGACCCGCGCCGGATCCACAGGATGATCGCGCATAATGTCCTGGGTAATGCCTGCGATCAGCGAAGGCTCCCCCTGATCGCGGCTCTGATCGCCGGGTTTAAACCAGTTCCAGCAGTGCTTGGCATTGGCCAGGGCATGCTGGGCTGGATAGGCGACGAGGAAGCCTTGCTCCTCGGCGAGCGCGTTCATCCGCGTGCCGGCAGCGAAGTCGTCGGGGGATTGGGTGCAGCCATGCAGCATCACGATCAGGGGAAGCCGCTCGCTCGAACTGATACTGGGGATGTAGAGCTTGTAGTTGCGCGTACCGGCGGCGTTGGAGTAGGTGGCCGCCGTGAACGACGCACCTTCGGGCAGAGGATCGGGAACCGGCCGCTGCGCGAAGCGGCCGTCAAGACTGGAAGCTTTGGCCATTGCGGCGAGGCGGCGCACGGTCTCTCTCAAGCTGGTGCGGGGCCTAACCGCCCGCGGCCCATTGAAACGGGCTCCTGGCTGCGCGCGCGGCGGCACACCATCGTCCGGGACGTCGATAGTGGCGTACGGGATGCCGCTCGCCGGACCCGGGGGGTGTTTGCCCTGGAGCAGCCGTTGAATGAGGGCCGTTGCCTCAGCGAGTTTGCCAAGGCGGGTGAGACGGGTCGCTTCCGCCATCTCAGGGGGCATTTGATAGGTCATGCGGGTGCCTTCTGCGGTGAGAAAAGCATCGAGGGCTTGGTCCCCCAATGCCGGAACTTATTGCATGCGATCCTGAAGGGCGGCCTTGACCGCGGAGCTTGCGTGAAGCGCGCCCAAGACGGCCAGCGAGGCGATGACGGCACGGGCGAGTTCGGGAGTGACGTCTTCTGCGATGCTGGCAAGGCCCAAGACGCGAATATCAAGCATCTGTCCTGCCTCCCGCACCGCTTCGAGATCCGCCCGGCTGAAATGCCGGAGGCCGAGATCGACGCTCTCGCGCGTCACGGCCTTGCGGACCACGTCCGCGTGCCGTTCGATCTGATTGCGGATGGCGGTTCGAATGAAGTCGGTGCGGTTGGAATAGAACCCCTCCTGCACGAGCAGGTCGACGTGGCCGAGATCGATAAAGCCAAGATTGATCGTGATCTTCTCGGTATCGGCCGTCTTCGGGCGCAGCTCTCGCACGTTATTTGACATCTCATCTCCATCCAGGTGGATGGTACATGGAGGGGGATGTGCTTTCTTCAAGGCTTGAGTTCGAACGCGATGCCCGAATCTCGTGAATTTATCATAAAGACTGTCCCGCTCCGGCGTAGTGGGCACCGGCGCCTCTTGGCTTCCTGGAAAACGCGTCGCGGAATACATTCAGGCTTCACCAATTGGGATGATCGAGTCTATTAATAGCCTGGGAGATTCGATCCCAGCGGCCCCATGCTCATCAAGGCGCTCAACATGGCAGAAGAAGCCCGCTTGCCCCGATTTGCTATTCTGATCGATGCAGACAACACCTCGCCACGCATCGCCGCCGGGCTTTTCGAAGAGGTCGCCAAATTCGGCGAGGCTAGTGTCCGGCGCATTTATGGAGATTTCTCGGGCCAGCGCTTGAAATCATGGGCCGAGATCCTCGCAAAATATGCGATCGATCCGTACCAGCAGTTCGCCTATACGACCGGAAAGAACGCGTCCGATATCGCGCTCGTGATCGACGCCATGGACCTTTTGCACAGCGGCCGGCTGGACGGGTTCTGTCTCGTCTCTTCGGACAGCGACTTCACGCGCCTTGCATCGCGTCTGCGGGAGCAGGGCGCCGATGTGTATGGGTTCGGCGAACAGAAGACCCCCGAGAGCTTCCGGCAGGCATGCCGCCGGTTCGTTTACACCGAGAATTTGCTGCCCGAGGCCCAGGCCGCGGCTCCCGAAGGGCCTTCCTCCAAGGCTCTCCAACCCCCCAGCGCAGCCATTCCGATTCTGAACAAGGCCATCGAGCAGATGGAAACGGAGGACGGCTGGGTGGGCTTGGGCATGGTGGGGCAGCGCCTCGCCAACATCGCCTCCGACTTCGACCCGCGCACTTACGGCTACCGGAAACTCAGCGATCTAGTCCGGAAGACAGGAGCGTTCGATCTCGATCA
>JBKQOR010000130.1:0-41160 GCA_052145435.1 Rhodomicrobium sp. | reverse complement strand
GGAAAAGAACCCCTCACCCGGCCGCTGCGCGGCCACCCTCTCCCGCAAGGGGAGAGGGTCAGTGCCCCGACCCTAACTCCCCGGCAATATGTTGGGGATGCTTCCAAGGACATGCCATGAAAGAGCGGCTTTATCTTTACGACACCACGCTCCGCGACGGGGCGCAGACGCTCGGCGTCGACTTCTCGCTGGAGGACAAGCGCGTCATCGCGGGATGCCTCGATGCGCTGGGCATCGACTATATCGAGGGCGGCTATCCCGGTGCAAACCCCGTCGATACCGCGTTTTTCGAGGCCGCGCCGCGTCTAAAGGCGAAGCTCACCTCGTTCGGCATGACCAAGCGCGCCGGGCGCTCGGCCTCGAACGATCCGGGCTTTCAGACCGTCGTCCAGGCAAACGCGGCCGCGGTGTGCCTCGTGGCGAAGTCCTGGGATTATCATGTAGAGGTCGCGCTGGGCATCTCGGGCGAGGAAAACCTCGAAGCCATCGCCGCCTCCGTGGACGCGATCCAAGGTGCCGGCCGCGAGCCGCTGATCGACTGCGAGCATTTCTTCGACGGCTACAAGGCCAATCCCAGCTATGCGCTCGCTTGCGCGAAGGCCGCCTGTGACGCGGGGGCGCGCTGGATCGTGCTTTGCGACACGAACGGCGGCACGCTGCCGCATGAGGTCGAAGAGATCGTCGCCGCGGTTGTCCGGCACATCCCCCGCGAGCGCGTTGGCATCCACGCACACAACGATACGGAGAACGCGGTCGCCAACACGCTTGCCGCGGTTCGCGCGGGCGCCCGGCAGATCCAGGGCACGCTGAACGGGCTTGGCGAGCGCTGCGGCAACGCGAACCTGACTTCGATCATCCCCTCGCTGATCCTGAAGGAGGATTACGCGAGCCGCTTCGAAACCGGCGTGACGGCCGAAACGCTTCGCACGCTCACCACCGTTTCCCGCCAGTTCGACGAGCTTCTGAACCGGCAGCCCAACCGGCACGCGCCCTATGTCGGCGAATCCGCGTTCGCGCATAAGGGCGGCATCCACGCTTCGGCCGTCAGCAAAGAACCGCGCACCTACGAGCATGTGCCGCCGGAAAGCGTCGGCAATGCGCGCAAGCTGCTCGTCTCGAACCAGGCCGGGCGCTCGAACATCCTGGCGGAGCTGGCGCGCATCGGCATGGAGGTGGACAAGGACGATCCGCGCCTTGCCGCGCTCTTGGACGAGGTGAAGACGAAGGAGGCTCTGGGCTATGCCTATGAAGCCGCTGGGGCTTCCTTCGAGCTGCTCGCGCGCCGCGCCTTCGGCCAGGTGCCGCAATTTTTCGAGGTGGAAAGCTTCCGCGTCATGGTCGAGCGGCGGCACAACGCGAGAGGCGAGCTTGTTACGGTTTCCGATGCCATTGTGAAGGTCAGGATCGGCGGGGAGCTGCTTATCAACGCGGGCGAAGGCAACGGCCCGGTGCATGCGCTCGACCAGGCGCTGCGCCGCGACCTCGGCATCTATCAGCCGAGCATTCAGAATCTGGAGCTGGCGGACTTTAAGGTGCGTATCCTCACAGGGGGCACGGACGCCGTGACGCGCGTCCTGATCGAAAGCCTGGACCGCAAGACCGGGCAGCGCTGGTTCACGGTAGGCGTTTCGCCAAACATCGTGGACGCGTCTTTCGAGGCCTTGCTCGATTCGATCGTTTTCAAACTCTGGACAGACGGCGTTGCGCCGGCGCCAATCGCTGCGCCTCTGGAGCGATTTGACAAAGCTCCGGCCGAACGCGATCTCTGCTGTTGATTAGTACCTATCGCGCCCCTCTTTTCCAGCAAGGGCCAAGGGTAGCTCGTTGAAGCAAATGAAAGGCGATTTCGATGTCTGCGCACTATTGGATTTTCCTTGCTGCGGTCTTGGGCGGTCTAGCGGTGGTGGCAGGCGCTATCGGCGCGCATTTGCTGCCCGGCGAGGCCTCGCTCGACGGGGCTTTGCGAAGCTATACGACAGCCCAGCATAACCACGCGCTCCATGCGCTCGCGCTATTGGGAGTTGGGTTGCTAATGCTTCAATCGGAAGCATACCGCACCAGTTTTTCCTCGTGGGCGATGCAAGCCGCCGCGACCGCATTCACAATCGGGATCGTCTTGTTCTCCGGCGGTATTTACGCGCATGTCGCCGGCGGTTTCGCTTCAACCACCAAATTCGTTCCGGTAGGCGGAATGTTTTTCATCGCGGGCTGGGCGGCGCTCGCAATTGGCGCCCTGGGCCTGCGCGGTTAGCGCGCGGTATGTATTTTAAGACCGCAGCGGAAAATAAGAAGCCGGTGCCCGGGCCAAAGACGCGATACTTTATCAGCGCCTGCGACCGGCTTATCGAGGGACATAGGCTTTAATGAGCGGCCACGCCGTTGGCTGAGGCAGCTGCCTTGCGGCGGCTTCTGGCCTGCTGAGGGGCCGCTTTGGCCTCGGATGCGCGCTCGCGCTTCGCGGGCTTTTTATCGGCCTTTGCTGCGGCCTTTTTCGGCGCAGCCTTGCGCATGGCTTTGCGAACGCGCTCAGCCTCGCAGGCAGCGATGTGCAGCAAAGAGCAAAGGTCTTGCGCTGCAGCGCGGTCGAGCCCGCGAGCCGCTTCGGCGGCGTTTGCGAGCCATTGAGCGATCGAGTCGATTGCAAGTGTGGAAGGAGAAGGGTTCGCCATTTTTCGTTGCTTTCTTTGAAAACTGGCCCTATTGGCCGTCTTCACATTTAGCAACTTATAGTTGAAGCCCATTTAAGCGAAAATTTTCAATTGAAACAATCTCTTGTTTGTCCGCAATTTTGATCGCGGACAAAACCCTCTCTCGAGAGCGCTTTAAAGCCGCGCCAGAAGCTCCGCTTTTTTCGCGGCGAATTCCTCCTCGGTGAGGACGCCCTTTTCCTTGAGTGCACCGAGCTGCTCGAGCAGTGTCAGGATCGAGCTTGAATCGAGGTTACTGGCTGCCGCTGCGGAGTGCTGCGCCGCGGGCGCGAATATTTCAGGCGCAGCCTTAGGGGCGGCATCCGTGCCGCCAATCCGGGGGAGACTGTCGACGCGGACGAGGCCGCGCTGGCTTGTGAAGGTCAAGGATGCATCGCCGCTTTGCTGCTGACCGAATCCCTGAATGTCGTAGCCCGTTGTATCGTATATCTGAATCCGGCCGCCGAAATCGATTGCGAGCCGGTTCGTTCCGGGAAAGTAGGCATAGCGCAAGGAATTCTGCGAGCCCGTCGAGGATGGATTTCCAAGCTCCGCCGGCCACCATCCGAAGGAAGATGAAGATTGCGGTACGAAAAGGCTTACGCCTCCGCTGCCGCTGCCTGCCCCGCCCTGGTTTTGAAATTGACCGCCGCCCTGGCTTCGTTGCTGAGCGCCGCCCTGGCTCTGTGACTGAAACTGAGGGACCGGCGCCCAAACCCCCGGCTGATTCGCCAAGAGGTTCGACAATTCGTAGCAAAGATTGTCGACGGTCGCCTTCAGGGAGTTGTTGAACATATCGCCGACCATGGTCATGCCGCCCAGCATCCATTGGCCGCCGCCGCCGAGCTCGGGCACGTTGAACTGCGCCATGGAGCCGCCTCCCCTTGACACGGCATCCAGCATCGTTTTGACGGCGTCTGCGCTAATCCCGTAGCGTTGGGCAATGCCCGCCACGATCTCTTCGCCCTCCGGCGTTAGCTTAGGCATGGCCGCTCCTCTTTTGCCAGTATTCCGCTCAAATGAGGAGCGTGCGCCCCGATTGCAATGTTGCAGTGCGAAAACATAAGTGAGCATCTGCGTTGGGGAGAAATCGCCGTTAACCTTTGCTCGTTGCGCTGTCCCGCCGGTTCCGCCGGTGTGCCGCTTCTTCAAGAATTCATCATTGTGGAAAGCGCCTTGCTAAAGCTTTAAGCCGATGCCAAGCCCGTGAAAATACGGGAAAAAACGGAACGCGCTACGACGCCTTGCGCGAAGTCCGGCGCCATGTTCATGGTTAATCGCGAACTGGAAATATATTTAACAGACTTTTTGAATCGCACATTTGGGGGTGAAATCGCGAAAAATTGCGATTTTTGCGGCGGGAAGATATTAAAACCTGCCTCCCTTTACCATTCCGGCATTAACCAAGCTCCGCTAGCGAAAAGGTCCGTGGACGGCACCGCGAGCGCATGCCGCGGCATGCGAAGCCGGGACAAAAATTGGCGTTGCTTCGTGCGACCGCTTTTGTATTCCGGCAGGAGTCGGATTCAAAAGAGGCCAGAAAACCGGCAGTCCGTGCCAATAGGGTGAGAAGCGATCAGCCAGGGCAGATCTTTGCGTGTCATCTGCTTTCTGGTAGCCTATCGGAAAGTGGGAATTGATCGGGGCACGAGGTAACTATGAACGAGATTGAAGAGATCCGCAGGTTGCTTGATTGTGTCGAAGAGCATCTCTCTCAAGCCAAAGATGACGAGGAGCGCAAACTCCGGGATCTCGACGCTCTGGAATTTCCCGATCTTGTAGCCGCTATCGTAGACTTTCTACAGCCCCTGCTCGGACCGTACGAGGCCGCTATATATTGGCGCATGTTCCGGCAATGTTACACTTGCCATACCTACCCACTAGGGCTAGATTGTAGCGATTCAAACGGGGGCGCGATATGAACGCGTCCAGGCCGTTTGATCCTGCTTGGGTTCAATTGAACCTCCCTGAAGGGGTTAAGGACATCATGAGATTCGTGCTCGTGTGGAAGGGGCGATTGCCAGCTAGCGCCAATAAAGCGAAGAAAGAAGATGTCGCCAAAATAAGATCGGATCTAAGCCCGCAGTTATCCTATTTGTGGGAAACTCACCCAGCATTGCAGGTGCTTAAAGAGGAAGGCTTTGCGCGCGACCCAGGTGCACCTAACTTTATCGTTATACCGAATTGGACGCCGCGGCAAATCGCACAAAAACACCCCGGTCATTTTATTGATTTGTGCGATTGGATACCCGTCAGCGACCACCGGTATAAGCCGCTGGTGCGAAAGTCACTTGATTTAAGCTGTGATCTAGAAATTCTGTTTTTACGGCAAGACGATCCCGGTGCCCTTATAACGCAAGGCGGCGATTTAGATGGCCGTATAAAGACTTTATTAGATGCGCTGAGGATGCCATCGGAGGATGAGCAAGCCAGGTGTCCACCAAAGGAAAAGGACATTTATTGCTTGATGCAAAACGATACGCTTGTGTCATCGCTAGACGTAAGAACGGAGAGGCTGCTCATCCCAGAAAGCACGCATGCTCAAGAGGTCCACCTAGTTATTGAGGTTTCGATACGGGTTTTGCGCGTCTCTCTGGCGAATTATTGCTTGCTTTAGGGGAGGTCACCTTCTTGAACGCCCTATCGAAATCCTTTGGATCGTCCGAGGCTTCAACCTCGCGCGCCATGTCAACGAAGCGTTTGTGGCGTTCCGCGTCTGTTAGCTTGGGCTTTTTTTCACGAGGCATGAATGTCATCCACGGCTAATCTTGCAGCGCAAGATGCGCCCTTGTCCTTGCATGCGCAAGGAGAGAAGGCGCAGACCTTGCCGCGAGCTATTCTCCAAAGCCTGCCTCCGCCGCCTTCAGGATACGTATGGCTGATCGGTGGTAGGTGGCTTCCTGATGGCACTCTGGACAGGTCGCCAGAAACGTTTCGTGTGCTTCGTCAGCCTTGGGACGCTTTTGATCCCATGCGGTCAGAAGAGAGGTAGCGCCGCATGATTGGCATTCGAGCAAGAGGGTTTGAAACCCGAGAGTGTGGCTCATTTGGTTTTCGCTTTCTTTGGTTGGAATCGACAACCCCAAGGATAGCGAAAGGCGGGACGGGAGTCTTTCCCGTCCCGCTCATCCATTCAAGTTTTGTTCAGGACAAATCCAAGAGCCGCAAGGCCAATTGCAACGGCGAAAGCGTAAGGAGCCTCGCTAGCGGGCTGGAAACCAGTGTAGCTCGCCACTCCGTACATGCCCACGAAGAAGGCGTTGATAAAGAGCAAGTTGGAATTACGCTGATTCCAGCTAAATACGGCCATGAGCGCAATCGCTGCGCCGATCAGAACGAGGTCAACGTCGCTCATTTACGCCTGCGCTTTGAGACTAGCTGTTTCGTAAGTGAGCCTTTTGCCCTTTGCGCCTTTGACCGTGTTTTCGGCGCGCCGCTTATCGTCGATGCCGAGCTTGATGCGGTTGTTATGCCGGAAATCAAACTCAGCAAGATACCGATGCAAATGCGCCTCGGAAACGTGGTGATAGACGCCGATGATGCCGCGCTTCAGGATCGAGAAGTAGTTCTCGCAAGAGTTGGTGTGCCAAAAATAGGCGCGAACATACTCGTTCGCGGAATGATTGACGGTCCCGTGTCCGTCCGCGACTTGCCGCGCAATGGCGGGGTAAACAGCGGAGTCGTCGGTCATCAGGTAGCTATTCTTATCCATGTTCGCTTGGATGATGGGCTTGAGCGTTTGGCCCGTGACAGCCTGGACATGGAAGGAGCGGACGCGGCCTTCGCGTTCGACCAAAGAAACAATAGCTTTCTTCGGCGCTGGCTCACGGAAGGCACGGTTCTTCGCCTTGCCGCCGATATAGCTTTCGTCCACCTCGACAACTTGATTTTTGCCGCCAAGCGCGCCGCCAGTGATGGAGCCAGGAAGATCAGCCATAGACTCGCGGATGCGGTGCCCAAGAAACCACGCCGTCTTCATGCTGCATTCGAGCATGCGCTGGATTTGGCGCGTCGCGAGTCCTTTCTTGCTGGCGCACATGAGGTGGATGATCTGAAGCCAGAGGTGCAGCGAAAGGTGCGAGGACTCGAAAATAGTTCCGATCCGAACCGTGAACGGCTTCTTGCACGCGTAGCACTTGCGAAGCCCTGGCCGCGTCGTCTTGCCTTGCAAGCGGCCTATCCGCGTAGCGTCCGTGTTTCCGCAATGAGGGCAAACCGGGCCGTTCGGCCAAAGCGCTGCCTCGACATAGGCGAACGCGGCTTCCTCGATCTGAAAGTGCGGTGCGTTAAGAACAGAATTGGCCATGGGTTTAGCTCCTATGGCTCAACTACTACATCAGGTGGCTAGGTATGTCAAGTGTAACATTGCCCATGTTCCGCATATCGGTTATTAGAAATGGAACTCAATTTGCACGAATAAGTACAAGAGGATTGCAGGCAGGTGTTATTCTTTCTCGTTCTGGCCAATCTATAGACCTGAGTTATTCTAGCGTTCAGACAGCACTCGCAGGGCTGGAGACAAAAGGCGCGATCATCAAAGTTGGTGAAACCGCAAGAGACGGCACATTATACAAGGTTATGTTGCCGGAGGAGATTGCAATATGTCAGGAACGGATGCGGTCGGTGGTGCCCGAACAAACCGGGCAGCCCATCAACGAGAAGGCCGACCTCGACTACTATAATGTGGTCATGAATCGCGAAAAAATATTTGAGCGCGATGAGTTTAAGTGCCGCTATTGCGAAAAACAGCTGACTCGATTTACTGCTACTCTTGACCATATTACGCCTGTTTCTCGAGGAGGCGATCACTCGTTCGACAATCTCGTCACCGCCTGCTTACATTGCAATTCGCGGAGGGGAAACAGACCTGTCATAGACGCAATCATCTCGGGCGACCACAAGGTCGATTAGTTCCTTCCGTTTGGTTTCAGTGTTTTTGATTGCGGCATTTCTCAATCACGCGAAATCGCAAAACGCGGGCGCAGTCTGAGATGGTTACATGCTAATGGCTTACCGCCGCTTCGGCCGCGGGTCACGGGCGGGATTGGATCTGTCGATGCAATTGAGCCCGCTTATCGATCGGGAAGCCTTCATTCGCGCTCCGGCGTACGGCTGAAAGCGTGCAACGAGGCGCCCCACGACCACCAACAACACCGGCCCTACAAAATAAACTTCGACAAATCCGCGTTCTTGGCCAGATCGCCGACATGCTTTTGCACATAGTCCGCGCCGATGGTGAACTTGGTGCGAGCCTTGTCGGAGGCCTCGAAGCTGATCTCGTCGAGCACGCGCTCCATGACCGTCGAAAGCCGCCGCGCACCGATATTTATGACGTTCGAATTGACCTCGACCGCCACATCGGCGATGGCATCGATGGCATCTTCGGTGAATTCAAGTTCCACGCCCTCGGTCGCCATCAGCGCAATATATTGCTTGATGAGGCTCGTCTGCGGCTCGCGCAGGATGCGGCGGAAATCGTCGCCGGTGAGCGCAAGCAGCTCGACGCGGATCGGCAGGCGCCCTTGCAACTCCGGCAGAAGGTCCGAAGGCTTTGCCACATGGAACGCGCCCGAAGCGATGAAGAGGATATGGTCGGTCTTTACCGGCCCATATTTGGTGCCAACGGTGGTGCCCTCGATGAGAGGCAGAAGATCGCGCTGCACGCCTTCGCGGCTGACATCGGCGCCGATGCGCTCCGACCGTGCGCAAATCTTGTCGATCTCGTCGAGAAAGACGATGCCATTATTTTCGACCGTCTTGATCGCCTCTTGGACTACTTGCTCGTTGTCGAGAAGCTTGTCGGACTCATCGTCGATAAGAACCTCGTAGGAATCCCGCACCGTCACGCGCCGCGTCTTCGTCCGCTGCCCGAAGGCTTTTCCGAGCATATCGTTCAGATTGATCATGCCGATATGGGCGCCCGGCATCCCCGGGATTTCGAACCCCGGCATGCCGCCGCCCGTGTCGGAGACTTGAATTTCGATCTCTTTGTCGTCCATTTCGCCATCGCGAAGGCGCTTGCGGAACGCTTCCTTGGTCGCAGGGCTTGCGTTGGCTCCCACGAGCGCATTCAAAACGCGCTCCTCGGCCTGCAAATGCGCCTTTGCGCGGACCTCTTTGCGCTTGTTTGCGCGCACAAGGCCGATGCTCGTCTCGACCAGGTCGCGAACGATTTGGTCGACGTCGCGGCCGACATAACCGACCTCGGTGAACTTGGTCGCCTCGACCTTGAGAAATGGCGCATTGGCGAGCTTGGCGAGCCTGCGCGAAATCTCGGTCTTTCCGACGCCGGTCGGTCCGATCATGAGGATGTTCTTCGGTAAAACCTCCTCGCGCAGCTCCTCGTCGAGCTGCTGCCTGCGCCAGCGGTTGCGCAGTGCAATGGCGACGGCACGTTTCGCGTCTGCCTGGCCGACGATGTACCGGTCCAGCTCGGAGACGATTTCCCGCGGGGAGAAGTTTGTCATGGTGTTTTCCTGTCCCTCACGGCAATTCAGACCGCCGAAGGTAAACTCTCTACGGTAATGTTGTAATTGGTATAGACGCAGATATCGGCTGCGATAGCCATCGATTTGCGGACGATCTCCTCGGCTGAAAAGTCCGTTTCGAGGAGTGCCCGGGCCGCAGCGAGTGCATAGTTCCCGCCCGAGCCGATGCCCATGACGTGCCGGTCTGGCTCAAGAACGTCGCCAGTCCCGGTCAAAACCAGCGTGCTGGTCTTGTCTGCCACGATCATCATTGCTTCGAGCCGGCGCAAATAGCGGTCCGTGCGCCAATCCTTGGCGAGGTCCACGCAAGCGCGCACGAGCTGCTCGGGATACATTTCCAGCTTCGATTCAAGCCGCTCGAACAGCGTAAAGGCATCGGCGGTTGCGCCTGCGAAGCCCGAAATTACGTTGCCCTTACCGAGAGTGCGGACCTTCTTAGCGTTCGCCTTAATGACGGTCTGCCCCATTGAGACTTGCCCGTCGCCTGCCACGACGACGCTGCCGCCCTTGCGGACGGTGAGAATTGTTGTGCCATGCCAGAGCGATTGGCCTTGAATAGATTGCGCGGAAAGCGTCATTTATCGTACCTGCTTCATGGCGTGGGATATGGAACGGGCCGCCAAACGGTCAAGATGCGGTGCCGGCAGCTTATAGGGACAACACCTTTGAGGAAAGCGCGTATAGAACGGAAAACTAAAGAGACCGGGATCGTCGCGGAGGTCAACCTCGACGGCACCGGCGCCTTTTCAATCTCCACGGGCGTTGGCTTTTTCGATCATATGCTAGAGCAGCTTTCGCGCCATTCGCACATCGACATTGCCTTGGACGCCAAGGGCGATCTGCATATCGACCAGCATCACACCGTCGAGGATTGCGCCATCGCGCTCGGCCAGGCGGTCGCCGAGGCGCTGGGCGACAAGCGCGGCATCACCCGCTACGCGCACGCCTATCTGCCGATGGACGAGACGCTGACGCGCACGGCGCTCGACATCTCGGGCCGCCCTTATCTGATCTGGCGCGTGGCCTTCCCTGCGCAAAAGACCGGTGCGATGGACACCGAGCTTTTCCGCGAGTTCTTTCAGGCGTTCGCCCAAAACGCGGGGATTACGCTCCACGTCGAGCTGCTTTACGGCGAAAATTCGCACCATATCGCGGAAAGCTGCTTCAAGGGCTTGGCGCGGGCTTTGCGGGATGCCATCACTATCGACGGCAAGGTGAAGGGCGAGATACCATCCACGAAAGGGCAGCTCGGGAGCTGAAGCTCGAGTTGGGACGCCAATGATTGTTTATACCGTTCACGAACCGGGCCGTCCGGCAAAATCGCTCGAAGAGCGGGCCGATGCCGTGGTGTTCATCAAGGAAGGTTTCACTTGGTGGGGCTTTCTCTTCGGTCCTCTCTGGCTGCTCTTCAACGCGCTGTGGTTCGAGTTTGCCGCCGCTCTGCTTCTGGCGGCGGCCCTCGCGGCCGGCTTGGCTGGGCTCGGGCTCAAAGACCAGGCAGCGAGTATCGCGTACCTCCTGCTCATGTTGATAATCGGCTTCGAGGGAAATGGCTTGCTGCGATGGCGGCTGGAACGGAAGGGCTATAGCTACCTAGCTTCGGTGGCTGGGAATAGTTTCGAAGAGTGCGAGCGGCGGTTCTTCGATGCATGGCTCCCCTCGGTGGCGAGCCAAAATGCAAAGGCGGCACCGAAACCCGCGCCGGACATCTCTCCGAGCTCCTGGGGCGACTGGCCAGGGCCGGGCGCGGTCGGCACACTGCCAAGCGAGATTGTGTAATCGCCATGCTCGTTGCAATCGTCGATTATCAATCCGGAAATCTTCATTCCGCGGCGAAGGCTTTCGAGCGCGCGGCGCGGGAGAGCGGGATCCCAGCAGAAATCTCTGTGACCTCCGATCCCGCGACCGTGCAGCGCGCCGACCGTATCGTGCTACCGGGAGTGGGCGCCTTCGGCGATTGCTATCGGGGCCTTAAAAGCACGCCGGGAATGGTCGAAGCTTTGCAGGAATCGGTTCTCCAGCGCGCGCGTCCTTTCTTCGGGATCTGCGTCGGGATGCAACTGCTAGCGGATCGCGGCTTGGAACACGGTGTGCACGCAGGTCTCGGCTGGATTGGGGGAGAGGTCCGGCTTATCGAGCCCGCGGACAAGACCTTGAAAGTTCCGCATATGGGCTGGAACACACTGAGCTATCTGCGCCCCCATCCCCTTTTTGCGGGCATTCCCGGCGGCCACGAAGGCTGGCACGCCTATTTCGTGCATTCTTATCAATTCCAGGCCGGGGACCAGGGGGATGTCATAGCCGTCTCCGATTACGGCGGCCCGGTCACCGCCGCGATTGCACGCGGCAACATCGCGGGCAGCCAATTCCATCCGGAGAAGAGCCAGAAGCTTGGTCTTAAGCTGATTTCAAATTTTTTGCGGTGGCGGCCTTAAGATGGCGCGAACTATTGGCGTTGCGGCTGAAAATGCCGGCCAGCAGGCGGCTCTTGGCCTGCGCGCGGCCGATCTGTGTAACTTTCCCGCCGCTCGCCGGCATCGCGTTGAACTCCGAGTTATCGCCGGCAGCCTCGCAGATGTAGACGCGGTCCTGAAAATCGAGATGAACCAGCAACTCAGACCGGATGCCGTCCGCGCTCAAATCGGTTTCGACGATCCAGAGTCCTTGGAGCGGATGCTCCCATTGGCTCGCCAATTTCCGGATTGCGTCTGCGACTCCGGCGGCTCGGTTAGCACGGTAAAATTCACAAGCGATAACGTAGCGGTTCACTTTCAAGTCTTTCCGGGCTGTGGTTTGAACCTGGCTCCGGACGCTGCTACGAAAGGGGAGCCGGTTTATAACGCCAAAGAATAGCACAAGCGTCCACTCTTTTGTTCCACACGCGCTCAACCTGGGGATAAGTTGCATGATTCTTTATCCGGCCATTGATTTGAAGGACGGTCACTGTGTGCGCCTGCAGCAGGGGCTCATGGACAAGGCCACGGTTTTCAACCTTAGCCCGGCAAACCAAGCGCGACAGTTTGCCATTCAAGGCTTTCACTTCATTCATGTGGTCGATCTCAACGGCGCTTTCGAGGGCCGGCCGGTTAACGCGGATGCGGTTTCAGCTATTCTTGCGAACGTGGAAATCCCGGTTCAGCTCGGTGGCGGCATACGCAGTCTCGATTCGATCTCGCTCTGGCTGGGCCGCGGCGTGGCACGGGTGATCCTCGGCACGGTAGCCGTGCGCGATCCGGCGCTTGTGCGCCAAGCTTGCGCACGTTTCCCAGGGAAGATTGCCGTCGGTATCGACGCCAAGGATGGGCGCGTGGCTGTGGAAGGATGGGCGGAAACTTCGGAGCTTTCCGTGGCCGATTTGGCCCGGCGTTTCGAGGACACGGGAGTCTCTGCAATCATCTACACGGACATCGGCCGCGATGGCATGCTCACGGGTCTCAACCTCGACGCGACCGCCGAGCTCGCGCGCGCTGTGTCCATTCCGGTAATTGCCTCGGGCGGACTCGCCGGCATCGAGGACATCGAGCGCCTCGTCACGCCCAAATACGCGATGATCGCAGGCGCCATCGCAGGCCGTGCACTTTACGACGGCAGGCTCGATGCAAAACGCGCGCTCGAACTCATGGACAAAGTTGCTTAGGCGGGGGCGGCGCGAGGTGGAAAAACCATCTAAGCATGAGCTTTCAAGCTGTTCGCCCCGGCCCATCCTGCACGCATTGCGCCGGTTTAATTCCGCTTGCCTGCGTTGCGCGATTCTTAACAGGTTCACGTCAAAAATGCCACGCACTGCAAGCGGCGCGCCGCACGCCCGAATTGTCCTGTAACACATAATTGACGAAATCCCCTTCTACGGGCAAGAAGGGTGGCAAGCTCCGGCTTCGTAAGGAAAGAACTTCATTTATGGCAAAGTGTCCGTTGCTTCGGGGCAAGCTGGAAAAGCCTGCAGTTGCATTGCTTCTCTCCTTTCTGCTACCGATCGGTTTTTCGGAAACGCGGGCATTCGCTGAAGGCGAAAGCACCCAGCAGGGTGCTCCAGCGCCGGCTGGCGCCGCGGCTTTGCCTGAAAAGAATGCTGAAGAGACTGCAAGAGAGTCAGCCGGAGAATCGAAGGCCGGTAGTGGCATAACCGCGCCAGCGGGAGCGAAGTCCGAGGCAAAGCCCGGCGAAACCGCCGCCGCAGCCGCACCCGCCGTGCCGCCGGCAGAAGCGAAGTCTGAGGCTAAGCCAGCGGCAAAGCCCGGCGAAACCGCGGCCGCCGCCGAATCTGCCGCACCGGCGCAAGCGAAGGCCGAAGCCAAGCCAGCGGCACAGCCCAACGAAACCGCTGCCGCAGCCGCACTTGCCATACCCGCAGAAGCGAAGGCCGAAGCTAAGCCCGCCGATGCCAAGCCGGCCGGAGCTGCTTCGAGCAGCAAACCCGCGGATGCCAAGGAAGCAACCGCCGCCAAACCCAAAGCGCTTACTCCAAAGCCCGATAGCGACGAGAGCCTCGCGGTCCGGGCTTCGACTGTAAATGCGGTGTATGGCATTCACTTTCTCGGTGCGCATATCGGCGAGTTCAAGATACGCTCCTCGATCACGAACCGGCGCTACACGCTTCAGGCTAATGCCGATGTGAGCGTGTTTTTCGGCGCGGTATCCTGGCAGGGGGTGACAAACAGCTCTGGCCTGATGACGGCCAACGGGCCTGTCCCGCAGAATTACAGCTTCCGTTATGCCACGAACGACAGGCGGGAAGCCGTAGAGATTCGCTTTCAGCAAAGGATGGTGTCCGATATCATCATCAACCCGCCGGCGCATCCGGGCGCGCGCAGCGTACCGATCACGGCCGCCGACCTGCAGAATGTCGTCGATCCGCTAAGCGCCGTTGTTCTTCTTTCGCAAGCGCGGCTCAGCCGGCATAGCGGCGACGCTTGCAACAAGCGCCTGCCGATCTTCGACGGTAAGATACGGTACGATCTTGTGCTGTCGCCAAAGGGAACGCGCACGATCGGAAGCTCCGGCAAGTTGCACGGTACCGCTTACGTCTGCAGAGTGAATTATATTCCGATCGCCGGGCATAAACCGGGAAGGCAAAGCGGAAACGATTACGCAACAGGGAACACTGGGATAGAGATCTGGCTTGTCCCGGTGCCGGAAGCGGGTCTATTAGTACCCTATTACGTTCATGTGCCGACACCGGCGGGGACAGCCTCCATGGTCACAGCGAAGTTCGACGTGGAGACACCTAGCGGGCGTCATGCGCTTGCCGATTGAATGAGGGAAACAATCGAGGGTGAATTTAAGTGGGCAAAAGCTGAGCGGTCCTCATTGGAATGAGGCCGGCTAGCCGGACCGCCGACGCGCAACTCTCCTCATGCCCAGCGCACCAATGCCGCCGGAACGGGAAAACAACCGAGCGTGCGATTACCGACAGAAAGTCCGCCAATGAGCGCAGCATCCCAGACGGCTACCATCAAGCCATCCCAATCACGGCACGTTACCGCCGTGCTTGGCCCTACGAATACCGGCAAGACGCATCTCGCTATAGAGCGCATGCTCGGGCATGAATCCGGATTGATCGGTTTGCCGCTACGGCTGCTCGCCCGCGAGGTTTACGACAAGATCGTTGCCCGGATCGGCGCTCGCGATGTGGCACTTATAACCGGCGAGGAGAAGATCAAGCCGGATAACCCGCGCTACTACGTCTGCACCGTTGAAGCCATGCCGCGCGAGGTGGAAGCGGACTTCCTCGCCGTGGACGAAATTCAGCTGGCCGCCGATCCCGATCGCGGTCACGTCTTCACCGACCGCCTTTTTCACGCCCGCGGTACCGGTGAGACACTGCTGCTTGGCGCCCAGACCATGGCGGACTCGATCCGCGAGCTGATTCCGGGGGCAAATTTTATCGCCCGCCCACGCCTTTCGAAACTGAATTACTCCGGCCAGAAGAAAATCACGCGGTTGCAGTCCCGGTCGGCCATTGTCGCATTCTCCGCAAATGACGTTTATGCCATTGCCGAGCTGATTCGCAGGCAGCGCGGCGGCGCAGCCGTGGTTCTCGGCGCGCTTAGCCCTCGCACCCGCAACGCGCAAGTGGCGCTTTATCAATCGGGCGATGTCGACTTCCTGGTCGCGACCGATGCGATCGGCATGGGCCTCAATCTCGACGTCGATCACATTGCCTTTGCGGGCACCCGCAAATTCGATGGACGGACTCACCGAAGTCTCACACCTGCCGAACTCGCCCAGATCGCCGGCCGGGCCGGCCGCCACCTCAACGATGGCACATTCGGCGTGACGGGCGATGTCGAGCCCTTCGACCAGGAGCTTGTCAACAAGCTCGAAAATCACGATTTCGAGCCGGTCAAAGTTCTACAGTGGCGGAATACGCATCTCGACTTCGACAGCATCGACCGTCTGAAGGACAGCCTGCGGCGGGTGCCCGACCATGCGGGGCTCGTGCGTGCGCGAACCGCTGACGATCTTGAGGCGCTCGATCTTGCCAGCAACGATCCCGCTATCGCCGGGCTCGCGACGGCGCCGGCCGCCGTCAAGCGCCTGTGGGAGGTCTGCCAGGTCCCGGATTACAGAAAGGTTGCGCCGGCCTCTCACGCGGAGCTGGTGGCGACGCTCTACAAGTTCATCATGAGCGAGGAAGGGTTCATCCCCGAAGATTGGTTCACCGCCCAGGTCGAGCAGGCGGACCGGACCGATGGCGACATCGACACGCTCTCGAACCGCATCGCCCACATTCGCACCTGGACCTTCGTGTCCAACCGGCGCGAATGGCTCAAGGACCCCGATCATTGGCAGGGCAAGACCCGCGACATCGAGGATAGGCTTTCCGACGCGCTTCACGAGCAGCTCACTCAACGGTTTGTCGATAAGCGGACGAGTGTGTTGATGAAGAGCATGCGCGACAAGGACAGCTTGTTCGCCGAAATCGAAAAGGACGGCCGCGTCGTCGTCGAAAAGCACTATGTCGGCCGGCTCGAAGGCTTCAGTTTCACGCCGGATGCCGCCGCGGCCGGTGTGCATGGAAAGGCCGCGCGTAACGCGGCGGCGAAGGTGCTCGTCCACGAGCTCGCTGCGCGCTCCGACCGGCTCGCCGCCGCGCCGGACACGGCCTTCACCCTTACAAGGGAAGGCCAAATCATTTGGGAGAACCAGGAGATCGGCCGGCTCGCGTCGGGGGACGACCCCCTCAAGCCGAACTTTACGCTCTATTCCGACGAGCACCTTGCCGCCATCGACAAGGACAACATCACCGCCCGGATCGAGGCTTGGCTCGCCCATCACATCGAGATACGGCTGAAGCCGCTGGTTGAAATCTCGAAGGCCGAAGAAATCACGGGGCTCGCGCGAGGCATCGCCTTCCGGCTTCGCGAAAATTTCGGCATATTGAAGCGCGACACGGTCGCCGAGGAGATCAAATCCGTCGATCAGGAAGGGCGCGCACAGCTCAGGAAATACGGCGTGCGTTTCGGCGCTCACCACATTTACATCCCCTTGCTTTTGAAGCCCGCCTCCGCAGATCTTCTGCTTCTGCTCTGGCTTTTGAAACATGGGGGCGAGCACAATCTAACGGCGTCGTCCATCGCGGAAGCACCACGCCAGGGGCTAACATCCGTGCCGCGCAGTGCCGCCGTGCCCGAGCCTTTCTATCGCGCTTCAGGCTTCCATGTTTGCGGACCGCGCGCTGTGCGCATCGACATGCTGGAAAGGCTCGCCGATATCATACGGCCATTGACCGCGTGGCGGCCGGCCGGGACGATCTCCGAGCCGCCTGCCGGCGCGGCGGGCGGAGGGGCATTCAAAATCAGGCCCGAGATGATGTCCATCATGGGCTGCTCCGGCGAGGAATTGGCCTTGATTTTGGAGTCGCTCGGCTTCCGCCGCGAGAAGCGTCCCGTGATGAAGGCCGCGCCCAAAGCCGCAGGTGCGGCCGGCAGCGCCGAAACGCTGGCAGCAAACGACAATTGCGCACCAGCCGAGCCTGCAGACGGTGCTGAAGCTCAGTCCCCGGAGGTTCATTTAGAGGCGGAGGCCGCCGCAGAGGCGGGCGATGAAGGCACACAGTCAGCGGCAGCCGGGGAGCCCACGGCAGAACCGCTCCCGGCTGAGCTATCCGCCGAAGCAGTTGAACCCGCCGCCGGTGCAAAAGCTGAGGCAGCGGAACCCGAATTTGAGGAAGTCTGGCGCTTCCGCCGGCCAAAACCTAAGTTCGAACGGGCCGAGGGACAAGGCGACCGGCGCCATCATCATCGCCGACCTGAAGGCCAGGGAGCGGGCCGCGAGCGAGGACCTAGGCCCGATCACGACCGCCAGCGCCAGCCGCGCGAGGGCACAAACGCCGGCCAGCCTCAGCAGCAGGACCGGCAGCGCGATCAAGCTGCAGGCGGGAGCCGCGATCACCGGCACGGCGGCGGCCAGCAACAGGATCGCAATCGCCAGCACCGGCCAAACGCTGACCGCCCCGGCCGGCCTCCGCAACACGCTGCGCAGCAGGCTGACGGCGCTCAGGCCAAGGTGGAGGGCGCAGGGCAGCGTTCCGCCGGCGGCCAGCGGCAGGATCGCGCGCCGCAGCAGCAGCATCAGCGCCATGACCGGCCGGGCGAGCGCGGCAGTGACCGGGGGCGGGATTCGCGGCCGCCTCGCCATCAAGGCAAGCAGCCTTACACCGCAAGTGCGGCGCCTAAGAAATCCTCGGCTGCAATCGACCCCGATTCGCCCTTCGCGGCCCTTAGCCAGTTGAAGGAACGGATGGAGAAACAGATGCCGGCGCAGGACGAGGCCATTTGAGTTCACCGGAAGAGCAGCGTCTCGATAAGTGGCTGTGGTGTGCGCGCATAGCTAAATCGCGCACCCTTGCAGCGAAACTGATCGAGGAGGGATACATCCGGGTGAACAGACAACGCGTCCTTAAGGCATCGGCTTTAGTGAAATGCGGCGATGTTCTGACCGCAACGATTCACGGCCGCGTCCGCGTCATGGAGATCCGCCGCCTCAGTGAGCGGCGCGGGCCGGCGAGTGAGGCGCAAACGCTCTATTTGGAATTGCCCCTGCCCGGCGCGGCTGCACCTGCTGAAGAAGGGCCGGGCGGGTAGCCTCCAATAATTTCGTCCAGAAGGGACGGCTGCGGTGACCGGTGCGGAACGCGCAATCGCGGATGCGAACGGCTCAACCGGATTTGGCATGAAGCATTTGGCCATAATACTTTAAAACCACGCAATCATACAGTTTTTGCCACACATCCGATTGGATTTTTTCTCTATTGCATACGCGCCCCGATTTCCCGTTGCGGGAGTCCCCTCTCACCGCCTATGGTACGCGGGCCTGCAGGGCTAAGGCACAGCATGGTGCCAAGACGCATGTGAAACGAGTGGGGCACGATCAGTGGCACGCGACGCGATCATTCAAGAAGATACTGTCATCAAGGGCAAAATCCGTAATTGCCGGCAACTGGAAATTCGCGGTTATTTCGAAGGCGATCTGGCCGCAGAGGATGTGCTCGTCCACCAAGGCGGAACCTTCTTTGGGACCCTGAAAAGCGACCGCGCCGACGTTGCGGGTTCCGTTCAAGGCGAGGTCTTCGTCAAGAACCTCATCAGCATTCGCAGCTCTGGCTCGGTGAATGGAAATGTGCATTACGGCCAGCTTGCCATGGAAATGGGCGCCGATCTCAGTGCCGAATTGCGCAACGTGCCGCCAAGGCTGGAAGGCGTTCTAGATATGGCCGTGAAGCGCGGCAAATCCGCTGTCATTACGACCGAGTATATCACCGCCGTCGACCCCGACGACACGCCCGAGCACCTCACTTATACCGTATCGAACCCCAAAGGCGGTTTCGTTGATCTCGCCAGTCAAAAGGGCACGGCTGTGCCGCATTTCACGCAGGCCGATATAGAGGCGGGGCGCGTCCTATTCACGCATGACGGCAGTAGCGGCTCTACGGCGAGCTTCGACATCTCCGTCGCCGACGGCCATGGCGAGACCTCCGGCCGTGCGCAGACCGTGCATGTCCACGTCAAGGACTAGAGTGCTTCCGGAAAAGTGTGAAGCGGTTTTCCGAAAGGAAGCACGGAAAGACAAAAACCCAGAGCCCGCTTTTGATTCCATCAAAAGCGGATAGGCTCTAGAACGAAGCTGCATACCAATAGCACGCCCGCTTTCGTAGCCGGCCGCTGAAAAAAACAGAAAGGCCCGAAACTAGCGGGTTGGGCTACATTCTGCCGTGAGCGGCCGCGCGATTACAAGACCCAGCCGCAGCCTTTCGCAAGCGAGTTTCGATCGTGACCTGCTCCCCAGAAATGCCCTCGATTTTAAGTTAGGATCCGTCCCGCCGCGGTCCTTTCGCCCGCGCATGCTCTTCGCTGGGAGCAAAGCGTCCCAGACCCTTTGTTCTGCCTGCTGGACGGTTTTGCGGCGGGGACAAATTCGAAACCGGTGCCATTTACCATAACCTCGCTGCAGGCCAGCATTGACGCATGTAGCGTTACATGGTGCACACTATTGAGGATCGATGATCGTCAGTTTTCGCCATAAGGGCCTCAAGCGGTTGTACGAAGATAGTGACGGGAGGGCCGTCAATCCACAGCACATCGGGCGAATTGAAAACATCCCTTGGTCTGCTCGATAGCGCGGAGAAGATCGAGGACCTGGACCTTCCAAGCCTCCGGCTCCATCCGCTCGCGGGCAAGCTCAAAGGCCTTTGCTCCGTCACCCCGTGTGCCAATTGGCGGATCGTCTTCCGTTTCGAGGATGGCGAAGCGTTCGATGTTGATTTGATCGATTATCGTTGAGAGGAGGTGCGCGAGTCATGCCCATGAAAAACCCGCCCCATCCGGGCCGCCTCGTCAAGGACGGGATCGAAGCGCTTGGGCTTTCGGTTGCACAAGCCGCGCAAGGCTTGGGCGTCACCCGCCAGCAGCTTTACCGTGTCATCAAGGGCGAATGCGCGATTTCGCCCGAGATGGCGCTACGCCTAGAGAAGGGTATCGGGAGCAGCGCGGGCGCTTGGCTCCGTATGCAGATGAATTGCGACCTCGCCCGCCTGCGCGAGCGCTCCGCCGCCAGTGAGGTAACGCGGCTTGCGCCTGACTAGCGCTCATTGAGCGAACCAGGCCAACCGTTCCAGGAGTGTACCTCCAAATGTCTGGTTACTGGCCGCGGCTGCCGCGCGCGTTGCAACTAAGGGAGAAATTGACCCGTTGCAGTCATCGCGGCCGGAATGATGTTGCATCCGCCATTTGGGGGTTACTCGCCGTAAAATGTCTACTTACGACTTTTGGGGCGATGTGCATTTCGGCGACGATGTGGCCATTTGCTTCGGGCAAGGGTCGACGTCGCCTGGCCTGCAGGGGGAGCGCCATGGCTGAAAGGCCAGCTCCGCCATCCGGCGTTAAGCTGCCAGGATTTCCGGTAAGCTTCTTTGCAAATTTGACACGCAATCCGCAAAACAACAGGATGTGAGCGTTCCAGCTTGACCGTCGCCGCTTACCACCGATACTAAATTGTTTATCGTCTCAGTTTCCCGAGATTCCAGAAAAGATTATGACACAGAACCAAGTTGTAGCGGGCCAGCGCATTGCGTATCTGGACGGGTTGCGCGGCATCGCTATTTTGCTAGTCCTCTTATTTCATGCCTATGCAAGATGGGGGGAACTGGTCCCCTTTGGTAATAGCTATTCTAAGTTTCCGCTGTTTCGCTTTGGCGGGATTGGCGTTCAACTCTTTTTCATGATTTCGGGCTTCGTGATCCTGATGACGCTCGAAAAGTGCGCATCGTTCAGTCAATTCGTGTTTAGACGGTGGGCTCGGCTCTTCCCGGCGATGCTTGTTGGCTCGCTCCTTGTGTTTTGCACAGCCAGCTTATTGCCGGAAAGACCGGCTGGGACACCGGTAATCCTGGACCTCGTTCCAGGGTTAACTTTCGTTGATCCTGTCTGGCTGGAAGCACTAACAGGCACGAAACAAGGGGTCCTCGAAGGAGCGTTCTGGTCATTGTTTGTTGAGTTTAAATTTTATATAATTTTTGGATTTCTATATTTCTATTTCAACAGGAACGTGGCGTTGATATCTCTTGCGGTAATATACACAACCGGATCGAGGTTGATGAACTTTATCGTGACAAGCACGGACTCTGATTTCTTAGGAATTTTCTACGACGCCGCAGACTTGGCGAGCGGTCGTCATTACGCTTGGTTCTTAGTCGGGGCATTGTTATATATATTTCAGGTAAAGCCAACAAAGAAAATGCTACTTCTGATAGGACTGTCCGCGATACTTGCTATTACATCACTAAAGGAAAGTAGGGCTGTTCCTGCTGCTATTGTATTGCTTCTATTTATCTCCGCAGTTTACAGCCCAAGCTGCCAAAAGGCGTTAAGCAATCGCCTGTTTCTTTTTCTTGGTTTCATAAGCTATCCACTTTATCTTATTCATGAAAACGCCATGATCGCTTTAATCATAAAGCTTAATCGCTGGATATCGATCCCAAGCCTTCTCTTACCGGCACTTCCGATCGCTATTATTATGGCGATATCTTGGATCATTGCGAGTTATACAGAACCATGGATGAGAGGCAGAATAAGAGCAATCTCTGTCCGGCGCGAGGCGCTTGTGCCGATTGAAAACATCTAACCCAATCAAAACTTGTAACTGCCTGGCTAGGGAATGCCTGCCTTATTCAAGCTGCATCGAGCATTGGTTCGTTTTTCCCGCGCACTTGGTCCGTTGTTGGCCCATCGCGTCATGGGCCAGCCGTCCGCTTCGGGAGCGTTGCGGTCCCGGCGCCTGCACATAGTCTTTGCTGAGAGCGAAGTGCCGCGGACCCTATATTTTCCTACGAAGCGGCGCCACGCGAACGCGGCGACGCCCCGGATGCGCGTTAAGCGGCCGCCTTCGGCGCGGGGTAAAACGTCTTGCCCTTAGCGGCCATGTCGCGGAGCAGCTTCGGCGGGTCGAACCGGTCGCCGTATTTCTGCGCCAGCGCCTCGCACTCCGCGATGAACTTCGCGATGCCCACCGTATCGACAAGGCTGATCGGTCCGCCGGTGTAAGGCGCGAAGCCGAGGCCCAGAATGCCGCCCACATCGCCGTCCTCGGGCGCGGTAAGCACACCTTCTTCCATGCAGCGCACGGCGTCGAGCGCTTGCGCATAGAGCAGCCGCTTCTTCAACTCGTCAATCGATGGCCACAGGCTTTCGGGCTTCGACGGGTAGAGATCGGCGAGACCGGGCCACAGGCTCTTCTGGCCCTTCTCGGGATAATCGTAGAAACCTTTGCCGTTCTTGCGGCCCGCCCGGCCATTCTTCACATACATGGTTTCCATCAGCCATACCGCCGCGCTCGGCTTATAGGCTGCGCCGAGATCGTTTTCCGCCGCCTTGTGAATTTTCCAGCCGAGGTCGATGGCGGTTTCGTCGGCAAGCGCCAGCGGCCCGACCGGCATGCCGGCGAGCTTGCCCGCGTTCTCGATCAGCGCCGCCGGGATGCCCTCGGTCAGCATGATCTCGCCCTCGCCAATATAGCAGCCGCAGAAGCGCGAGGTGAAGAAGCCGCGCCCGTCATTCACGACGATGGGCGTTTTCTTGATCGCCTGCCCGAAGTCGAGCGTGATGGCGAGCGCTTCGTCGCTGGTTTGCTTGCCGCGGATCACCTCGACCAGCGGCATCTTCTCGGCGGGCGAGAAGAAGTGGATGCCGATGAACTTATCGGGGCGGGCGCTCGCCTCGGCGAGCCCGGTGATCGGCAGCGTGGAGGTGTTCGAGCCGAAGATGACGCCGGGCCGGATCACGGCTTCGACGCGCTTCGTCACATCCGCTTTGATCGCGCGGTCTTCGAACACCGCCTCTATGATGTAGTCTACGTCCGCGAGGGCGGCGAAGTCCGTGGCCGGATGGATGCGGGCAAGCAGCGCTTCGCCATCGGCCTGGCTCATGCGGCGCTTGGAAACCGAGCCCTCGACAAGCTTCTTCGCGTGGCCCTTGCCCCTCTCGGCAGCCTCCATATCGCGGTCGATCAGCACAACCTCGATGCCGTTCGATGCCGCTACATAGGCGATGGCCGCGCCCATCATACCGGCGCCCAGCATGCCGATCTTCTTGAAATGCGCCTTCGGAATGCCGGCCGGCCGGCGCGCGAGCTTGTCCGCCCGGCCCTTGTTGATGAACAGGCTCCGGATCATGTTCGGCGCGACAGTGCCGCGCAGCAGCGACAGGAAATATTTCGCTTCGATCTTGAGGCCGAGATCCATCGGCACCTGTGTGCCTTCGTAGACGCAGGACATGATCGCTTGGGCGGCCGGGTAATTGCCTTGAGTTTTGTCGTGCAGCATCGCGTTGCCGGCGATGAACGTCTGGACCGCGGCGGGATTCATGGCGCCTGCGCCCCCCGGCACCTTGAAGGATTTCTCGTCCCAGGGCTGGACCGCCTTCGCTTGCGGCGAGGTCAGCCATTTCTTGGCCGCCGCCAAAAGCTCCGCTGCCGGCACAACCTCGTGAATGAGGCCGTTCGACTTGGCTTGAGCGGGCGTCATGTTCCGCCCCTCCAGCAGCATCGGCAGCGAGGGCATGATGCCGATCAAGCGCGGGATGCGCTGCGTGCCGCCGGCGCCCGGGCAAAGGCCGACCTGTACCTCAGGCTGGCCGATCTTGATGTCCCCGGCATCGGCGGCAACCCGGTAATGGCAGGCAAGCGCGATCTCGAAGCCGCCGCCGAGCGCTGTGCCGTTGATGGCGCAGGCCACGGGCTTGCCGCAGGTTTCGAGCCGGCGCAGCACATGCGTGAGGTGCGCGGCGGCTTTGAGCGCTTCGGCCGGCGGCGCGGTGCGGGCCTGCGCGATCAGCCCTTCCATCGCGATTAGGTCCGCGCCCGCGACGAAGCTCGATTTGCCCGAGGTGACGATGATGCCCTTCACGGCAGCGTCGCCGGCCGCGCGCTCGATGGCGGCTTCCAGCTCGCCAATGAATTCGGGGCCGATGACGTTCATCGTTTTGCCGGGCTGGTCGATGGTAAGCGTTGCGATGCCATCCGAGTCGACGGCGTATGAAATGCTGGTGGTCATTAGTCTCTCCGGTGTCATGGCCGCACTTGATGCGGCCATCCAGCGCCGCAAGTTCATGCGTGTTTAGACGTGGATGGCCGGGTCAAGCCCGGCCATGACAAAAAAAGTTAAACCCGCTCGATAATCGTTGCCGTGCCCATGCCTGCGCCAATGCACAGCGTGACAAGTCCGGTGGCAGCACCGCGCCGCTCCATCTCGTCGAGCAGCGTGCCGAGCACCATGGCCCCGGTCGCGCCCAGCGGATGGCCCATGGCAATCGCGCCGCCGCAGACGTTGATCTTGTCATGGGGCACGTTCAGCACATCCATGAAGCGGAGCACAACGGCGGCGAACGCCTCGTTCAGCTCCCAGAGGTCGACGTCTTCCTTCTTCATGCCGGCCTTGGCCAGGGCGCGCTCGGCGGCAAAGCTCGGGCCGGTCAGCATGATCGTCGGCTCCGAGCCGATGGAAGCGAAGCTCCGGATGCGCGCGCGAGGCTTAAGGCCCGCCTTCTCGCCGGCCTCTTTTGTGCCGATGAGAACCACAGCGGCGCCGTCCACGATGCCGGACGAGTTGCCAGGCGTGTGCACATGGTTGATGCGCTCGATCTCGGGATATTTCTGGATCGCCACGCCGTCGAAGCCGTAATTCCTGCCCATGTCGGCAAAGGAGGGATTGAGCGAACCGAGCGATTGCATGGTGGCATCGGCGCGGATCATCTCGTCGCGCGTCAGGAGTGGAATGCCGAGAATATCGTTCACCGGCACGACCGAGGAGGCGAAGCGGCCTTCCTCCCAGGATTTCGCAGACCGCTTATGGCTTTCGACCGAATAGGCGTCCACGTCGTCGCGGCTGAAGCCGTATTTTGTGGCGATGAGATCGGCGCTGATGCCCTGCGGCACGAAATAGGTGGGGATGGCCACGGCCGGATCGACCGGCCAGGCGCCGCCATCGGAGCCCATCGGCACCCGGCTCATCGCCTCGACGCCGCCGCCGATGGCCATCGTCGACTGCCCCGACATCACCTTCGCCGCCGCCATGTTGACGGCTTCGAGGGCGCTCGCGCAGAACCGGTTGACCTGCACGCCGGGGACGCTTTCGTCGTAGCCCGCCATCATAACAGCCGTGCGTGCGATATCCGCGCCCTGCTCGCCCACAGGCGTCACGCAGCCGAGGATCACATCCTCGACCTGTCTCGTGTCGAGGCCTGCGTTGCGGCTGCGGAGCGCTTGCAGCATCTGCGAGGCAAGCTTTACGGGCGTCGCCTCATACAGCGAGCCATCCTTCTTGCCCTTCCCGCGCGGGGTGCGCACGTGATCGAAAATATAGGCGTCTGCCATTTTCTTTCCTCCCTATCGTCCCTTGGTCATGGCCGGGCTTGACCCGGCCATCCATTCTTGCTCTCAGATCAGCTTTCCAAATAAATCTATCCATTCCGGATTATCTTTTTCGATCAGGTCTATCTTCCATCTTCGCGGCCATCGCTTCAGGCTCGTTTCGCGTTGAATAGCGTCTTGAGGCGAGGTTAAGATCTCCATGTGGACAAGGTTAGAAACCCCATACTTCTTCGTGAACTGACTCGCGGTTCCCTGTTTGTGTTCAAAGACGCGCCCGATCAGATCGTTTGTTACGCCAATATACAAAGTCCCGTTTCGCTTGCTCGCCAAAATGTATACAAAGTAACTTGACATTCCCAATCCCCTGGATGGCCGGGTCAAGCCCGGCCATGACAGTTGAGGCTAGAGCGAGCGCGCGATCAGCTCTTTCATGATCTCGTTCGTGCCGCCGTAGATGCGCTGCACGCGCGCGTCGGCGTAAGCGCGCGCGATTGGGTACTCCATCATGTAGCCATAGCCGCCATGCAGCTGCAGGCAGGCGTCCATCACTTTACATTGAAGATCGGTGATCCAATACTTCGCCATGGCGGCTGTGGTGGCGTCGAGCTCCGACTCCATCATCTGCTGGATGCACCGGTCGGCGAATGCGCGGCCCACCTGGATTTCGGTTTTGAGCTCGGCGAGCTTGTGCTTTGTGGTCTGGAAATCGAAGATCGCCCGCCCGAAGGCCTTGCGCTCGCGCACATAATTCACGGTCCACTGCAGCGCGGCCTCTGCTGCGGCTATACCCGTGATCGCGATTTGCAGGCGCTCCCATGCGAGTTCCTGCATGAGAAGTGCGAAGCCTTGCCCCTCCGCGCCGAGCCGCGCATCGCCGGAAAGCTCCACATCCTGGAAAAACAGCTCGGAGGTGTCCTGCGCATGCATGCCAAGCTTTTCGAGATTGCGGCCTTTGGAGAAGCCGGGAAGCCCGGCATCGACCAGAAATAGCGTGATACCCTTGGCGCCCTGAGACGGATCGGTCTTGGCGACGGCGATGACTACATCGGCGTTCTGGCCGTTGGTGATGAACGTCTTCTGGCCGTTCAGAATGTAGCCGTTGCCGCGAGGCACCGCGCTTGTCCGCACCCCTTGCAGATCCGAGCCGGCACCCGGCTCCGTCATGGCAATGGCGCCGACGATTTCGCCTTTCGCCATGCGGGGCAGATAGCGGCGCTTTTGGTCCTCTGTGCCGTAGGCAAGGATGTAGGGCGCTACGATGTCGGAATGGAGCGAGAAGCCTGGCCCTGTGGCCCCGGCCCGCGCCAGCTCTTCCATGACGATGGTTGAATGCAGCCGGTCGCCACCGCCCCCGCCATAGTCTTCAGGGATAGCCGGCAAGAGAAGCCCGGCCTCGCCAGCCGCGAGCCAGACGGACCTGGGCACGATAGATTGCTTTTCCCATTGCGTATGATGCGGCACGACCTCGCGTTCGATGAACTTGCGCACCTGATCGCGGTAAAGCTCGTGCTCTTCAGAAAACAGTGTCCGTGGCAACATGGTCCGCCCTCATCACTATATTTAGCCGCGCGCTTTATGGGGTTTCTTCGAAGCGGGCTCCGGCAGCCTGCAGGCCTCGCCGCTTTCATGCAAATAGCGCAGGCACTGGCTGCGGATGTCCCGTAGCTCCTGAAGCGTTGCGGCGACGTCGGCCTGCTTCTTCTCAAGATCCTCGATGAGTGCGGCCGAGCGCGACGCCAAAAAGCCGGCCTGCTGCGGGCGCCCCTCGCCGCGGTCGCCGTAAAGATCGAGGTACTGCTTGATTTCGGCAAGCGAGAAGCCAATCGATTTGGCCCGGAGAATCAGCTTGAGGCGCGCGCGCTCCCGCCTCGTATAAACCCGGCCGCCGTTCACGCGCGGCGGAGCGAGAAGCTCTTTCGCCTCATAAAAGCGGATCGCGCGCGGCGTGATCTCAAATTCGCTCGCTAGCTCGGCAATGCCATAGAGCCTGTCCGTGTCGGAGTGGCCTTCGGAGCCGGCTTCCGGTGCTGATCTCAACTGCTTGTCCTGGCTAATGCCGCCGCCGTCATCGCGAGGCGGCATCTGCCGCCGTGGCGATCCAGAAACGGCATGGCGCCTTGTTCCTGGATTGCTTCGCTTGGCTCGCAATGACGGTGACTTCGCATTCCACTAATTGCTTTAAACGAGCTGGCCGAGCTTCATGGCAAGGCCCATGTCGCCATCGACTGTCATCTTGCCCTGCATGAAGGCCACCGTTGGCGCGAGCAGGCCACGGATCAGATCGCCGAAATCCGCTGCGCTCATACTAATCGTGCAATGGGCCGGGTCGTTTTTGTTGACGGTGACAGTGTTGTCCGCGCCCGTGCCGTCGATGAACAGGCAGCCATCGCCGCCTAGATCGAACTTCAATGTTCCGCCGAGCGGCGCCTTACCGTTTATGCGTCCCTCCATCGCGCCGGCCACTTCGCCTAAGTCCATCTCAAGCTCCCTTGGTTGGTTTCCACGCGCCCTACCTAGCGCATCCGCTTGACTTTAACAAGAGGAAGTTGACGTATACGTCAACCTTCTTTACCGTTAGCCTGGAAAACCGGCACGGAAAGGAATCGCATGGGAGAAGAAAAGCGTTATCGAAGCGCGTTCCGGCCGAAGCTCTTCGACGGGGAGGTGCATATCGTCACCGGCGGCGGCAGCGGGATCGGGCGGTGCACGGCCCATGAGCTTGCGAGCCTCGGCGCCACCGTCATTCTCATCGGCCGGAAACAGGCGAAGCTGGAAAAGGTTGCCGCGGAGATTGCTGCCGATGGCGGCAAGGCAGAACATGCCGTTGCCGATATTCGCGACGAGGATGCCGTGAAACCGCTCGTTGCCGGTGTTGCCGCCCGGCATGGCCGCATTCAGGGGCTCGTCAACAACGCCGGCGGTCAGTTCCCCTCGCCGTTGATGCTCATCAACAAAAAGGGCTTCGAGGCGGTCGTCTCGACCAACCTGACCGGTGGCTTTCTCATGATGCGCGAGGTGTTCCTCCAGTCCATGCAGCGCCACGGCGGAGCGATTGTGAACATGGCCGCCGATATGTGGAACGGCATGCCAGGCATGGGCCATTCGGGCGCGGCGCGGGCCGGCATGGTGAACCTCACGAAGACGGCGGCCTTCGAATGGGCGTTTGCGGGCGTGCGCGTGAACTGTGTAGCGCCGGGCTGGATCGCTTCGTCGGGGCTCGACCGGTATGAGGGGGCAGCGAAGGCATTGGTCCCCCAGCTCAAAAACCACGTCCCCTTGCGCCGGCTCGGCACCGAGGCCGAGGTCAGCGCCGCAATTTGTTTCCTGCTGAGCCCCGCCGCTACGTTCATCACCGGGGTTACGCTTCCCATCGATGGCGGCGCGCCGCTCGGTAACGCGCTGATGGATATGGGAGAATACAAGCCCGCGCCCGCCTTCGAGGGCTTCCATCGCGCGGAAACGCCAGTGGCGCTATCGCCGGACGGAAACACCTGATGCCGGTCATCGAATCGCGGATCGCGCCGCAATCGGAGAGCTTCAAAGCCAACTCCGCGCAGATGCTGGGCAAAATCGAGGAGTTCCGGGCGCTGGAGCGGGCGGTCATCGCGCATTCGGCCCAGCAGGCGGTGAAGTTTGCAAACCGCAGTCAAATTCTTCCTCGCGAGCGCGTGATGCGCCTCCTCGACCGGGGCGCGCCCTTCATCGAGCTGTCCACGCTGGCCGGATGGCGCATGCATGACGACGATGGCGAGGCCCGCGTGATGGGCGGCGGCTCCATCGCAGGCGTCGGCGTGGTGGCGGGCAAGCGCGTGGCTGTCTCGGCGAGCGATAGCGCGATCAAGGGCGGCACGATTTCGCCCATGGGCTTGCGAAAAGCGCTGCGCGTTCAAGAGATCGCGCGCGAGAACAAGCTGCCGCTGATTTACCTCGTGGAATCCGGCGGCGCGAACCTGCTTTATCAAAGCGAGATGTTCGTCGAGGGCGGGCGCGCGTTCGCGAACCAGGCGCGGCTGTCGGCGGCGGGCATTCCGCAGGTCGCCGTCGTGCATGGCTCCTCGACGGCCGGCGGCGCATATCTGCCTGGTCTCTCCGACTACGTTATCCTCGTGAAAAATAAGAGCAAAATCTTTCTCGCCGGGCCGCCGCTGGTGAAGGCCGCCATCGGCGAGGATGCCTCGGACGAAGAGCTTGGCGGCGCCGCGCTGCATGCCGGAACGACCGGGCTTGGCGAGTTTCTCGCCCGCGACGACATCGATGCGATTTTGCAGGCGCGTGAGTTGATGGCGAAGCTCAAATGGGACCGCGTGCCCCAGCGCGAAAAGGGCAAGCCGCCGAAATACGCGTCAGAAGAATTGCTTGGCATTGTCCCGGCATCGGAGCGCGAGCCTTACGACGTGCGGGAGATCGTCGCCCGGCTGGTGGACGGCTCCGATTTCCTTGATTTTAAACGCGATTACGGCGCCGAAACCGTCTGCGGCTATGCGTCCGTCGACGGCTTCGAGGTGGGCATTCTCGGCAATAACGGCGCGATCCAGCCCGATGGTTCAACCAAGGCCGCGCAATTCATCCAGCTCTGCGACCAGTCCGCCACGCCGCTCGTCTTCCTGCAAAACACCACCGGCTATATGGTCGGCCGCGAGGCCGAGCGCATGGGCGCGATCAAGCACGGCTCGAAAATGATCCAGGCCGTGGCGAACGCGCGCGTGCCGAAATTCACCTTCATCTTGGGCGGGTCCTACGGCGCAGGCAATTACGGCATGTGCGGGCGCGGCTTCGACCCGCGTTTCATCTTCTCCTGGCCGAATGCGCGCGTGGCCGTGATGGGCGGCCCACAAGCCGCGAAGGTGATGGAGATCGTCACGCGGGCCAAATTCGAGAAAGCCGGCACGGTCAACGAGCCCGTCTTGAAGCAAATGTCGGAGGCCATCGAACGCCAGCTCGACCGCGAGTCCACCGCGCTCTACGCGACCGCCCGGCTCTGGGACGACGGTATCGTCGACCCGCGCGACACTCGCAAAATCCTCTCGCTCTGCCTCGCCGTCGCCGCCGAGGGGGGCACGCGGGTTTTGCATCCAAATACATTCGGCGTTGCGCGGTTGTGATACAAGTTTACGATTTCGATTAAGTACATAGGTGCCAGCCGGTTTTTCCTGAGAGCGCCATATTATAGAAAACGCCTTGCCAAAGCTTTAATTTGGATCAATCCGCTGATAATGCTAAAGGAATACCGATGGTATTGTAAGAAGAGTACAAGTTGTAGCGGCGGACGCCAGCAATTGTAGATTAGGTTTTGTAGTTAACGCGAGCAAGACTCTATGTTTAATGGACTTTTTGGATGCAGCTTTTGCGGGTGAAAACGCGAAAAATCACGAATTTTGCGGCGGGAATTAACAAAACTCCACCGCCATTTACCATTCCACAATCAACCATCTTTAGGCGCTACGAAAATACGCGCGCCTCTGCGTCGAACTCGCCGTCATTGCGAGCGGAGCGAAACAATCCAGATTCCCAAGTGCCAGCGCGGGCAGGCCGCACTGGATCGCCACGGCGCCAAAGCGCCTCGCGATGACGCCCGCGTCCGGTCAAGCACGCGAACCTCGCCAAACATTTGCGTTGCGCAGGCTTAAGTTTGAGTTATGGTCTCGTATACATGCGAATACGTGCATTCAAAGTTTGAAAAACAAACGCAAGGCACGGCTGAAACCGGGACGGCGCCAGCTCCGGCTTCGGCGCGGTAAGGCAAACGATACCTGCCAGCCGCCGCAGCCGGCCATTTGCGGCTCTACGCGGCGGCAATTGGCGTGAGGTAGCTAGAAAACTAGCCGCAATGGCAAAACAAAATCGGAGGGAAGCGCTATGAAGCAAACGATGATGGAACTGATGACGCAGATGATGCCGTACATGATGCCGGCGGTCTATGCGGGCGCGGCACTGCTGGCGATCGGAGTTATCGCCCTGCTGGTTTGGTTTTTCTCGGGCTGGTGCACACGCCTGCTCCGCCTTGCGGGCCGGCTGCTGATCGTCTTCGGATTGTTTTTCCTGGCCTGCGAATTCGCGGGGCTGTTCCTTGGCGCTGAGCCCAAGATAAACTTTGGCGATGCCACAAAGTTCGAGTTTAATACCAAGCCGTTCTGGATGTTCGGCCTCGCATTCTTGATCCCGGGGATCGTAATGCGCGTTTTGGGTGCATTCCGGCCAACGCATTAGTTTGCATGGAAGTGGAAACGCTCTGAATGACGCGGGCGCCCGCGCACTGTATGATTGGTGCGGGCCGGCGGCGTCAGGACTTTATTAGTCTCCGCGGGCTATTTTGACTATATGCCAGGGCTATTGCCAAAATGGAAGAGCAGCCAAGCGCGAGTCAGGCCGGCGGCGGCCGGAAAGGCCAGCCTGCTTCGGCGCAGGACAGAAAAAAGCGGCTGGCCGATGCTCTCCGGCAGAACCTCGCCAGGCGCAAGGATAAAAAAGAGGCAACCCCCGAGAAGAAGCCGGATGCAGATTAGCCGCGGAAGACCTTGCGGCGAGGGCCGGCGCCGTTTACAGCTTAAGGAGATCGTGGAGTGCACTTCTCGCGGGCTCCCTAGCATTCTATTCCGGCGGACAAGATGGACAGAATTCGTATAACGGGCGGACAGCAGCTCAACGGCACGATCCCGATCAGCGGGGCCAAGAACGCAACTCTGCCCTTGATGATCGCCAGCCTGCTCACGCCGGATACGATTACGCTGAAAAACGTGCCCAATCTGGCCGATGTGAGCCTTCTCATCCGCATCTTGCGCAATCATGGCGTAGACACCGCGGTCGACGGCAAGCGGGCCCACGCGAACGGGCACCAGGGCGATACCTTGCATCTGACCGCCCGCGATATCGTGGATACGACGGCGCCTTACGACATGGTGCGCCGCATGCGAGCGAGTTTTTGGGTTCTGGGGCCGCTGCTCGCGCGCGAGCACCGGGCACGCGTTTCGCTGCCCGGCGGTTGCGCGATCGGAACCCGGCCCGTGGACCTGCACCTGATGGGTCTTCAGGCGCTCGGCGCGGAGATCGGCCTCGATGGGGGCTATGTGGTGGCGAAAGCGCCGGGCGGCTTGCGCGGCGGCGTGGTCTCATTCCCGAAGGTGTCGGTCGGCGCCACGCATAACGTCATGATGGCCGCCACCATGGCGAAGGGCGAGACGGTTCTCGAAAATGCGGCCTGCGAGCCCGAGGTGGCCGACGTCGCGAGCTGCCTCAACAAAATGGGCGCGAAAATCGAGGGCGCGGGCACGCATACGATTACGATTCAAGGCGTGGACGAGCTGGAAGGGGCGACTCACACCGTGCTCCCCGACCGGATCGAGACGGGGACTTATGCCATGGCCGTCGGCGCGGCGGGCGGCGACGTGCTGCTCGACGGCGCGCGGGCCGACCTTTTGCCCTCGGTTCTCGAAGTTTTGAGGCAGGCGGGCGTGGAGGTCACCGAGACCAACCGCGGCTTGCGCGTCGCCCGCAACGGCGCGGGACTGATGCCCGTGAACGTCACAACCGAGCCATTTCCCGGCTTCCCAACCGATTTGCAGGCGCAACTCATGGCGCTAATGTGCCGGGCGGACGGAGTGTCGCAGATCCGCGAAACGATCTTCGAAAACCGCTTCATGCACGTGCAGGAGCTGGCCCGGCTCGGCGCCGATATTACGGTCGCCGGCGACATGGCGAAAGTGCGCGGAGTGGCCTCGCTTCGGGGCGCAGAAGTAATGGCGACGGACTTGCGCGCCTCGGTTTCTCTCGTGATCGCGGGGCTCATGGCCGAGGGCGAGACCGTCGTTAACCGGGTTTACCACCTGGATCGCGGCTTTGAGAGGCTGGAAGAGAAGCTTGGGTCTTGCGGAGCGCACATCGAACGCCTTCATTCATGAGAGAAATCGAAACACCTTCGAACTCCAATGATGAGGCGCTCGTCATGCGCTCCGGCACACCCGAACCGCTCAAGCTCGTGGCTCTCGATCACGACGATCTCAAAATCCTGTCCGCGCACCTGCAAGATGCTGTGTTGCGCATGTCCGACATGGTGTATATGCCCGCCGACCAGCATTTTGCGGCAATCCTTAGCCGTTTCGATTGGCTTGCCGCCGAAACCGACGATGGCCGGTATTCCAATTTGCGCCGGTGCCGGTGCGCCCTGCGCTTCGACCGGGTGAAACGCGCCCAGGTTCAAAAAATACGCCCGGGCGATCCCTATGCGGTCGCTGAGCTGCTGGCGATGACTTACGAGGAGGCGGCCCCGCCTGGCGGGTATGTTACCCTTTATTTTGCGGGAGGCGGGGCGGTGCGCCTTGAGGTCGAGTGCATAGAGGCCGAGTTGCACGATCTCGGCGCCAGCTGGCGAGCCGCTGTGAAGCCCGAGCACAGGACTGCCGAAAGCGAGGTCTTGCCACCTGCCGCTAAAATCCTTCAAAACTCCAAATAGGATCGTCTCCTTGCCACAGCTACTCCGCTCCTCCGATCCAAGCTTCGCAGGGCAGTTCAAGGCACTTGTCCAGGCGAGGCGCGACCGGCCCCGCGATGTGCAGGACGCTGTCCGGGCTATTATCGGTGCGGTGAGAGAAAGGGGCGACGCCGCGGTGATCGAATTCACCGCGCGGTTCGATAAGGCCGATTTGGCCCAGGGCGGCCTTAGGATCGCACCGGAAGAGCTGGAAAAGGCCTATTCCACACTTCCCCAAGGTTTGAAGACCGCGCTCGCGCTCGCTTACGAGCGCATCGAAGCCCATCACCGGCGCCAGCTTCCATCGAACGAGCGCTATACCGATGCCATCGGCGCTGAGCTTGGCCATCGCTGGACGGCGCTCCAGTCGGCCGGTCTTTACGTGCCGGGGGGGAAGGCGAGCTATCCGAGCTCGGTTTTGATGAACGCTGTCCCTGCGAAAGTTGCGGGCGTTCCCCGCCTCGTCATGGTTGTGCCAACGCCGGGCGGCGAAGTTAATCCCGCGGTACTCGCCGCGGCCCATCTCGCCGGTGTTTCCGAAGTCTATCGCATCGGCGGCGCGCAGGCGATTGCCGCGCTTGCCTACGGCACGGAGAGCATCGAGCCCGTCGCGAAGATCGTTGGCCCTGGAAATGCCTATGTCGCGGAAGCGAAGCGCCAGGTTTTTGGGGCCGCCGGCATCGACATGATCGCCGGGCCGTCAGAGGTCGTCGCGGTCGCGGACAAGGACGCCAATCCGCGCTGGCTCGCCGCAGATCTTCTAGCGCAGGCCGAGCACGACGAGGCGGCGCAGGCGATTTTGATCACGGACGACTTGACGCTGGCTCAAACTACGGCTTTGGCGGTGGAAAGCCAATTATTAACGATGCCGCGCCGCGCGATCGCGGGCAAAAGCTGGGCCGATCATGGCGCAATCATTCTGGTGTCCAATCTCACCGATGAGGCTCCGGCGCTTGTCGATGCGCTCGCGCCGGAGCATTTGGAGCTTGCCTGCGACGCTGCCGAGGAGATGATCCCTGCGATCCGCAACGCAGGCGCGATTTTCATCGGGCATTACACACCGGAAGCCGTGGGCGACTATACCGGCGGATCGAACCACGTCCTGCCGACTGCCAGGGCTGCGCGGTTCTCCTCCGGACTCGGCGTTCTCGATTTCATGAAACGGACATCTCTTTTAAAGCTTAATGCGGAAAGTCTCGCGGCGCTCGCCCCGGCGACAATGGCATTGGCCGAGGCCGAAGGGCTTGACGGTCATCGCCACTCCGTGGCTGTCCGGCTTCGGGGAGCAGGATAACGCCGCGCCATGCCAAACACTGCGCAAGCGCCCAGCCCATCGCGGCTCGTCGAGATAAGCCTGGACGAGTCCTCCATCGGCCCGTATACGACCGAGGTCGATCATGAGCGCAAGGTTGCGATTTTCGATCTTCTGGAAGAAAATTTCTTCGAGCTGAGCAATGGAACGGCCGGCCCTTACAAGCTTCTCATTGCCATCGCGGAGCAGCGCCTCGCCTTCGCCATAACGGCCGCCGGCGCCGAGGAGCCGTGCGCCACCTTTCTGCTTTCGCTCAATCCCTTCCGCCGGGTCGTGAAGGATTACTTCCTCGTTTGCGAGAACTATTTCGAGGCGATTAAAACCGCACCGCCGAGCCGGATCGAGGCGCTCGACATGGGCCGCCGCGCCCTCCACGATGAAGGCAGCAAGCTTCTGGTCGAGCGGCTGGACGGCAAAGTGCGGATGGACGTGCCCACCTCGCGACGGCTCTTCACGCTGCTCTGCGCCCTTCATTGGAAGGGATGATGGCTGCGGCAGCCGCGCTTCCGGCTGTGGCGTATGGGCGCTCACTTAAGGCTTGTACAGCGATCGGATCCGGGAATGATCGAGCGTCACTCCCCTCACCCTGTCCCTCTCCCCATGGGAGAGGGGACGCCTGAATGGGACACGGCGCTTGAAACAGCGTTCCCTCTCCCGGTGGGAGAGGGACAGGGTGAGGGGATGACGCTCGATCATTCCCGGATCTCGCAACGGGAGGGCTTGAGTAAGCGCGTATGGGCTGTGCCGGGGGCGTTTGCGGCATTGAACCCGTAATGGCGAATCGGATGTTGAGACGGCATGTGAAGCGCACACCGGTAAAGGAGGGCAGCAGCCATGGAGACGCGGAATTTGGGCAGCCAAGGGCTCGAAGTCTCGGAGCTTGGACTTGGTTGCATGGGAATGAGCTTCGCCTATAGCGGGCGCGACGATGTGGAATCAATCGCAACCATCCATCGGGCGCTGGAGCTGGGCATCAACTTTTTGGATACCGCCGAAATATATGGCCCCTTCGATAACGAGATCCTCGTTGGCAAGGCCATCGCCGGAAAGCGCGGCGGCGTTGTCATCGCGACCAAGTTCGGCTTCAAGACCGGCAGCAGCCAGCCGGGCACCGACAGCCGGCCGGAGCATGTGAACGAGGTCTGCGAAGCATCGCTGAAGCGGCTCGGCACCGATTTCATCGACCTATTTTACCAGCACCGCGTGGACCCGGACGTGCCTATCGAGGACACTGTTGGCGCGATGGCCGAGCTAGTGAAACAGGGGAAGGTGCGTTATCTCGGCCTTTCGGAAGCCTCTCCCGCCACGCTGCGGCGCGCCCACGCCACCCATCCCATCACCGCGCTTCAAAGCGAGTATTCATTGTGGGAGCGCGGCGTCGAGGAGGAGATTTTGCCAACCTGCCGCGAGCTTGGCATCGGCTTCGTCGCCTATAGCCCGCTCGGGCGCGGCTTTCTGACCGGCACTGCGAAGCGCGCCGAAGACTATCCGCAGGACGACTACCGGCGCATGCAGCCGCGCTTTCAAGGCGAAAATTTCGACCGCAATATGAAGATCGTCGAGGCGATCGAGGCCGTTGCCAGCGCCAAGGGTGCGACGCCCGCACAAATCGCGCTGGCTTGGCTCCTCGTGCAAGACCTGGAGGTCGTGCCCATTCCCGGCACCAAGCGGCGCACCTATTTGGAAGAGAATGCGGGCGCAACGGAGATTATGCTGTTGCCTGAGGACTTAGAGGCGCTTGAGGAGGCGGCACCACCCGGCGCCGCTGCCGGCGAGCGCTATCTGGAACGGATGATGGCGCTCCTCGACCGCTAGCTTCAAAGACCCCCTCACTCTGTCTCTCTCCCCAAGGGGAGAGAGTACGCCTGAAACTCCCTCGCCGCTCGCAGAGAGGGCCGCAGCAGACTCCCTCTCCCCTCGGGGAGAGGGCTGGGGTGAGGGGGGACTCGACGCCCTGCAAGCTCCGCGCCGGGCGCCACGCTTAAGTTTGCCGGAAACCGGCGCGATGGAGGGAGCTTCCATGCAGATCGATCTCAACGCGGATATGGGCGAGGGCTTCGGCGCCTACAGGATCGGCCATGACGAGGAGCTGCTCGGCATCGTGACCTCAGCCAATGTTGCCTGCGGCTTCCACGCAGGCGACGCCACCATCATGCACCGCCTCGCGATGCTGGCGAAGGAGCGCGGCGTTGGCCTCGGCGCCCATCCCGGCTTCAACGATCTCTGGGGCTTCGGCCGCCGGACCATCGCCATGAACGCGCGCGACCTTGAATATCTTGTGGCCTATCAGATCGGCGCCATGCAGGCGTTTACAGCCTATTCGGGCGCGCCCATGCGCCATGTGAAGGCGCACGGCGCGCTCTATAACATGGCCGCGAAGGAGGAGGCCTATGCGGAAGCCATCGCCCGCGCCGTGAAAATCGTCGATGCCGGCCTGATCCTTGTGGGGCTGCCCGGATCGGAGATGCAAAAAGCGGCGCAGAAGCATGGGCTTGCTTATGCGCGCGAAGGATTTTGCGACCGGCTCTACAAGGACGGCGGCTCGCTGATGCCGCGCACGGCGGCGGGCTCGGTGATTTGCGATCCGGCGGCGGCAGCTGCACAGGCGGTTGGCTTCGCGCGCGATCGTGAGATCGTCACCGCCAGCGGCGCGCGGCTGAAGCTTGAGGTGGATACGCTCTGCGTGCATGGCGATGAGCCCGGCGCTGTGGGCGTGGCGAGCGCGGTTCGCAATGCGCTCGAAGCCGCCGGCGTGAAGCTCGCGCCGATGCAAATGCGACAAGCCTAGCAGCCGGATTTGATGGCATCTCGAAGACTTGCAAAGCCGCGGGCCGCTTCTTGCTGTTCCGCTCCGCGCAATTTCGTTTCGTCAACGGAAAGCAGATCGACTTGCCCATTGCGCGCACATCTGACGCTGAGATCGTCCAGTTGCTTGCGCGCTTCGGGGTCGCCCGCGGGGTCTTTGCCCTTAAGCACCGAAATCCCGAAAAATCTCCGGAGATGCTCAAAAAGCAGACACGCGTCCAATGAACTCTGCGACGGCCCGATTAGACCGTATACGAGATTGCGGTCCGGCTTCTGACCGGCGGTCAAAGCAGGTTGAACGTAATCGAAATCGACAATTTTGGCACCTCTACGAGCCCAAATACCGATACGATGCAGTTGATCCATGCCCGTGTAACAGGTATCCCGCTCATATTCCTCGCGTCCCATCTTGAAAGGATCGTTTTGCTCGAAGAATATATATGTGTCGCTCCATTCTGGCGGAATACCTCTGGGATTGCTGCGAGAAAACAGCGTCGTTGCGATGATAGGCAAGTCTCGAATGAGAATCGAAAAATATCCGCGGCCTCTGATCTCCGGTTCTACAAATATATAGTTTAGATTGACCGAAAGGACGGTTGCCGGCCGTTTTCCATGCAGTTCAACCGGAAAAACGATCATGTTGCCGCCGCCAAACTGCACTCCCGTCCGCGAATCCGTTGCGAGAAATATAAACTCCCGGAAAGGCCCGAGCACTTGGCAAAGATCGCGATAGTTTGCTCCCTCATTTAGAGCCAGGCATTCCGCAAAGCCTTCAATCCCTTCTTTTTCATTCTCAAGGACGAAAGCCTTATCGTAACCGGCAAAAAACCTCTGAAGAAGACCGTCCGTTGCGCCGATGCTCGCCTCGATGGCGATTCCGGACGGCAGCTCCCATGAAAACGAATGCAGTCCGCGGCTGGCTGCCGCACCCTGTTCAATCGGCATTTTCGATCCTCTTTGTCCTCGAGCCCGCGCAAAAACGGCGGCTTCAACTGTACCGCTCGCGCATTGTGCCGCCAAACCTAAACGGCATCCCATCGGGTTAGCTTTCAGGCCTGCGGTAGAGTGTCCGCCCGCATTCCGCCCAATGACGCTTGCTCTTATCTTCTTGTGCGGTCCGCCGCCCAAGCGAGCGCCGCGTCCCCAAATGTCTTGAAGGAGAAATCGCATGGCATGTTCCGCTCCCTCCGCCGCCTTCGATCCGGCGCGGTGCGCATCATGACCGCGGCCAACATCGCCATCATCGGCGCAGGCTTTGCGGCGCTCAGCGCCGTCCGGCGCCTGCGCAAGTCCGGCCGCGACGCGCACATAACCCTCATCGCGCCCAGGCCCGAGCTGCATTACCTGCCGGGCATCATCTGGATACCCTCGGGCTTGCGCAAACGCGAGGACCTCATCGTCCCGCTCGGCAATTTCTTCCGGCGCATGAATGTCACCTTCCACCAAGCCAACGCGACCGGCCTGAAAAGTGGCGGCCGTGTCGTCGAGACCGATGCGGGCGAGGTGGCAAACGATGGGCTTATCATTGCCTCGGGCGGGCGCTTTATCAAAAAGCTCCCCGGCATCGAGCACGCGATCACGCCTTGCGAGGGCATCGCCGCGGCGGAGAAAATCCGCGACCGGCTCGCCGCGATGACGGGCGGCACGATCGCCGTCGGCTTCGCCGCGAACCCCAACGAGCAAACCGCGATGCGCGGCGGACCGATGTTCGAGTTCCTGTTCGGCATCGACCGGCAGCTGCGGCGCGAAGGCCGCCGCGGCCGCTTCAAGCTCGTTTTTTTCAGCCCGGCCGAAAAGCCTGGGAACCGGCTCGGACCGCGCGCCGTCGAAGGCCTGCTCAAGGAAATGAAAAAGCGCGGCATCGAAACCCATCTTGGGCACAAGATGAAGAGCTTCAGCGACTCGAAGGTCACAACCGAGGGCGGCGAGTTCGATGCGGACCTGATCCTGTTCATGCCCGGCATGACGGGCAATCTCTGGTTCGACAACACGGACTTGCCGCGCTCTCCTGGCGGGCTGATCCGGGCGGACCGGCATTGCCGCGTCGAGGGCCTGGAGCACGTCTACGTGGCGGGCGACGCGGGCAGCTATCCAGGGCCAGACTGGATGCCCAAACAGGCGCATATGGCGGACCTGCAAGCGGCTGCTGCCGCGGAGAACCTCCTTGCCGGGCTTGCCGGCCGGCCGGTCACGGCGCAATTCAGGGCAGAGATCGTCTGCATCGTGGACGCGCTCGACAAGGGCATGCTGGTGGCGCGCAACGAGCGCCGCGCGATTGCCCTGCCGCCGTCGAAGCTGTGGCATTTGGCCAAGCGGGCGTTCGAAGGCACCTATCTGCGGAAATATCGCTGACGGCCGTGGCGATTACTGGGCCATCGAAATCGTGTACCAACCCGCACAGCGCGTGGCTCCCCCTCACCCCAGCCCCCTCCCGCGAGGGGAGAGGGAGCGTGAGGGGGCTTGGCGGTGGCGGGCGGAAACATCGGGGTAATCAAGTTCCGGAAAACGCTTTGGCGTTTATCCGGGATCATGTGGTGCGGAACTACTCAACCGGACTGGGTATCGCATCGCTGATGCGGCTCTGGATTGCCACGGCGGCAAATGCCGACGGCGGTGCGCCGGGTTGAGCGCACGCCGCTCTAACAGCGGCTGGGCTGGATCGTCTTGTAAAGCGCCTGAACCAGCCGGGCCGGCAGCGCAGGCTTGACGACGATAGCCGCGTCCGGCCATTTGCTCAGATCGAGCGGCGAGGCATGACCGGTGTGAAAAACAAACGGTATCTTGCGGGCGGCGAGAATGGGTATGACAGGAAGAACGTCGTCACGGCCGAGCCTGCAATCGAGCAGCGCGGCGTCTAGGCCGGCCTCATTTGCCGCAAGCTGCTTTGCCTTGGCGATGGTTGCGGCGGGGCCGACGGCGACCGCCCCGGCCCCGGTGAGGGTGGCGATCACATCGTAGGCGGTAATCCATTCATCTTCGACCACAAGGATGCGAGCGCCGCGCAGCAGTTCAGCGTCGGCAGCGGCAGGAGCCGCCGGAAAC
>JBKQOR010000129.1:0-3092 GCA_052145435.1 Rhodomicrobium sp. | reverse complement strand
AATCCGGTTGAACCTAAATCCGGCAGTTGACGCCAGCCGTAGCGTCGTCCCCGCGTGCGCGGGGACCCAGTAAACACTGCGCTATATCAATAGCTTCGACCGCCGGGATTACTGGATTCCCGCCTTCGCGGGAATGACAGTCAGATGCAATGGAGCCTCGCCCAGCGGGTGACAAGCGGCCGGCAGCTACCGCGCTGTTTTGGCGTGAAGTTTCGCTGCTGGAACGGGCGCAACTGCTTTTTTTAGGTTGAATGCTTTGCGGCGCTTTGTTGTCACCCCGGAAAGGCGCTTGCGCCTTATCTACCGTGTTACCGGTCAAGCTGATTGTGCTATCAATCACAACGATGAACGGGTCGTCGCCGAAGCCCACATATCCCTGGTAAAGGGCCTCGGCCGTCATGCCGGGCGTAAAGCCGTGCTTCAGCGATTGCTCGACGATGGCGCGGCAGACGGCGAGCGCCTCGTCCACCGTGTCATAGGTTCCGTGCTCATAGCGCTCGCTTTCATCCATGTAGTGGTAATTGTCGTCGGCCATCACCCGGCATCGAGGCATGGTGTGCTCTCCGTTGCGAGGGACCGCGAACCACGGCGTGCGCAGATTTTCGTAGCGCCGCGGCATAGTTAATGCGGAAATGGTAAACGGGGCCGGATTTGAAATTCTTCTCGCCGCAAAAGTCGCGATTTTTCGCGTTTTCACCCCCAAAAGTGCGTTTCAAAAAGTCCGTCAAATATATTTGCATTCCGAAATTAACCATGAGCAGCTGCGCAGCGGCGGCCGGGGCGCGCCGCTGTGTCTGCCGTTTTTTCAATGTTACCAATGGCTTGGTGCGCCGTCGCCACCGTTTAAGCCTTTAGAAAGGCGCTTTTCCCTATCATGCGCTCTTAACGGAAAGCCCCCGGCGGAGCGCGAAAATGCGGCCCGAGCCCTGCACTATCAAAGTACATTATGGCTGCCGTCGCAAAACGGCGGGTCTTGCGTCTGCTTGCACCCGCAAAGGTTCACAGCCTCGGTCCGCTCCGCCGTGAAGGCCTTCGGGCTCTTGTCGGTGCCCGCGTGCGAGCCGTCGCAGAAGGGCTGGTTCTGCGAGCGCCCGCAGGTGCACCAGAAGTAAGTTTTTCCCGCTTCAACCTCGACGAGGTAGGGGTTCATATCTGCAATAAAGCCGTCATCCGGCATCCGTGCATCCTTCTTGTTGCGGTCTTTGAAAGGAGGCTTAATCCTGAAACGGATCGTGCACAAGGATCGTGTCCTCGCGCTTGGGGCTTGTCGACAGGAGGGTTACGGGGGCGTCGATCAGCTCCTCCAGCCGCTTCACATATTTAATCGCCTGCGCGGGAAGGTCGGCCCAGGAGCGCGCGCCTTGCGTCGATTCGTGCCAGCCTTTCAGCACCTCGTAAATGGGCTGAACCTGGGCCTGCTCGTCCTGAGCGGCCGGGAGGTGGTCCAGCTCGTGCCCGTTCAAACGGTAGCCGACGCAGACTTTGATCTCGTCGAAGCCGTCGAGAACGTCGAGCTTCGTCAGCGCGATGCCGTCCATGCCTGAGATTTTGCTCGTCTGGCGGACAAGGCACGCGTCGAACCAGCCGCAGCGGCGCGGCCGCCCCGTCACAGTGCCGAACTCGTGGCCGCGCTCGCCGAGCATCCGGCCGGCCTCGCAGTGAAGCTCGGTCGGGAAGGGCCCGCCGCCGACGCGCGTCGTGTAGGCCTTGGTGATGCCGAGCACGCGATCGAGCGAGCTTGGGCCCAGCCCCGAGCCCGTCGCGGCCTGGGCCGCAACCGTGTTCGAGGAGGTGACGAACGGATAGGTTCCGTGGTCGATGTCGAGGAGCGCGCCCTGTGCGCCTTCGAACAGGATGCGTTTGCCCTCGCGTTTGTGGCGGTCGAGCAGCTGCCAAACGGTGTCGATGTAAGGGGCGACTTTCGGAGCGATGCCCATGAGCTTTTGCAAAAGCTCGTCGCGGTCGATCTCCGGCTGGGACAAGCCGCGCCGCAGGGCGTTATGGTGCGCGAGCGCGCGGTCGACTTTTTCCGGGAGCGCTTTCGTATTGGCGAGATCGGCCGCATGGATGGCCCTGCGCCCAACCTTGTCCTCGTAGGCTGGGCCGATGCCGCGCCTGGTCGTCCCGATCTGGCCCGCGCCGGCCGCGTTCTCGCGCAAGGCGTCGAGCTCCCCATGCATCGGCAGGATCAGCGTGGCATTCTCGGCGATGCGCAAATTGTCGCGCGATACCGTCACGCCGAGCTGCGAAATCGCTGTAATCTCGGCATGAAGCGCCCAGGGATCGATCACAACGCCATTGCCGATCACCGACAGCTTGCCGCGCACGATACCCGACGGCAAGAGCGAGAGCTTGTAGGTTTGCCCGTCCACGACAAGCGTATGACCCGCATTATGCCCCCCCTGAAAACGCACCACAATGTCCGCCCGCTCGGACAGCCAATCGACGATCTTGCCCTTACCCTCGTCGCCCCATTGCGAGCCGACCACCACAACATTTGCCATTTCTATCCCCGAATGCTTTCCGGGCATCAACACTAATGCATGGCACCGCGTTTGGCCATGCTAAGAAACGGCTCCTTGCCGGGCAGCTTGCCGCAGCAGCGGCGTGCGGCCTTAGGAGAGGACGATGCCCCTGCGCTTGTACTCCTCAATATCGGAATAGGTTATTTCTATCTCGTCATTTGCGCATATGTCGGTCAAAGCCAAAAGCGTGGCGACAGCGGCCGTGGGCGTCAGCCGGGTCCAGGATACAGTAGCGTTCGGCGTGTCGGAATGATTGCAAAATGAAATGTCGCCAAATACGAACGCGCATTGCTCACCGAGTGCAAAACGGTAAGGCCAAAGGGCGGTCTCGCCTAATCTTCTATAGTCTTCCTTTTGCAGCAAAATGGCTTGCGATTGCATAATAACCGAGTGCTTAGGGATATTCGCCGTTGCGAAAATAGCCCTCCCTTTATCGCTTGTTTGCCGGACGGCCGCGAACGGTTGCTGAAATTTATCAGCCAAAACGATTTTCACGGAACTCATCGCAAACATTCCCCCAAGGATTGCCGTCAGCTTTACGAAAATTCGCGCGCCGGGCTTTGTTTT
>JBKQOR010000128.1:0-29523 GCA_052145435.1 Rhodomicrobium sp. | reverse complement strand
GGGCTGGATGACGACAGTTTCACCGAGGTTCTGGAGGGATTGCAACCGGGCGATCGGGTTGTGGTGGGCGAGCGGGCGCCCGGTGCCCATTCCAACGTGCCTCCCCCGAGGCTATAGCGGCCATGAGCGGGCCGGTCATCAGGGTTGAGGGTTTGACCCGCATCTACCGCTCCGGAGATGTGGAAGTCCCGGCGCTTCGCGGCGTCAGCTTGACGGTCCTGCCGGGCGAGTTCGTCGCGATCATGGGCTCGTCTGGGTCCGGCAAATCTACCCTGATGGCTATCCTCGGCTGTCTCGACCGGCCCACGAGCGGCCATTATTTCTTCGAAGGCCTCGATGTTGCCAAGCTCAGCGAGCCGGAGCTGGCTCAGATCCGCAGCGAGCGCCTCGGTTTCGTCTTCCAAAGCTTCAATCTTCTGCCGCGCACCAGCGCGCTTGAGAACGTGACGCTGCCGCTCTTTTATTCCGTCCTGGCCCCGGCCGGCCGCGAAGACCGGAACAAGCGCGCCCGAGCGGCCTTGGCGTTGCTGGGCCTTGCGGAACGCGAGCGCAACACGCCCGGCCAGCTTTCCGGCGGGCAGCAGCAGCGTGTTGCGATCGCGCGCGCGCTCATCAACACACCGAGCCTGCTCCTGGCCGATGAGCCGACCGGCAATCTCGATACGAAAACGTCTCACGAGATCATGAAAACGCTTGTCACGCTGAACCGCGAACAAGGCGTAACGATTATCGTCGTCACTCACGAATCCGATATCGCGGCTTATGCCAGCCGCGTTGTCACGATGCGCGACGGGCAGATCGTCTCCGACGAAGCGCCGCAGGCCTGCCCGGCGCCGCCGGAGCATCCGAAGTTAGGCCAAGAGTCAAGCACCCTGGCCCTCTTTCATCCGGCCGGGGACGTGCCGCTCGCGGCGGCCCGCTCCCAGGCCTTCCTTGCCTTCGGCATCATGATCTTGTCCGTAGCGGCGCAGGCCATCAACCGCAACCGCATGCGCTCGGCGCTGACCATGCTCGGCGTGTTCATCGGCGTCGCTGCGCTTATTGCCATGGTAGCCGTCGGCCAGGGCGCGAACGAAGCCGTGCGCAAGCAGATTGAAAGCCTTGGAACCAATCTCCTGGTGGTCGTGCCCGGTGCGGTGGTTACCGGCGGCTTTCGCGGCGGTTCCGGCAGCGCCTCGACACTTACGATTAGCGACGTCCAGGCGATCCGGCGCGAGGCCCCCTCCGTCGCCAAGGTGAGCTATCTCATCCGGCAGCAGGGGCAGGCCCAATACGGAAACCAAGATTGGACGACGAACATTCAAGGCGTGAGCGCCAATTACCCTCCGATCACCAATTGGCAAATCGCTACCGGCCGGGCGATTAGCCAAGACGACGAGAGCAAGGCCGGGCTCGTTGCGCTGATCGGTCAGACGGTCGTGCGCCAGCTTTTCAGCGCTGACGAGGAGCCGATTGGCGCGCTGATGCTGGTCAAGGGCGTGCCCTTCCACATCATCGGCACTTTGAGCCCCAAGGGACAATCCACCTTCGGACAGGATCAAGACGATCTCGTCATGATCCCGTTCACGACGGCTGAACGGAAGGTGCTTGGCGTCGCAGCCCCAAGCCAGGCGCTAACCCCTCTCAACTGGGTCTATCTGCCGCCGCCGAATCCATACAATCTGCAGTCTCGCATCACAGGCTATGTCAATCAGATCTATGTGCAAGCGGTAAGCTCTGCCGAAGTCCAAAGCGCAATCGATCAGCTGACCGCCATCCTGGTCCGGCGGCATCGGATTCTCCCCGGACAAATCAACGACTTCGCCGTGCGCAATTTGAGCCAGATCGCCGAAGCCGCCGAAGGCTCAAGCCGCATCATGGCGCTGCTTCTCGCGGCCGTCGCATCCATCTCGCTTGTTGTCGGCGGCATCGGCATCATGAATATCCTGCTTGTCTCGGTGACCGAGCGGACGCGCGAGATCGGCCTGCGCATGGCGATCGGTGCGCGGCGGCTGCATGTGCTGTTGCAGTTCCTCGCCGAGGCGGTTTTCTTAAGCGTGAGCGGCGGCATCGCAGGCATTGTGCTTGGCATTGGGTTCGCGCTCGCGATCCCTGCCGTCGCAGGCTGGCCGGCGCCCATTTCACTTTGGGCGGTGGCCGGCGGTTTTCTCTTCTCCGCGGCGGTGGGGGTGTTTTTCGGCTACTACCCGGCGCGCAAGGCGGCGAGCCTCGATCCCATTGAAGCGCTTCGCTACGAGTAAAGGAGGCAAACCATGGCCAGCACCCGCCGCAGAACTCGTTTTGCGCAAAGCGCGCTGGCGTTGCTTGCGATTATGGCACCCCAGGCGGTCTTCGCGGGGCCTCAAACGCTCGATTGCGTGTTGACGGACATCGAGATCAAGAGCCCAGGTGCGAAATTCGATAGCCAAGTGGCAGCAGAGAAGAGATCAATCACCGTGATTTTCGACGACGATGCGAAGAGCTTAATTTTGAGAGGGGACGGCACCGGGACGCCAATGTGGAATGTTGCGATTTCTCAGACCTCGATGACCGGAGCCGCCAACAATATCAGCCTCGGTATCGACCGGTCCTCGTGGCACATCGTGTTTCAAACCTACGGGCAGGGAAGCACGCGCAACGAATTCGGCGTTTGCAGTTTTGAGCATTAGAGAATCGTGCGCTTAACCGGGCGCACTGTCATCGCGAGGCGGCATTCGCCGCCGTGGCGATCCAGCGCAGAATCAGTGACTTGAGCCTGGTTTGCTTCGCTTCGCTCGCAATGACGGCGATTCCGGCAGGGCTTGACCTTAGAGTTAGAAACAATGCCCTATGTCAGCAACGAAGATCTCCCTCCCCCGGTGCGGAACCATCTCCCGCCGCACGCCCAGGACATTTACCGCGAGGCCTTCAATCACGCCTATGCCGCGCATTGGAACGACCCGCGCCGCGAGGAGGCCGCGCATCGCATTGCTTGGGGCGCGGTGAAGCGATCCTATGTGAAGGTTGGCAGCGAGTGGGTCTCCCGCGACGAAGCTTGAGACGGCTTAAGCGTTAGCCGCCGTTGGGCACCTGCGGCTCCTCGGGATGCGGCGGCGCGGTGGCCGCTTGCGCAGCTTCGTCGTCCGCCTTCTTGGGTTCCTCGGGTTTTTTGGGTTCCTCGGCTCTTGCCGCCTGAGTAACCGGCTGCGCGCCCTGGGTTTCTGCTTTTTTGGGCGCCTCGATGAGCGCGTCGCGTTTTGCCTTCGCGATTGGCTGTATGGCGGCCTCTGAGGCGCGGAAAAGGAAGCCGGTGGCGGTGGTTGCGAAAAGATAAGCGCCGCCAGCCGCTTCTTTCTTATATTTCAGGACGATGGGGGCGCCGGCGGTGCGCTTGACCGTCACCTCGATGTTTGGCTCGCTCACCTTGGCAAGTGCCTCGGCGCCTTTGCCTACGACCGCGTCGAAAGCTGGATAAGTCAGCGCGCCAACGAGCCGGTAGATCGCGGTCTCGTTCGGCTTCTCTCCGGCGGCGATGCCGGCCAAAACAAACTTCCCATCTTTGCGCTCAAGCGTCACGTCGCCGGTGGAAATGCCGGCGATCTGATCTTGCGGGATCGTGAGCAGGCTGCGGTCCATCCAGTCCTCGCCCCGGACGCCGGCATCGTAGGTTGCAAACGCGACGCTGTAGATGTTGCTCGCGTCTGCGGAGCGGGCGTGAATCTGCTTGAAAGCGGGCGAGGTCCCGAGCAGGAGTTCGCCAACCGTCTTGCCGCCGCTCATGAGCACAATCTTGCGTTCATGGGTGTCCTCGGTCACCTGCATACGCTTGGCCGCTTCCGCCGAGGATGCGACAGGCCAGCCCTTTTTGAGGCCGGCAATTTTCGCAAGCAGGCCGTTCACCTTTGCGCTATCGGCCGGAAAACCGGCGGAGGAGGGAATGGCCCAGCTCCCATGCTCTTTTGCGAGCGCGAAGGAACTCCCGCCGCTTTCGCCGATCTCGATCCGGTCCACCTTGGAGGCATCGAAAGCCAAGAGCTGCTCCTTCGCCTTGAAGGCGGAGTGATCGGTGCCCGAAAGCCAAAGAACTGCCGCGAGGACTAGCTGGAAGCCCAGCACCGCGGCCAATTTAACACTAAGACGCTCCATGACGGTCAGGCTCCCCTAAGCAGAGTTCGCAAAAGTGGCCTTCCCGGGTTTGCGATAAAACTCTGCGAAAACAAAAGATCCCAAGCACGCTTCCGTTGGCTAGGCCAACGGAGTCAGCTTAGTCCCAAGCATCCCGGCATACTTGCGGTCCGAGAGTTGCCGCAGGTGGCGGCGAATGAAATACACGATGCCAAGCCCGATGAGGGCAAGCGCGTAGTTCAGATATTCCCACATCGGCTGCTCCCCGGCTTTCACGGGCCCGAGCGTGCGCGAGAACAGTCCGCCGCGCGCTCGAAGCGCCAAAAGCCCGCGATCTTCCAAAGACCAATCGACAAGGTTCTGCGCCAAACTTAAGGGCGCGAGATATTGCGTGCGGCCGGCCTGGGAAAGGAGCGAAAGGATATCGTCCGAAAGGAAACTGCTCGATCCGACGAGAATGATGCGCGCGCTTTCCGGCGAGCGTTCGATCACGCCCGTAATCGAGGGCTTTTGAGCGTCCTTGTCCTTGCCCATGCCGGGTGTGGAGTTGTTTTCGCCAGCCATGCTTTTGGCGTCCTCTGGCTTGGCATCCTGTGCAAAGGGAGAAGGCTTGCCCGCGAAGTAGGACTTGAATTGCCCCTCAACCATTGCGCCCAGCAGCTGCCGTCCCTTATTGCGGCCCTCCTCGAAGCCGAGCTCGGAATGCGCGTCGAAATCGGGCACGACGTTCGTCGCGCTCGAAACCCACGAATCGCGCGAGCTTTCAATGAGCCGTACGACTTTCATGTCTTTTGTCTTGTCCGTGTCGATGGCGATAGGCGCGGCCCAGGATAGCGTGAGCTGGTGTAGCCCCAGAGTCGGCGCCTCGCCGTCTGCAAGTCCATCCTCTCGCACATCCGGAAAATACGGATAGTCAAGGAGCTGGATCTGGCGGATGGGAATTCCGGCTACCTCGCGGTCCACCGGAATGGGCAAGGGCGAGTTCTGCCGGTCGAGGACCATGCCATCGCCCAGGCTCAGCCCGTAGGATTTGAGCCAATCCTCAAGGCCCGACGGCGCTTTGCTTGTGTTGAGGTTTCCCTGCAGCGACACATCGTAGGGCGATGAGGCGATCACGACCGTGCCGCCCTTCATAAGGAACTGGTCGATGGCAAACAGCTGCGTGTTGCCGATCTTGGCCGGAGCCGCAACGAAAAGGATATCGGCCTGCTCTGGGACCCTGCCGGTATCGAGGTTGGCGGGCTCTACGGCGGCGTTCTCCTTGAGCTTGGCTTCGAGCGCTTGGAAGGTGGGGCCGCCGCTTCCCTCAATGCCGAATTGCGGCATGGGCGGCGTGACAGGCGGCGTGGAAATCGCCACGGTCCGCAAGGCGCCCGGCCGGAACCGCTTCAGCTCGGCCTCGATATTCTGTTTCAGGCCGGCCTTATCGAGCGATTGCGGAAGGGCGACCTTCTCAACCTTGCCGCCGCTTTTGAGAACAAGGCCGAACCAGAACTGCTTCGGATCGAGAAGCCCAACCGCGAGCGGATGCAGGCCATAGAGCCGGTCGAGCTGCTTGGCAGCCGCTTCGCCCCCTTCGCTGGGGTCTAAGATTTTGGCCGTGAACTTGCCGCCGCTGGAGGTGCGGTAGGCGGCGATCAGCTCCTCAAGATCGCCTCGCAGTTTCGGCAGCGGGTCCGGCAGCTTATCGTCAGACGAGATGAAAGCTTCGAGCTGCACGGGTGCGGGAATGCCGCTAAACAGATCGCCCGAGCCGCGATAGCTATCGAGCGACTTCTTGATGGCGCGCGTGATCTCGAACTCCGGGTCGCGCAAATTGACGTTCAGGGCAGTCTCGCCCTCCTGCTTGACCTCGATAAGATCGCGGAAGCCGAGCGTTTGGAACTCGCTGCCATATTTGACGAGGATGTGGAAATAGGAGTTCGTGACCGACGCTTGATACTTGTTCTCGGTCTGGAACGGCACCGGCTTGATGTTGTATTGGCTATTCGCCTCGGATTCGAGCGCCGGCTCTTTCTGCGGATCGATGAACTCGACCCTTACTTTGCCATGGCCGGCAATCTCGTATTCCTTCAGAAGATCGCGCAGGCGCGGCACGAGCGGCGCGAGCAGCGGATGGGTTTGCGCGCTGAAATAGCCGCGGATCAGAAGCGGCTCCCGGAGCTGGCGCAGATAGGATTTGGTCTCGCTGGAGATCGAATAGACGCTTCCGGCAGTGAGGTCGGCGCGCGCCCAGGTGAGCTGGCCGAGCCAGAAATTGCCGGCGATGAGATTGGCCGCGGCAAGCGCTGCAGCGATCTGCCATTGGGTGTGCTTTTTTTCCTGCCCGCTTGCCGACCACCTCAGGCTCTCCAGCGAGTAGAGGTTGAGGACGAGGAACACGCCAAAAATACTGAGGTAATAGTACATATCGCGCAGGTCAATGACCCCGCGTGCAATCGAATCGAACCGCGATCCGCTGCCGATCGCGCGCAAAAGCTCGCCGCCGCTATTGCCGGTCAGCGAAGTGAGCGAGTCCGACCCCGCGACGTAAAACGCCCCGCATATCAGCGCAGAGACGATTAGGCTCACGATCTGATTGTCGGTGCGGGAGCTGACGAACAGCCCGATGGAGATATAAGCCGAGGCAAGCGCGAGCGTCGCGATATAGCCGCCGGCGACGGGGCCCCAATCGAGGGGCCCGAGGATCGCGACGGTTACCGTTAAGGGCAGCGTCAGCGCGAGCGTGATTGCGACAAGTGCGAGGCAGGCCAGAAACTTTCCGATGACCAGGGCCAAGGGGCTGACCGGCGCCGTTAGCAGAAACTCGAGAGTGCCCGCGCGGCGCTCTTCGCTCCACATCCGCATGGTCATCGCGGAGGTGAGGAAGATCAGAAGCACGGGCATCCACTCGAACAGCGGCCGCACATCGGCGATGTTGCGCGCGAAGAACCGGTCCACCCAAAAGAAGATGAAAAGCAGCGCGGCGAGGAACACGCCGATGAAAATGAAGGCCGCGGGCGAGGAGAAGTAGGCGGCGAGCTCCTTGCGGGCGATCCGCAGCACGCCTGGCCCGGGCCCGGCCGGAAGGGACGAGGAAAAGGCGGAGAGCGGCCCGCGCGCTTTGCTAAGGACGCCAGACATGGAAAACTTAAGCATGGGCTACCTCTTGCGCTTCGGCGCCGGCGGTTATTTCTGCGAATATCGTTTCGAGATCGCGGCTCTCGGGAAACAGTGCGAAAAGCGAGAGCCCGTTATCGTTGATGGCGCGGGCCACTTGCGAGGCGGCTTCATCGGGGGCGTGACCGTTGAGCTTTAGGCCATAGCTGTTGGCCTTCCCCTCGGCGGAAAGGGCTTCCACGCCCTTCACCATGTTGAGTGCGGAGACGATGGGCTTGACCACCTCCGGCGTGCCGTCCGTAACGAGGCGCAGGCGGCCGCCGCCGGAGAGATCGCCGAGCGTGCTGTCGAGCGCGACCTTGCCGCGATTGACGATGATGACGCGCCCGCACACCGCCGCCACTTCCTGCAAGATGTGCGTCGACAGCATGACGGTTGCATTCTCCGCGAGCCGCTTGATCAGCGCGCGCATATGCTTGATCTGCGAGGGATCGAGCCCGTTCGTGGGCTCATCGAGAATGACGATCTTTGGATTGTGCAGGATTGCCTGCGCGACGCCTACGCGCTGCCGGTAGCCGCGCGACAGACTCGATACCGGCGTCATGATCTTGTCCGAAAGCTCGGTCGCAGCGATCGCTTCCATGATAGCGTCCGCCTTCTCGCCATTGCCGATGCCCTTCAGCTCCGCGGCGTAATCGAGGAAGGCCGCAACCGTCATCTCGGGATAGAGCGGGCAATTCTCCGGCAAATAGCCAACATAGGCTTGCGCCCGGCTGCGCTCCTTCTCGATGTCGCAGCCATTGATGGCGATGCTACCCGCGGTAGGCTCAAGAAAACCCGTGAGCATCTTCATGATCGTGGTCTTGCCGGCGCCGTTATGGCCGAGCAGGCCGACGATCTCGCCGTCGCCGATGGTGAAGCTCACATTATCGACGGCGGTGAACGATCCGTAGTTACGCGTTAGATTTCTTGCGGCGATCATCGCAGCTCCAGCCTTGGCATTGCATGGCGTATGGATTGGAGGGGCACTCCCAGGACGTACCATGGGCTATTGCCGCGGCATGAGGCAAAAAAATGGCTTCAAGATTACATTTGCGAAAGATGATGGCCCGCGCAGCTACCTTGGGACGGATGCTTCAACAAAAGCCACCGCCCCCTTGGCATTTACAAGACCGTAGCCAGTCATGCTTTTGTCCACGCCCGGAACGCCGGTGGCGGTCGATTGCAAGGCCGCACGGATCTCGTCGGGGCCCGCTTTCGGGCGCTTCTCGAGCAGAGAGGCGACGACACCACTGACTTTGGCGGCAGCAAACGAGGTTCCCGATTCCGTGCCATAGGTATTGTGAATGTGCGCGACGAGCACGTCTACGCCTGGTGCCGAGACGGAAATATGCTTACCCCGATTGGCGGCGGTGTAAATCCCGCGGCTTCCGTTGGCCGCCGTAACCGCAATCACTTCCGGATAGGCGGCAGGATAAAGCGGCTCAGAGGCCGGACCGGCATTTCCGGCGGCGGCGACAAGAACGATGCCTTTGCGGTATGCGGCGGCAACGAGCCGTTCTATCAGCGGATCGGCCGGACCGGCGAAGCTTAGGTTTGCCACCTGGGCGCCCGCCTTCGCGGTCCAGTTCAAGGCAAGCGCGATCTCCCGGCTCGTCGAGGCTATTTCATTTTCTTCGGCGGTGAAGGTAAACGCCCGCGCCGGCAGCAGCCAGCCGTCCGCAGCGGTGCCCTGAATCTTGGAGTGACCTGCAATGAGACTGGCCACGCCGGTCCCGTGATTTTCAGGCCGGCAACTCGCCGATCCCGGCTGGATCGCGTCGAAGGAAGATGTAACCGACCCCTCCAATTCAGTGTGATCGATTTGGACGCAAGTATCGATGACGGCGATCTTCACGCCCGTTCCCGTTGGCAACGCCCCAGCAGCTTTCTTGGAGGGCGCTTCCCGTCCGGTGCTTTCTAGCGGCCCTTGCACGGGAGTGTAAATGTAGTTCGGCTGCGCAGTTATGACCCGGTTGTCCTGCAGGAGCCTTGCGAGCGCCGTTTGCAGGTTTTGTCCCTGCGCCAGAGTCAAATGCAATATCCGCGAGCCGGTCAGTTCGAGAACGCCAATATCTCGAACTTGCGCCGTGTACTCGTTTGCAAGCGTCCCCCTAAGACCGTCCGGCGCAGCCACCGGCACCTCGACAAGAATCTCGCGTGGCCTATGCCGTTTGTTGTTGAGAAGTGCAGCGGCAACCCCAGCAGGCGTTTGGCCGGGAGCGTGCGTGTAGCGCGGCGCTATCGGCGGACGATTGTTCCCTCCGGCCCCGAGGATGGTGAATGTTGCGGCGGCAGGCAAACCCAGCTCGATGGGCGGCGGCGTAAAACGGGGAGGGTTCCTGCCCCCGCCATTAGACGTCTGCCCGGAGGGCGCACGGATGCCCTCGCCGCCATTCGCGCGGGTACCGTCGCCGCCGTTGGAGCGCGGCGGAAAGTTCGAGCCCGAGTTCACCGTGCCCTCTCTTGGGCGCGCCGATCCATGACGCGGAAAGCGGTTGCGCCCCGGCATGTTGCTTCCATGGCCTTCGCGCCAGCGCCCGTTCGCGAAATTTCTTGACCCTCGCGGCCTATCAGCGCGCCTGGGACCCGCGCGGTGCCGGTTTCCGAAGCGGCGGCCACCGGAATGGGACCGGCCGCGGAAGCCGAAGCGAAAACCGGCCGGAACCGCACTTGGCTGAACGGCGAGGGACCTGAAAGCGGCAATGGGCAGGGCTTGAGCGTTTTCATACGCAAACGAAACTAGAACGGCGAGAAGCGCAACGGCAAACCAGCTGTAAAGTTTTGGCGGCATGGAAGTCCGGCTTTCACACAATTGGGTACCAAAGCAAGCGCCGGACGCCTTGACCGGTCCCGGCGCTAGATCCGCGCAGCGGCCCTGAACGAACGCTCAACCCCTCACCCCAGCCCTCTCCCTCTGGGAGAGGGAGCAGGCTGCGGCCTTGCGACAGCGTTCCCTCTCCCAGAGGGAGAGGGTGAGGGGTGGAACGCCCAATCATGGCCAATTTCTTCACACGAACTTCGCTACTCCGGCAGGATCTGCTTAACAATGCCCGAGGCTTTCAGCTTGACGTACGCTTGTTCTTTCGCTTGCGCTGAGCCGTTACGCAGGCCGAGGTGGTACAGCATATCGGCGTTCGGTCCGTCGACAATGACCGCGCCGGCCTCATCGAGAGTTTTGCCGATGTCTCCGATTGAGGCATCGTCCGCGAACGATACGATGAAGACGGAATGCTTTACCGTCTGCGGGCCTGAAGCGGCATGGAACTTCGGCGGTGCCGTTCCGGAGCCCGATAGGTAGACGATAGCCCCGGCCTGAATGACGCATATCGCCACCGCCGCCGCCGCGACAGCTTGCCATTGCGGCATTGTAATGCCTGCTAAAAAGCTGGAAATGGAAGCTTTCAGCGAATGAATCTCTTTAGCCAGCCAAACGCTCGATCGAGCTTTTTTCTCCTCTTCGATCGACCTTCCGATGCGCTCCCACACCGCCCGTGACGGATGGCCTGCCGCTTCGTTGACCGAAACCGTTGCTTGCGCCTCCCGGCTCGCTTCCGAAATCAACTTGGCAAACTCCGGTTCGTCTTTGGCGAGCTTCTCAAGCTCACGCGCCTCGGCGTCTTCGAGCGTTCCGGCAACGTACCAGGGCACGAGGAGATGCGTTTCATCCAAACCGGAGGATTGGCCGTTATTTTCCGTAGCTGAAGGCATCGGTTCCATCTCCGGCAGCTAGTAGCATCTCTTTAAGCTTCTTCCTGGCATAGAACATCCGCGTCTTCACAGTGTTCTCGGGTATGCCGAGGATCTCGCTGACTTCTTTCACCGATTTCTCGTGATAATATACAAGGTCGATGATTTCCCGGTGTTCCCCGGATAGCTGTGTCAAACATTCCCGCATATAGTTCCCCGAGCTCGATTGCATGGCCGTCATCTCCGGCGTCGGCTCGGCGCGCCCCGGTAAGTCTTGCTCGGTCAGGTTCCTCCGCTTCCGTCTCACATCGAAAGCCTTGTACCTTGCAATAGAAAGAATCCAGGTCGCTACCGAAGACCGGGCCTCGAAACGGCTTGCGCCTTTCCAAACCTCCAAGAAAACATCGTGCGTAAGGTCTTCCGCGGCAGACCTGTCCGCCGTGAGCCTGACGAGGAATTTAAACGTTCGATCGCTATGCTTGACATACAGCGTTTCAAGAGCGCGCTTGTCTCCGCCAGCGATCCGCTTAACAACCTCGACGTCGGAAAGCCCCTCCGCCATGTGTTCCTTGTCTCAATGATTTTGTCGGGTTGCGGGCAAAAAAGGTTCAGACAATTTGTTACGCCTGGAAAAAAAATCGCGCAAGTGCGGCAGGGGGCTAAGCCTATGCCCGCCTGGGGAGGAGTGTCTGGCTTCCCAGCGCGTGGACTTCTCTCTCCGGTTCATAGCGGTCTTGGCTTGGATATCTTGGGGTGAGTTTTGACGCATTCCGGACAAAGCAGAAAAGAATAGTTTGTTATGTTTTTGCATCCGCTATTGGATCTTTATGGCTAAAGACGATGCTCTGAAAGCTGAGGGGCCGGCACCGGGGAGCGTCGCCACCTGCTAGCCAATCCAGGCGGCTAGGAATAACTCCAACGGTTAACTTCATGCCTTCTCCCTGCTGTTTATATCATAGGCCCCGAATTATTGTATTTCTTCTTTTTCCGCCTTAGACTAAACATATGATCCGGCGCAAGCGCAAGGCATCAATTGCCTTTCTAAAATCCATTGGCACCCGTATGCAGCGTCCTCTTCGAGCAGAGGCCCCCGGCAGGGCGAACGACATGGCCCTCTATGACCAGATGCCGAGCGAGGCTCGCGACTTCCTCAAGGAATCAGGGTTGCCCGCCCATCTTATCTGGTTGCCTGAGATATAAGTCTCTTTACCTTGAAGCTGAGCGCGCAAAGTCTCTATCGGCACGATATCTTGAGTCCGCACTAAGATGCTTAGCGGCCGAGATTTTTCTGCTGTCAATAGACCCGCGGTTGCCCCTTAAGCGACATGCCGAACACAGGCGGGATTTTCGCCGGTGGCAGTAAATCCGCCATAAGATAGCCGCCGGATTCTGTGCCACGTTGCTGAAGCAACCGAGCAAAGTTCCCTGTGAACAGAGCGAGTGCCTGACATACGGCAGAAAAGGAAAAAGGCAGAGCCTGACTCAAGCCATTAGGGCTGATGCGCCATCAGTTTTAGCTGGGTTGCCAGCCGTTGGGAACGCTGTAATTTTTTGCTCTTAGGACGCGGGACTGTAAGCTAAATACGAGCTCGGCATCGAACTGGCCGACGACGTTGCATTGGTCATCGCGGCGGGGCTGCTTGCCTCGCGCTTTGATGATGGTTTCTTCAGCATTTACGCCGCCCTTCACCAGGTAGGCAATCGGCGGGCAATTCTCAGAAAATGCAAATGCCTGACCGGAGATGACTGGACCTTCCCTGGCCCCTTCAAACAGCATCTCGCCGGTTTTTGCAGTCGAGCCTTTGCGGTTGCCGGCATAATAGAAGCGCCGAATGCGCCCGGCGCTTTCAAGCTGCAAAACTGACCCGTTGTCGCTCCAGAGGTTGCTTCCGCCATGTTGGGAGGATTGCGGTTCTGTCTTAGCAATCCTAACCGCGGGCAATGCGGCAGAGGAAACCTTTGCAGGCGAGGCAGCCGGCGTCACAGAATTCAATTCAAGTGATACAGGATACAGCGCGCGGAGCCCTGTCCTCTATCTTAGCTGGAAGGTCTGCCATCTCTGCGCTTTGCGCATCATCGTGACGTTCCAGGGTTGTCATTTCGAAATTAGCGAGGAAGGCAAGTGCGCCGATTGAGACTAACGAAATTATAAGATAGAGGGCACGTGCACGTCACATGTTAGCCTCCTTCTTCTAGCCGAACCAAAAAAAGGGGCAGTACCGATGCCGCCTGCCTCTTAGCTTATAAGTGATTCGGGGAAGGATACATTTATGAGGAGGCGTAAGCAGATAGGCGCTTGTGCGTTTAATTAGGCCAACGACTTATCGTGCTTATCAGCTGCCGGGAGGGACCTCAACGCAAAAAGGGCCGTTCCCGGGCGGCCCTCTAAAATCTCTCTTCGGATGGAGCCGAAAACACTGTTGGGTGCAGCTTTGCCCAAAAGCCAGCACTACCAGCCATCGCCGTATCGAGGGCCGGGGGCTTCGCCATAGGGGGCAGGAGGCCCTTCGGCGTATCCAGGGCTTCCACCCCAGCCATAACCGTATCCTGGGCCGGCAGGAGGCCGTTCGGCGTATCCGGGGCCTCTACCCCAGCCATAGCCGTATCCCGGGCCGGCAGGGGGCCGTTCGGCATATCCGGGGCCTCTACCCCAGCCATAGCCGTATCCCGGGCCGGCAGGGGGCCGTTCGGCATATCCAGAGCCCTCATCCCAGCCATAGCCGTATCCCGGGCCGGCAGGGGGCCCTTCGGCGTATCCAGGGCCCTCGTCCCAGCCATAACCGTATTCAGGGCCGGCGGGCCCAATGTCACCGTATCCAGGGCCGCCGCGCTGGCTGTACCCGTATCCATAGGCGCCGCGCTGGCCATCGGCGTATCCAGGACCGCCGCGTTGGCCGTCACCGTAGCTAGGACCGCCCCGTGGACCGTACCCGTATCCATAGCCATGGTGCCAGCCAAGGCCGCCGCCATGGCCCCAGAGGTGGCTGCCCCCGTGGCCCCATAAATGGCGTCCACCCAAGCCAAGGCCGCCATGGCCTAATACACGAGCAGCACCGAAGCCAAGGACAGGGCCCCAAATGTGGATCACTCCCCGGTCTCTCAAGGCATCGCGTTGAACAGCTCCGAGAGTAGAGGGCGCGGGACCAGCCTGTGCGGGTCTTTGACCGGCACTCAGAACGAATGCGCCCAAAATCAAGGCGGGCGCCATGATTGCAAGCTTTTTCATTTGATACCCGATTTAATACAAACTCCTCCTCGGCCAAGATAGAATAACATGTCTTGTTGGGCACGGCGCTGAATTGGCAAAATTTAATTGCAAAACGCGTTACTCCAGGTGCATTGGCCAATAACGGCGGCGAGCCGCATTCGTGAATTGCAACGGGGGCATACTGACACCAACCATGATCACCTCGCACTTGCTCACAGCCGCTTATGTGGCCCGGAGCCTCCTTCGACCAACCCTCCGCTCCTAAGCCATTGCTGTCATTTATAAAATCCAGAAGGCAGCCCAAGACCCATAAGAGAAGAACTGGAGGAGCGATCAAATTCGATTGGCCATCGCCGCTTTCGCCGGCTGCGGACGTACCGCATTGGCGGCGAGCTGGCGCAGTGTATGCGAGAAGGTTATCCACGGAAATATTGACTCGTTGACTAAATTGGTGAACCCCTTGACTATTGCCGGCATTGAGTTCATCGGCAAAGGTGCCGCCAGCAACCAGGGAGGACGGGGCGTCCGCCCGAAACAATGAGCACGCCGAAGCAGTCTGGGGCCGATGGTCAAATCGGCTATAAGTTGAGCGCGGCTGAGCGATGACAGCGGTCGACTTTTCCCTCGCCTGCATCGCGGTTCTCCTGGCGCTGGGTCCGCTGGGTGCGGTCAGGGCGCGCACGGCTGCCGCCCCGGCGATTATCTACACGGCGTGCCTCGCGGTCTCCGTCACGGCTTGCGGGAACGCGCTTTATTATCTCCTCACCGATGCCTCAACGCCCGTAACAGGCACGCTGCCGCTCGGTCTGCCAGTGATGGGCGCACATTTCCGGCTGGATGCGCTCTCCGCGTTATTTCTGGTTGTGGCTAATCTCGGCATCGCGGCCGCGTCACTCTACGCCCTGGGCTACGGCCGTCACGAAAACGCGCCCGAGCGGGTTCTGCCCTTTTTCCCGGCGTTTCTCGCCGGCATGAACTTAGTCATCTTGGCAGACGATGCTTTTACGTTTCTGTTAAGCTGGGAATTCATGTCTCTAACCTCTTGGGCACTGGTCATGACCGATCACCGGGTCCGGGAAAACGCGCATGCCGGTTACGTCTATCTCGTGATGGCAAGCTTCGGCACGTTGGCGCTCCTGCTTGCTTTCGGGCTTCTCGCCGGGCCTTACGGTCATTACTCCTTCGCCGAGATGAGAAACTCGGCACCGTCGCCGCTTATCGCCGGCTTGGTTTTTGGGCTCATCCTCGTTGGTGCCGGCTCGAAGGCCGGGCTGGTGCCGCTCCACGCTTGGCTGCCGCTTGCCCATCCGGCCGCGCCGAGCCACGTATCGGCGCTGATGAGCGGGGTTATGACTAAAATTGCTGTCTATGGCTTTATCCGCGTCGTCTTCGATTTGCTCGGACCCCCGGCCGGCTGGTGGAGCATGGTGGTGCTGGCACTCGGCGGCGCCACAGCGGTGATGGGCGTGCTTTATGCCCTGATGGAGCACGATTTAAAGCGATTGCTCGCTTATCATACGGTCGAGAATATCGGGATCATCTTTATCGGACTCGGGCTGGCGCTCGCGTTCCGGTCGAGCGGCATGGCCGGACCCGCTGCCTTGGCTCTCACAGCCGCGCTGTTTCATGTGTTCAATCACAGCGTGTTCAAAAGCTTGTTGTTTTTTGGTTCTGGCGCCGTGCTGACGGCGACAGGCGAGCGAGACATGGAGCATCTCGGAGGCCTCATCCACCGCATGCCGCTCACCGCATTCACGTTCCTGGTAGCATGTGTCGCCATTTCAGCACTGCCGCCTCTGAACGGTTTTGTCTCCGAATGGCTGACATTTCAGGCAATTATTTTAAGCCCGGAGCTGCCGTCTTGGGGACTGAAGCTTCTCGTGCCGGCTGTCGGTGCCATGCTGGCGCTGGCGGCGGCGCTTGCCGCGGCATGCTTTGTTAAAGCTTTTGGCGTGACTTTTCTCGGCCGGCCGCGCACACCGGCAGCCGGGCACGCTCAAGAAACGGACCGGTTTTCGCTTGCAGCGATGTTCGCTCTGGCGGCGTTGTGTCTCCTGGCAGGAATTCTTCCAGGGTTTGTTATCGACGGTCTCGCGCCTGTCGTGCAAAGCCTCATTGGTGACCGGATGCCCGAGCAGGCCAGCGTGCCTTGGCTGTCGATCGTGCCCGTCGCTGAGAGCCGTAGTTCTTATAACGGGCTCCTGGTTTTCCTGTTTATCGGCTTTTCTGCCACGTTCAGCGCCTTCGCCATCCACGAACTGGCATCGAATGCCGTGCGGCGGGCGCCGGCCTGGGATTGCGGCTTTCCCGATCTCAGCCCGGCGACCCAATATACCGCGTCGAGTTTCGCCCAGCCCATTCGCCGTGTCTATGGATCGCTGTTTTTTCGCGCCAGCGAAAGCGTGGAGATGCCGCCGCCCGGCGATCTGAGCACCGCGCGGCTGACCGTCACGGTGCACGATCTCATCTGGGAGAGTCTTTACGCGCCAATCGCCGCGGGCGTTACCTTCACCGCCGGGCGGCTCAATGTTTTCCAGTTCTGGACCGTTCGCCGGTATCTCTCGCTTGTCTTCGTCGCACTCGTTTTCTTGCTCCTGGCACTCCCCCTATGGTCTTGATCGTCGCGCTTGCCACGCAAGGCGCTCAGATGTTTCTGGTTTTGTTGATCGCTCCGCTGCTAACCGGCCTGGTGCGCAGAGCAAAGGCTCGCCTCTTGCGCCGAAAGGGGCCGCCTCTGTTGCAGCCTTATCGCGACCTGGCCCGGCTTATGCGCAAGGAGGTTGTGCTTGCCGATAGTGCGTCCTGGCTATTCCGGGTCACGCCTTACCTGATATTTGCCGCAATTTGGGTCGCGGCCGCCCTGGTGCCGACTTTTGAGGCGGGCCTGCTCTTCAGCTGGAGCGCCGACCTGATCGCCATTATTGCACTCTTAGGCAGCGCACGCTTCTTTCAGGCGCTCGCCGGACTGGACGTCGGCACCAGCTTCGGCGGCATCGGCTCGAGCCGCGAGGTGATGATTGCCTCCCTGGCCGAACCGGCGATGATCATGATCGTATTCACCCTTGCACTGATCGCGGGTTCGACCCAGCTCGCCACGATTGCCGCCTACATGGCCTCAACCGGTGTAGGTCTGCGCGTTTCGCTGGGCCTAGCTCTCATTTCGCTGACCATGGTCGCCATAGCTGAGAATGCCCGTATCCCCATCGATAATCCCGCTACCCATCTCGAACTCACCATGGTGCACGAGGCCATGCTGCTCGAATATTCGGGGCGGCATCTCGCTGTTATCGAACTGGCAGCTATGCTGAAGCTTTTGCTTTATGTCTCGATCATCGCCTGCATTTTCATGCCTTGGGGATTGGCAACAAGCGGAGCCGGTCTCTCCAGTGTGCTGAGCGGCGCGGCGATTTATCTCGGCAAGCTCGCGTTTGGGGGCCTGTTGCTGGCTTTATTCGAGACTAGCATCGCCAAAATGCGCGTGTTCCGCGTGTCCCAGTTTCTAGGCGCGGCGCTGATGCTCGCCCTGCTTGCGGTGCTCCTCCGTTTCGTATCCCGGAGCCTTTAGAGATGCACGGACTAGACTACGATATCGCCCACATGCTCGCAGGCTCACTGGTTCTCATGAGTTTCCTTCAGCTCTATCAGAACCGCCTTTTCGCGCTCGTGAATCTTTATAGCCTGCACGCGTTTGTGTTGTCGCTATCCGTGGCCTGGCAGGCCTACGTTCACAACGCACCGCATCTCTACCTGACGGCGGGGATCGCCCTGGTTTTCAAGGCCATGGTAATCCCGTTTGCTTTGCATCGCATCATCGTGCGCCTGGGCATCCACCGCGAGATCGAAACGGTTTTGGGCGTCGGAATAGCCATGCTCGCCGGCATGGGGTGCGTCGCCTTGTCGATGGTGGTGATGCTGCGCGTAACACCAGGGGCCGACCCGCTGGCACGCGAGGATCTTGCCTTCGCTTTAGCGGTGCTGTTGCTTGGGCTACTCATGATGGTGACCCGGCGCAACGCCGTGAGCCAAATAATCGGCTTCATGTCGCTGGAAAACGGCCTTGTGCTCGCCGCGGCGGGGGCCAGCGGCATGCCGCTGGTGGTTGAAATCAGCGTCGCCTTCTCGATCCTCATAGCCTTTATCGTTATCGGCATTTTCCTGTTTCGAATCCGGGAACGCTTCGACACGGTCGACGTGCATGCCTTGGAGCGCTTCCGTGGAGGCCGGCTATGATTGCGTTTTCCATCGATCCTGTTACCGGGGTCTTGGTAATTCCCGCCATTGCGGCGGCTTTACTGGTAGTCCTCCCTGGCTACCGCGTTGCGGCCGGGCTGAACGTCGGCGCCAGCCTGCTCACTTTCCTCGTCGCGCTATCGCTTTTCTTCGAGCGGCCCGAGCCCGGACCTTATCTGCTTATCGATGACTTGAACGTCGTCTTCATCGTTCTGACCACTTTCGTTGCCTTCACCACCAGTGTGTTCAGCGCCACCTATATCGCCCACGAGTTGGAAACCGGCACGCTGACGCCGGGAAATCTGCGCTTCTACCACGCGATGTATCAGGTGCTGATGTTTGCCATGAACCTGGCACTCATTACCAACAGTATCGGATTGATGTGGGTGGCGATCGAACTTGCGACGCTCACCACCGTGGTCATGGTCGGCATCTATCGCACCCACGCCGCAATCGAGGCCGCTTGGAAGTATTTCATCCTGGGCAGCGTCGGCATTGGGCTGGCGCTGTTCGGCACCATCCTCGTTTACATGGCGGCGCGGCCCGTTGTCGGCGAGGGTCTCGATGGCATGGTCTGGACCGTGCTCGTCGCGCACGCAGCGAAGTTCGATCCCTCGCTCCTCAACCTGGCTTTCGTCTTCCTGCTACTCGGCTATGGCACCAAGGTCGGTCTGGTACCGCTCCATGCCTGGCTGCCGGACGCTCACGCTGAGGGTCCGACGCCTATCTCGGCCGTTCTGTCGGGGCTCTTGCTGAATGTTGCGCTTTATGTGGTTTTGCGCTTCAAGATACTGCTTGCGGCAAACGCTGGGGCCATCGCCTCAGGCCCGCTGATGGTGACGCTCGGCCTTACCTCGTTGATCTTCGCCGCGTTCATGCTTTACCGGCGGCGCGACATTAAACGGATGTTCGCCTATTCCTCGATCGAGCACATGGGCATTATTACCTTCGCTTTCGGTATGGGCGGGCCGCTCGCTAATTTTGCCGGCCTTCTGCATATGACCATGCACAGCCTTACCAAATCCGCGATTTTCTTTGCCGTTGGGCACATCGCCCAAGTGAAGGGGACGCAAAAGATTGCGGACATCCGGGGCCTGACACAGACCCACCCCCTGCTCGGCTGGGGGCTGGTGCTTGGGGTCGTTGCCATCGCTGGCTTGCCGCCGCTCGGCATCTTCATGAGCGAGTTTCTGCTCGTCAGCTCCACCATGGCGCGCGAGCCGTTGCTAGTGGTGCCGTTGGTTTTCGGTCTTCTCATCGCTTTCGGAGGGCTCTGGCTGCGGCTTCAAGGCGTCGCTTTCGGCGAACCCGCGGGCAGCACGGCGCCGGTGCAAGCGTCCTATCTACCCATGTTTGGGCATTTGGGGCTGGTGCTCCTGGCGGGCATTTACCTGCCACCGCCGATGGTGGCGTGGTTCCAGCATATCGCGCGATCGCTCGGATAAAATCGAGGGAGGACTGCGATGACGGTGCTTCATGCCCTCATCCGGCAAAGTGACAAGGTGGATGCACACCAGCCTTATTCCTCTATAGCCGTGGATGAGGCAACTTGGCCGGCGATGGCTGGCGATTTATCGCGAGGTTGGCCGCTATTTTGTTTGGTCCGCGACGGCACAGCGAGAGTTCCCAAAGCGGCGCCGAATGTGGGGGTAAGATTTTCTCTCACTGATGGGCCGCTCCGGTATTCGGAAAGCGGTCAGTTGCGGAGCGCCGAATTAAGCGCACCCGCCATTTCCGGATGTGTGCAGGTTTTCGGATGCCTGCGGTCTTATGAAAAGCGCCGGCGTGGCCGGGCCAAGCCCAGCGCCAATCACGGCCATCATTGCAATGCGGAGAAGGCGGCGATGGCATCATGACGTGTCGATCCGCACGGGCGCTGCGGCTGGCGGACGGTATCTGGGCATGGAGCCGCGCGCGAAAACCTCGATGACGATCATGCGTCCGCCGCAGCATGGGCATGGGCGCGGTAACACGCGCGGCCCGGAGGGCTCGTCGCGCTCCGCCGTCTCCGTATTGCCGGCCTCTTTCACCTGCACTGGCATGACGGCGAGCAGTGCGGCAGTGTGCGGGCCTTGGCGGTCTATGCAGCCCGCGGCTTGGATTTCTTCTTCGGCTGCTTCTCCTGGCCGCTGAGCCGGCCGAGAGGGCTCTCGATCGCGGCAATCCGGCCCGTGGCGACGCGGGTGTAGCGCGCCGTCGTATCGAGCTTGTCGTGTCCAAGAACGGCTCGAATTAAACGAATATCCGTACCGGCCTCGAGCAGATGCGTGGCAAAGCTGCGCCGCAGCGAGTGCAATGTGACGGGCTTTCTAATGCCGGCGGCATCGGCCGTCTCGTGGAACAGCCGGCTGAGCTGGCGCGTCTTCAGCGGCTTGCCCAGCTTTACAGGCTTCCTGATGTGATAGATCTCGGCGGCAGGATCGTGCCGCCTCAGCGTCACGCGCAGCAGGAACTTCACCCCGGTCATGATGCGGTTGCGATTGCCGATGCTGGTCCCGCTCTCGATCAGGTTCAGCTGGAAGCGGCGGACATCGTCCGCGGTGGCCGTGTCTGGCGAGCGCTTCAGGAAGCCGGCAAACCGCTTGCAACTGTAGATGTGGCTTCGTTGCGAGCCCTGGCAGAGCTTGCGGGCGTTCATGTCGTCGAGCATGCGCTGCCGTAACGGGCTTATCGTCGTACTCATGGGAACCGTCCTGGATGAGGTTGCTAAGACCTCGATTGTCCAGGACAGTCCCGCCGCCGTTTACCGATGCTCTATGAAGTGGTTACCACGCTTGCATCCGAGCCGCCGGCCGCAGCGAACTATCGCACAGCGATTTAGTGCCTTGGCCCGGAGTGAGAGAGAGGCTCAGAAATTAACGGGGCGGCTTTCTGCCTATAAGCCGCTGTTTCGGCGTATATTTCCGCTCTCGAACCTATCGCTTCCACTCTGCGAACTTGCTCAAACCGTCGTAGATGACCCATAGCAGACTCCGTGCCTAGGCGTGGAAATTAGAGTGTCTGGCTTCCCCGCTCATTCGTCGTCGGCCATATCGAGCCCCATGTCGAATTTCGCATCAGCGAAATTTGTAAGGGATTGCCAATTGCGGTCTTTGTCAAAGTTCTCACAATATTGCTCAAATTTATCGGGTTGAACTCTCACCATGACAATGGTTTTGTTAGGCCTCGTGCCGCTTTGAATGCGTATGTTTTCGCGGCTGGAAAACGTAGCGAAGTCAATGTAAATCCCGGTGGGGGCGTCCTTGAATGCGGGCTCCTTTGGCATCATCGCTTGGAAGGCCAGGTAATCCTCCGAATTAATCCGGGGTTCGACTTTGATCATAGTATCCTTCATGATTCGAACGTCATGACCGCGGCGAAATAGATCATTGCATGGAAAGTCAACCTAGTGGGATTTATCGACAGAATAATCGGTTAGGTCGTTCGACGCAACGGGTATTCTAATCGCCAAACAATAAAGCCCCGGTTACGATCGCTCGCGTTGAGTTAGTGCAGTCCAGAATCTAAGCTGATTATCTAACAATTCTGGAGGATCAAAGCTTCAGATCAAATTTTTCTCTCGGCTGCGCGGGCTAGCATTGTCCACGGTTCCATGATTCGGGCGAGAGCATGCGGCGCCATAAAGATGTTTGTGCGTGCTTAAGGCTGCTATTTCTTTTCGGCCGGCAACTGGGTAGTGGGTCTTTTGAAATTCTAGATTGTTGACATTTTGTTCTGTTCGCCCCTTCTCCCATGGTATGCTTTATAGAGAACATCCAGGAGTACAACAAAATGTTTACCTATGAATGGTTGGGAATGCCGTCGGAGAGCGGTGTTCCGCCGGTCCTTGAGCGTTCCCTGATACCATCGACCAGCATTAGGGCGGCCATCACTCACGCAAAATCCGAATTGAAGAAGAAAGTTATATTCCCTTCCTCCGGCCAAAAGACCTACGGAGTTCGAATTTTAGACAATGATAGCATCCTGGTTTGGGTTGGGAGCATAAATGATGACTGAACCGTCGAAAGGTAAATGTAACACGCCAATTAAATTCGCACCTTCATCGATTTTGGTTCGGTCGCTCCATAAGGCCAAAATTATTCATCAACAAAAATATAGATAGAGGCGGATAGGACGTAACAATTTGCAACGAAAATACCAAATATACGGAAGATAGCGCGCTATTCTTCGTAAGTATGCCCATATACGCAGATGACTAAAGCTGAAAAAGAGCAAATAGGCCCTCTCGCTAAAGGCGTTGCCAATTTGGAAAAAGAGGGTGGCCCTCTTACGCCCCGCCTAGCGCGGTTCGCCGTAGACAATGGCACGCACAATAGGGATGGCTTGCTCCTTCATGGCTGGGACGGGGCTCGGCGGGTTACAGCATTCATAAGCCGGCACGTTATGGATGAGTGGGCTAGTCCCAGGGAGTTCCTGAAAAGCCGGGACGGCGTTTTTCGCGACCAGTACGAGGCGCTAGGCAATCGCAATTTGCCGGCGATCGAGCGGATCGTGACGCTTAAATATCAGCGAGGCCCCGAGTTTAACCGGCAGCATCCATTCCTCGAAATCTTGCTTTCTGACATCACAGAAAGTGGCGAGCCGATTGATGTGAGCGACCTCGCTTGAAGTCATCGGCCGCTAGCAGGCCAGTGCAAGTATAGTCTACGCTGCGCGCCGTCATGAGCCCGCCCGGCCAGATGGGCCCGACGGCCTTGCCGCCTTGCCTGCTGCATCGACAACGTGAACCTGAAACACCGGCTTCGCGATGCCGGGCCCAATGATCTTAAGTGACTGCGCCGCGATCACGGCCGCTTTCGTATACTGGTTCCGGTCATAACAGGGGGGCGCGGGAAACCAGTCGAGAGGGCCCTGGAAGCGCTAGCTTTTTTTCATAGTCTGCAGCAGCGCTGCGATCTTAATTGTTGCGAAATTAGAGAAGGTGTCAGAAACCGCGTATGGCAGGATGATCTGGCCGTTGTGCCGCATAGCACCACATGTGTAGACAACGTTGGGGACGTAGCCCTCGCGTTCGGATGGGTCAGGCCGGACTAGCGGCTCAGCGGACCGGGCGAGAACCTTGGAGGGATCGCGTTTGTCGAGGAGAGCTGCGCCGATCGAATATTTCCGAACCGGACCGACGCCGTGGGTGAGCAGCAGCCAGCCTTCATCGAGTTCGATCGGTGACCCGCAATTGCCAATCTGTACGAATTCCCATGGGAACTCCGGCTTCAAAATGGCTTGGCCACCGTCCCAAGTTTCCAAATGGTCCGAATAGATGAGGTAGAGGTTCTCGTTGTCCTGGCGGCCGATCATGGCATACTTGCCGTTGATCCTGCGAGGGAACAGGGCCATGCCTTTGTTTCGCGCGGCGGCTCCCTTCAGAGGCGACATCTTAAAAGAGATGAAGTCGGTGGTCTCGATCAACTCGGATCGTATCGCCATGCCGGAGTAGGCCGTGTACGTTGCGTAGAAAGTCTTCCGACCGTCATCGTCGAATTCCACGAAGCGGGCATCCTCGATGCCGTTCGACTGGGCTGCGGTAACAGGAAAGATCACCCGCTCGCTGATATCCTCGTCTGGCTCGAAGACCACTTCGACATCTTCCCCATCCGGACGCGAGACCCGATTTCGTACTTTGGGAATTGAGGCGAGACGGGCGCTCGGATCGACGCTTACGCTGCCATCGGCCGCAATGGACCCGGATCGAAACGTCAGGGATGAAACATGTCCTTCCCCGACGGCGCGAAGGCTGAGGATGAAGCGGCGCCCGCCTTCCGGCGCACCGGACTGATCGGGGTGGGCGACGATACTCGGATTGAATAATGCCGACGCTTCAAACGAATATTCGTGCACAAAATAAGCGCCGATCAGCTGACGCTGTATTGGGGTGAAAACAGCGTGGGCAGCAAAGGCGTCTTCCATTTCGCCGGCGCGAGCCTCGAACGTCCTCAGCAGATGGCGGTGCCGGCCTTGAAAATTCTCAAGAACTTCGGCCAGTTGATTGTGCGCCATCTCGGGATCGAGCCCAAGCACCCGGTCAACGATATGGTTCGCCCGCGTCTTGTCGGTCGGGTTGAGATCCCGCGGTTCGGTCGCGGGCTTGAATGGGCGCACGACGACTCTGGCCGGATCCGGGCGCAGATAGAGAGCTTGACGGTTCAGGAACGTCGCTTTTGTCACAATACCCTCGGTTTTTGCCGGCCTGACGCTTTGGGACGGTTGGTTTGGGTGGGCTCTCAGGATATATGGGCGCGCAAGGCCCGGAATGGCGCGAGGTTCGCGCGATTCCCGCTGATGCGTACAAGCTGACGAATTTCCGCAAGGCTGAGAAGGTAGGACACGACTGACTCGCCACCTCTGTTTTCGTTCGGCCGGTCGCTATGCAGCCCATCGCAACAGGCCCCCGTTTCAAGGTCGGCCAGGGGCATCGACAGATCATTACTGCCGAGAAACCATGCGAATGCACGCGCCGCGCCAGCCCTCCATTCGGGATTGCCGTCTGCACGCCACGCCGCAAGGCAGGCCGAGATCGTCGCGGTGGCTTCTAAAGGCTGCTGATCGAACGCCTTTGGCGGCTTCCGCTTGTCGCCGAAGCTGTTCGTACCGATGGGTCTGAAACAGCCCGATGGCGCCGTCTGTAGCGTCATGAGCCAACGCAAGGATCGCAAGCCCGCATCGGTATAAGCCGGCACCCCTGTAGAAATCCCAGTAAGGATTAGCGACTGGGGCAACCGGGCATTGTCGTAGGCAAGCCCTTCCTCGAACCAAACCCAGTCCTTCGCCTCCGCCGCTGGCATCATGGAAATCAACCTGTCTGCCAGGAGATAACGGATGCGTTCGGCAAAGGAATCTCTTGCAACGGCGGAGCAATAGGCGTCCAACCCGAGGAGGGTGAAACCCCAAGCGCGTGGCGAGCGAAAGGCCTCCGCTGCCGGCAGTGCTTCGGCGAACAGGGAGGCGGACCAGCGCCGGCGCGATGCAGTGGCGTCGCTGCGTGCGCACTCGCCCAAGGCCCAAAGTGTTCGTCCGTGGCTATCCTCCGAGCCACAGTCTTCAAGCCAGCGCCGATCGAAGCTCATGAAGTTGCGAAACCGCTTCGTGCCAGGATTCCACGCGTGCTGGACGAAGGAGGCAAGCCGGGCCGTCAATGCTTCCGGCAAACGCTCCTCACCTGGGTTATTGAGCGCGCAAGCCACCAGCAGCGCCCGGGCATTGTCATCGACGCAATAGCCGTGGGAACGGTCAGGCACCGAATAGACCGCATGCTGGAATAGCCCAGTGTCGTCGCACATAGACAGAAGATGGCCGATCCGCATTTCTGGCGGAGCGTGGCTGCCGCGCGAAGGCACGCTTTGGCCGGTCCGCGCGATCACCCTGGGCCGGTGCGCCCGCCGCGCGCTTTCGAACACGGCAAGGTTGCGCTCGGCGCTTCGCTCCCATGTCATCGACCGGCTGTTCGCATAGGCGCGCTTGCGCATTGCTTGCCGCCGTACGTCACCGGTCAGCAAAGCCGCGATCTCGCTACCGATGGCGGTGGCATCGCCGAATGGCACCAGGATGCCCTGTCCGTCGGCTAGCAGTTCCCGTGCGTGCCAATAGGGCGTCGAGACAACCGCCTTTCCCAGCCCGAAGCTGTAGGCCAGCGTGCCCGACGTCATCTGCGCCTCATTGAGATATGGCGTGACGTAGACGTCGCACATCGAAATATAGGCGAGCAGTGTCGCTTGATCGACGAATTGATCGAGGAATACGACGTGGTTCCCGATACCCAGCTCTTGCACGCGCGCCACAAGGCTCTCGCGGTAAACCTCGCCCTGATCCCGGACGAGATGAGGGTGCGTCGCTCCTAGAACGATATATACCGCATTGGGACTGCTCTTCAGGATCAAGGGCATCGCGTCGATCATGACCTCGATGCCTTTGCTGGGAGAGAGGAGGCCGAACGTCAGGATGACTGGCCTGCCGCTGAAGCCGAATCTGGCCTTCGCCTGGTCGGGCTCGACGAATGCAAAGTCGGGAATCCCGTGCGGTATGACCTCAATCTTTTCCGCTGGAACCTGGTACACGGTGCGCAGCAGCTTGCGGCCTTTTTCCGCCATGACGACGATCCTCGACGACGCATCCACCACACGGTTCAGAACATCGCGGTATGCCGGTGCGGGCTCGGCAAGAACCGTATGCAGTGTTGTGGTGACCGGTACGGTCAGCCGCGAAAGCAGCGCCATGATGTGGCAGCCAGCTTCACCGCCGAAAATCCCAAATTCATGCTGGAGGGAAACGGCGTCGAACCGGCCCGTGTTCAGGAAGCCGGCCGCACCCACGTAATCTTCTATCCTTTCGTCCCTGACCTGATGGCGGACAGCGGATGGGTAATCGTAGACATTACCATTGTCGGTCATCGCCACTATGCAGGTTTCTACGTCCGCACCTGACGTTGCAATCGCCTGCTGCAAATCGGTCGTGAAGGTAGCGATTCCGCAGTGGCGCGGCAGTGAATTGCCGATGAATGCTATACGGCTCAGATGGGTCACGGCCGTGCCTCCGTTGAGCGGACCGCCGCATCCGCAATTACCTGATGATGAAGGGGAGGTGGCGAAAATCGGTCGATCGAAGAACTCCCTCTATGCTTATCGCGACCGTGTAAAAGGCTAGCACTGGGCTCGGTGGCCAAATAGGCCAACAGCCCCTTCAGACCTTTAGCACCAACCTCAATGCTGGTGTCCTCCGCTTCCAAGAACATCGCTTCGCCTGCAAATGCATTTACCAAACCAATCCGGGCGTGGCCTTCAATGACAAAGAGCCACGTCTCGCGCTCGGCATGGAGCTCCCAGTTCGATTTCGATAAAAGGTCGATCCGCTCAAGCACGAAATGCGAGCTTGCGACGAGGAGGGTTCTGGCTTCGGTGAGGCGCCTCTGAATGGATTGGCATCGAGCCGGTCCTGCATGTGCGGCTGCCACGGCATGGTCGATGTGAAGTTCCCGCTGCCGGCCGTAGTCAAAAAGGCGGAAGGTCGCGTCGCTTCGCTGCTGGATCTCGGCAATTACAAGTCCGGGGCCGATGGCATGAATCGTACCGGCGGGCACGAAAACGGCGTCGCCTTTCACGACCAGGTGCCATTTAACCAGGTCCGCAATCGAGCCGTCCTTGATAGACGCCCGCAATTGCGGGGCGGTAAGTTGCTTTTTCAGTCCAATGGCAACATTGGCGCCCGGCGTCGCGGAAAGAATATACCAAGCCTCGGTCTTGCCGTGCGGCATGCCAATTGATTGCGCGAAGGTATCATCGGGATGAACCTGGATGGACAGCGCTTCCTTCGTGAACAGCAATTTGAGCAGCAGTGCGGGGGATGGAGCGGTCATATCGGCGCGCTCGAACCACAGCTCACCGATCACGGTGCCGTCACCCGGGAGTTCGCTCCAGGGCCGGAGATTTGTGCTTCCCCAGGGTTTGTCCACGACCTGCATGCAGGCATGTTCGATCGTCATCTATTCTCCTGGTTCGCGGGTGCTCCTTGCCGGACAACTTGGGATCGAAGACCCAGCCGTCATTGGTGAGCTTGCGGCCTAACACAACCTTCAGGCCGCCGCCGGCGGATACCCTGAGTTCACCGCACCTTTGACAACGGCCTGCTCCATGTAGAAGACGCCAAATTGGCAGGACAAATGGGCTACCTCCTTACGGCAGACAAAATCATTCCTACGGCCAGTTTTTTTCTTGCCAGAGAAGCCGGGGAGACGCTAAAGTCGTGTATTCTGTAAATACAAGTGTTAGCCTTTTGGCGAATTTTTCTAAGATCGACTAATCAAACGTGGTTAGAGGCCGCCAAAAATACAAGCCATATTTGCAAAGTTATTCGATATTGAAGAATATAAGATCAAAAACATATGATGGAGGTACCCCGCCGCGACCAATATTTCGGAGTTTCGGTTGATCAAGCTCAGGTTCCCTCACCGGATAGCCGAGACGCCGCCACCGGCCTCCGTCGAAGGCCGAAAGAAGATCGTGAAAGAAAAGAAAATACGTTAACAGCGCAATCGGGCAGGGCTCTGCAGTTGACTCCCGTGGCTACCAGATGTGGTGGTTGAGCATCGAGCCTGTTGCTCACGCGGCAAACTCATCTGCCTCCACCGCTGTTGGAATAGGCGGTGCTAATCGGCTGCGCGCCCGCAAAAACTCAAACGCAAGATATTGTATGCACGGGAGTCAACTGCATAGCCCTGCAATCGGGCCGCGTTGTCTATTTCGGATTGCACCTAGCAGCTTAGCCAGCCCCTTTCTATCCGGGGGCTGGATTCAGTGTTTTCTCACTGGAGTTGGATAGCTTTGCCCCCAATCGCAACGTGCGCGCCTCTGGTACGATTCAGCGATCCCCACCATTTGCTCCTTTTCACAAAGATCGGTCAGCTGCTTAGCGGCTACGCGCGCTTCCTCAGATCGTCTCAGCCAATAAACGAACTCGTCGATGGTGATGCAGGGCATTTGTTAAGTGCTCCTCTTATGGAGGCGGGAGCGCAGAGATTGTCTCTCAGCCGTTGGGGCCTAGGGTTTTGCCCAACGATTAGGCACCGTGCGCCAAACAAGCGCAGGTGTCGAATCCTTTATTTTTTGCTCTCTTCAGCCGAGCTTTTATGAAAATCCTTCAGCATTAGCTGTGCTGGAGGGTTTTCAGGCTGACGTGCGCTATCAATTCAGTTTCGATTTGAGCTCTTTTAAGAGCCCGTCACGGCAGCTTATATGCGCCGCTCGTCATTCTAAAAAGAAAACTAGCAGCGCTTTCGCTCTGGTACTGTCATGGCCCCAGCGTTCAAGCTCGGCAATGATTTCACGCTGCCTTGCAACGCGGATTTCGGTGAGAGTTATACGCTGTTCGGCTCGGGCTATCGCCTGCTCTAATTTTGCGCGACCCATTCAGCAAACGTAACACGCCTTCGTTCGTTTTGGGGGGGAGCGGAGATGCTCTCACAACCTGCAGGCCCGCCGATTTGAAGCATGTGTCTTGCTTGGCAAAGGCGGCTCCGCCAAATTCGGCCAGCTTAGCGCCCAGCCTTGGGTGCTTGCGCGGCTTTTGGTCTGATCCGCATAGCACGCCCTTCTGGCTGATCGAGATCGAACGCTCCTGTCTTCCGGACTAGATCGCTGAGTTTCCGGTAGCCGTAAGTGCGCGGGTCGAAGTCGGAGGCGATGTTGGCG
>JBKQOR010000127.1:0-3039 GCA_052145435.1 Rhodomicrobium sp. | reverse complement strand
ACGGGCCGGCTGCTTTTTTTAGGTTCAGCAGTCTTGGCTTGCCGGGCCGAAACCTCAATTCACGATGGCGAGAAGATAATTCTCCGCGTCCCGGCCGCGATAGAATTGCGGATCTTGAGCTGGCCTGTTGAGCTGGATTGCGAGCGCCTTCACGCGGGCGGACACATAAGCACGCAGGCTTTCGGCGCGCACTTCGCCGCGGGCCGCTTTCGCTTTGCCTTGCACGCCCTCGACCAGCGCCATGGTGAAGAGCCCATGGCCTCCGCCTAATCCGGCGGATTCATTCGCCTTTTGGTCCCACCGCGCCGCCGTATAGACGAGAATGTTTGCATGCACGCTCTCGTTTAAAAGGCGCGGGTTGTAGGCGTTCGCGGCATGGCAAGTGTCGAGAAACATGATGCGGGACCCTTTGGCGCCTTCAACCGCTTCCTGAAATGCATGCCACGGGACCACGGTGGAGGGGCGCAATGTCATCTCCTGGGTCCACTTCGCGTCCGTTGGCACGAAGCGGTAGTTGAGCCCGTCATTGATGCCATGGCCCGCCACAAATAACATGACGGTGTCGTTCAGGGCGGCCTTGCGCAAGATTTCGAGCGCATCGACTATATTGGCGGCCGTCGGGACATCGTTCGCAGGCGCCCCATTGACAAGCACCCGCTTAACAACTGTCCGGTGGAGCGCCCCCGCCTGCTTTTCCATCGCATCGGCGAAACTTTTCGCGTCGGCGCCGGAATAATTCAGATCGTTACCGGGAAGTCCTGGATATTTATCGACGCCGATAGCGAGGATGTAGAGCGTGCCGCGCTCGTCGAGCATGCCTTTGCCCCGATGCACGACAGGGACGATCTCCGCCGTCTCGCCGATCTCGTTGATGGCTGTCACCGCGACGGTGTTCTCCCCCTCCGCGAGGGGAACGGTAAAGCTCTGCGTGCCAGGCTTGAACCCGGCGCCACGCTCCGGTAGACGCTCGGCGATCTGACGTCCATTGACCTGAATCCGGATGGCCTTCACGGGGCTAGGGGTTTCACCGAGGACGGCCTCGATCTTAACCGAGCCGCCTTGCGCGGCGAAGCCGGGAGGCAGCGGCTTAAGTTTAAGTTTCGGCACCGGCTGGCTCATGAGGCCGGAGATATTGAAAGCGGCGCCCGCCGCCTCCCTAACCGCTTCGCCCGCGGAGGCTAGCTCGATCGCGCGCGCCACGATATCGGGCCGGTTCAATTTCTTACGCAGCTGCGCGGCGGTCACATAGTCGGGCTCATGGCCGGCGCCCCGATTGATCTGCCAGCCGACGAGCCCGTCCGCGCCTGGCGAGCTCGCAAAAAAGCCTTGCGGTGTCCACATCACCCACGCGCCATCGGTGCCGCGGAACAGGGTCACGAGCAGCTCGCGGGTTTTGAGGTTCCAAAGCCGCACGGTTTGATCCCCGGAGCCCGAAACGAGATATCTGCCGCCGGGTGAGGGAGCTATCGCCCACACAATATCCTCATGTCCGATGAAGCGCCCCTGAAACTGTCCGGCGAGGTTATAAGAAGCCAAATTGCCGTTGCCGCCGCCCGTGACGACCGCCGTTCCGTTGGCGGCGAAGCTGGATACGGTGTGCCGCCCCCCCGTCTCGCCCGTTGCCGGTATGACGGTTTGGCTGCCGGAGGGGCGTTCGATGGCGAGCAGGCCATCTTTTCTTGAGAGGCTATCTGGCTTGCGGATCAGCGAAGCGCCGTTCAGCGTCTCGACCGCCCGCACGAAGCCGGCAGGGTTCTCCAAAGGCCGCGGCTCATGTGTCGAGGATTGGGCCGGAGCGGTGAGGCGCAGCTCGTATTGTAGCGGTCCGCGTTCGGCGCTCGACTTGAAGCTGTGTGCATTACCCCATGCAATGCTACCGCTATCCAGTGAAAAAGCGGCAGAAAAGACAGGCCGGCCGGTGCCCATAAGTTTGATGGCATTTCCAGCCTCAGCGGCATCCAAGAGCGGCCAGATGTGGATCTCTTTGTTGTCGCCTCCCGCGGTTGCAGCCCATTTGCCGTCCGGGCTGATGGCCACGGCATAGACGCCATTGTCATGCCCGTCATACTCCCGCTGAAGCTGGCCTCGCTCCGCGTCCCAGAGGCGAACGAGATAATTATCCCCGCGCCCTCCGTTGCCCGCGAGAAGGAAACGCCCATCCGGGCTGAAGGACAGGCCTCTAACCGAAGCATTTTTGCTATCCGGCCGGGAGCGATTTTGTAAAATCAGCCTGGGAGCCTTGGCTCCATCCGGTCTTTCGCCGGAGCTCGATAATCGAATTTCGCCGCTCACATCCCCCGAAGCGATGGTGCCGTCCGTGGGCGAGATGGCGATCGATCTCACCCGGCCGGAATGCGCAGGCAACGCGTATAGAAATTTGCCGCCGCTCACCGTCCATAGTTTGACGAGTCCGTCCCATCCTCCGGTCACCGCGATTTCGTCGCCAAGGCCGAACGCCACGGCTTCGATCTCAGCGCCTGCCTGGAGCCGGTGAAGCGGACGCCGCGCCGCGGTATCCCAGATGACCGCGGAATTGTCCTCGCCGCCGGAGATGAGCAAACGGCCGTTATGCGAAAACGAAAGCCCGCGCACGGCCTTTTTGTGCCCGCCGGTCAACAAGCCGGCCAGCGATCCCGATTGGAAATCGTACAAGCGAATTGCGCTGAATTGCCCCGCCGCCGCTAGCCACCGTCCGTCCGGCGAAAGGGCGATGGCGTAGACTTTACCCTCGTCGCCGGGGCCTGTTTGCCCGCGAATCGTTCGAACGGTTTTGCCGGCACGCCAATCCCAGACGCGGATCGTCTTGTCGTCGGAGGCCGATACGAGATATTTGCCGTCGGGCGCATAAAGGAGCCCGTTTATCACGGCCTGGTGCCCGCCCGTGTCGAGCATGAGGACCGGCGCATTTTCTGCTGCCGCGCCCATAATTCCCAAAATCAATGCAATAACAACCGCCGCGTACCGCATAGCGCCCCGTCAACACCGCAAGGCGCGCATCTTAGCCTCTACCGCTGCCAATTGCCATCTCGCGCCGGCAAT
>JBKQOR010000126.1:0-19911 GCA_052145435.1 Rhodomicrobium sp. | reverse complement strand
AAAGCCCGCTTGAAGGCCCCGCGCGCGCATGCTATGAAAACGCCCTTGGCCGGACACGTAGCTCAGCGGTAGAGCACTACGTTGACATCGTAGGGGTCACAGGTTCAATCCCTGTCGTGTCCACCATCCCGCTTCCAAGCTGCTGTTTTTGCTAGTGTTTCCGAGTGGTGGGACAGTAGGTGGGACAACAATCCTGCCATGGTTGACCTTCGCAGCGCCGCTCGCGGCCAATTTTTTCTGCGCCGCTTTGCGCGTATAGATGCGCGCCATATCCGCATCTTCCAACCCGAACATGGCCATCAGCTCGTGTTCGCTCGCGCCAGCTTCAGCCGCGCGAACCGCGCCAATTTTGCGTAGGCCATGGCAGTTGCATTGCGGTAGCCCCGCCTCTTTGCACCAATCCTTGAAGGCATTGCCAAACCCGGCGTTGCTGTAGGGTCTGCCGAGCTTCGTTTCAATCCACGCCTGCCAAACCAACCACCCGAACGGCCGAGGGCAACGCCGTGAGCTTGCTGCCTGTCGAACCTGAAATCACCACACAGCAAGCCGCCAATCTTCTCTGCGTCTCACGGCCCTATTGTCGGCATGATCGAAAAAGGCGAACTGCCCGCCCGGATGGTTGGCAATCAACGCCGCTTGCCTTTGAAGGATGTGCTTGCCTACAGGCGGGAAAATCAAGCGAAGCGCAAGGAAGCCCTCAACGAATTGTCGGCACTTCACCAAGAGATGGGACTTGAGTGAGTGCGGCCGTTCCGCCCATAGCGCTGCTTGACGCCAGCACTCTCTATCCCGCCGCCCTTCGTAATCTCCTGATGCGCCTTGCAGGACGAGTGGACGGCGGCGCTTGCGCGCGATCGCCCGGAACTCCTGAAACAAATCGCCCGCACCCGCGCGCTTATGGAAACCCACATCGCCGATGCCGAAGTGACCGGCTACGCGACACACTCACTCTACCCGACCCCGATGACCGCCACGTGCTTGCCGCCGCGATCCACGGCGGCGCGAGCGTCATCGTTACCGTCAATCTACGCGATTTTCCGGCCGAGGCTTTGGCCTCTTATCCCCTGATAGCCCAACACCCGGACAGTTTCGTTCTCAGCCTCTTGGCCGCCGATCCCGACGCCGTTCTCGCTGTCATGCGCGAGCATCGGCTCAGTCTCGTGAACCCGCCGAAGACGGCTGAAAACTATATCGCTACCCTTGAGCTTCACCTTATGACGGCGACCGCCGCGGCGCTGCGCGCCATGATAGACAGGCTGTAATCACGCTTACAGCTTATCACCACACCTATGGCCGATGAAGAACTTGCCACCTATAAAAAATACCCAGACACATTTTTCGGCGTCATACATTATGCTGGCCACAAATCCGAGACGCCCTACCATTTATTTGAAATCATGGTGGAGACATACAAACATTCCTCCAAAGAAAAACTGTTGGAATGGCTTAACGCTCAACCTGATGACGCCGCTTTGCGGGCAACGACGCAAGAGGAATTGGCGGCTATCTATTGCGAGGGGTGTGCCACGCAGGCAGAATTTGAACGGCAAAAGAAAGCTGCGAAAAAATAGGCCGCATCACGCCGATCTTGGCACGTCCCATTCATTTTTCTCTTCCTCATCCTAGTTCCGATGCATGCCCTATAAAGACGTTAGCCAAATTCAAAAATGCCCCTTACGAAGCAGTGAGCCAAAATTTCATTGTTAGCCAATTTATCGCTTTGTATGCGAGCTCATTCCCACCCTCTCTGCCAGGAAATTCCTCGATTGCGCCTTCGCCAGGATCCGCTCAGATTTTCTCACGGGCGCTTGCAAGGATCAATTCGCATCCATCTTCAGCGCTGCGATAAACGCTTCTTGCGGGATCTCGACGCGGCCGAACTGCCGCATCTTCTTCTTCCCTTCCTTCTGCTTATCGAGCAGCTTGCGCTTGCGCGTGACGTCGCCGCCATAGCATTTCGCGGTCACATCCTTGCGCAGCGCCGACAGCGTCTCGCGCGCGATGACTTTGCCGCCGATGGCCGCCTGGATCGGGATCTTGAACAGGTGCCGCGGGATCAGCTCCTTCAGCTTCTCGCACATCATGCGCCCGCGCATCTCGGCCCGCCCGCGATGCACGATCATCGACAGGGCGTCCACCGGCTCGTCGTTAACAAGGACCGTCATCTTCACGAGGTCGCCCGGCTCGTAGCCGATGATCGCATAGTCGAAGCTGGCATAGCCCCGGCTTACCGACTTCAACCGGTCGTAAAAGTCGAACACCACTTCGTTCAGCGGCAGCTCATAGACCACCATGGCGCGGTTGCCGGCATAGGTAAGCTCCTTCTGCCGCCCGCGCCGGTCCTCACACAGTTTGAGCACGGAGCCGAGATATTCGTCCGGTACGAGGATGGTGGCCTTGATCCACGGCTCCTCCATGCGCTCGATTTTCACGACGTCTGGCATATCGGCCGGGTTATGCAGCTCGATCATCTGCCCATCGGTCATGTAGAGGCGATAGATTACGCTCGGCGCGGTGGTGATGAGGTCGATATTGAACTCGCGCTCGAGCCTTTCGCGGATGATTTCGAGGTGCAGAAGGCCTAGGAAACCGCAGCGGAAGCCAAAGCCCAGCGCAGCACTCGTCTCCATCTCATACTGGAAGCTCGCATCGTTGAGACGCAGCTTCGCCATGGCGTCGCGCAAGTCTTCGAATTGCGACGCATCCACCGGAAAGAGGCCGCAGAACACCACTGGCTGCACGGGCTTGAAACCCGGGAGGGCCTGCGCGGCCTGGCGCTTTTCCTCGGTGACCGTGTCGCCCACGCGCGTGTCGGCTACCTCCTTGATCGCGGCGGTAAAAAACCCAACCTCGCCCGGCCCAAGCACTTCGAGCATTTCCTGTTTCGGCCGGAAAATGCCCACCCGGTCCACGGTGTGAACGGCGCCGGTCGACATCAGTCTGACACGCATGCCCTTCTTGAGGAGGCCGTCCACCACCCGGACAAGCACCACAACGCCCAGATAGGGGTCGTACCAGCTGTCGATCAGCATGGCTTTGAGCGGCGCTGCCGCTTCGCCCTTGGGCGGTGGCAGCCGGTGCACGACGGCTTCCAGCACCGCCTCGATATTGAGGCCGGTCTTCGCCGAAATCTCAACCGCGCCGCTTGCATCGAGGCCGATCACGTCCTCGATCTGCTGCTTGACGCGCCCGGGCTCTGCGGCGGGCAGATCTATCTTATTGAGAATAGGGACGATCTCGTGGTTGTTGTCGAGCGCCTGGTAGACGTTTGCAAGCGTCTGCGCCTCAACGCCCTGGCTTGCATCGACCACAAGAAGCGAGCCCTCGCACGCGGCGAGGCTGCGGCTCACCTCGTAGGCGAAGTCCACATGCCCCGGCGTGTCCATGAGGTTGAGCTGATAAAGCTCGCCGTCCTTGGCGCGGTAATCGAGACGCACCGTTTGGGCCTTGATCGTGATCCCGCGCTCTTTTTCGATCTCCATGTTGTCGAGCACCTGCGCCTGCCCCGCCATCTCGCGATCGGACATGCCGCCACAAAGCTGAATGAGGCGGTCGGCCAGCGTAGACTTGCCATGGTCGATGTGAGCGACGATGGAAAAATTGCGGATGCGCGCAAGCGGCGTCACGCCCCTTGGGGCAGTCTCGCGCGCAGCTGCGCCGGGCATTGCGGGTGTTGTTGCGGTCATGGCGCTTTCATAATGGAAAAGGTTTGCTTCTGGAAGCGCCGGCTACGGCTCGTGCAATTCATGCAGCCGCCGCGGTACCCGCAAGCCTCTCAGCGATCGCATTCAGCGCGGCCTCGGCGCTCGCACCATCGGGGCCGCCGGCTTGGGCCATATCGGGCCGCCCTCCGCCGCCTTGGCCGCCCAGCGCCGCGGCGCCTGCCTTTACGAGGTCGACCGCGCTATATTTCGCTGTGAGATCGTCCGTAACGCCAACGACGATGCCCGCCTTGCCTTCCTCGGTGACACCGACGATCGCCACGACGCCCGACTTGATCTGGCGTTTGCCGTCGTCCACGAGCCCGCGAAGGTCTTTCGGCTGGATCCCGTGCACGGTCCGGGCGAACATCGTTACGGTTCCGACTCTGCGAACAGGGTCATCGGCGCCGGCTTGGCCATCGCTACCCGCGCCAAGAGCTATTTTCTTCTTCGCTTCGGCAAGCTCGCGCTCGAGCTTTTTGCGCTCTTCGAGAAGATGGGAAACGCGTGCGGGCACCTCCGCCGGCTGCACACGGAGGATGTCGGCAGCTTGGCGAAGCGTTGCGTCTTGCGCTGCAAGATGCGCGCGTGCGGCATGCCCGGTTAGCGCCTCGATGCGCCGGACGCCCGCGGCGACGGCGCCTTCCTGAACGATTTTTACGAGGCCGATCTCGCCTGTCGCCCGCACATGCGTCCCGCCGCAAAGCTCGACCGAGAAGGCGCGCGCCCCCTTATCGTCATGGCTCGCCTCGCCCATGGAGACGACGCGCACCTCTTCGCCATATTTCTCACCGAAGAGTGCCATCGCGCCAGCGGCGATCGCATCGTCTACACCCATGAGCCGCGTCACGACTGGGCTATCCTGCAGAATGACGGCGTTGGCAAGGTCTTCGACGGTTGCGAGTTCCTCCTTCGATAAGGGCTTCGGATGAGAGAAATCGAAGCGCAGCTTATCGGGATCGACGAGCGAGCCCTTTTGAGTGACATGGGTGCCCAGCGTCTCCCGGAGCGCCTCGTGCAAAAGATGGGTGGCCGAATGGTTGGCGCGCGTGGCGCTGCGGCGTGCGCGATCGGCATGCAGTTCTACCGCGTCTCCAACCTTCAGCGGACCCTTTAGAACCGTGCCTATATGGATGAAGAGTTTTCCAAGCTTTTTCTGCGTGCCGCTAACATCGAAATGGACGCTCTTTGGCCCCATGATGACGCCCTTATCGCCAGTCTGCCCGCCGGACTCGCCGTAAAACGGCGTCTGATTGACGATAACGATGCCTTCTTCGCCCTTTTTGAGCTGCTTGACCTGTTTGCCGCCTTTAATCAACGCGAGCACCTCGCCCTCGGCTGTCTCGGTTTCGTAGCCAAGAAACTCGGTTGCCCCAGTTTGGTCGAGGAGATCGAACCAGAGCTTATCCGTCACTGCCTCGCCCGATCCAGCCCAAGCCTTGCGCGCTTCCGCCTTTTGCTGGGCCATGGCCGAATTGAATTGATGGACGTCGACGCGAATGTTGCGGGCCTTCAACGCATCCTGCGTGAGGTCCAGGGGGAAACCATAGGTGTCGTATAGCTTGAAAGCCACATCGCCTGCCAAGGTATCGCCGGCTTTGAGCGTGCCGGTAGCTTCGTCGAGCAGGCTCAAGCCGCGCGCCAGCGTCTTGCGGAAGCGGATTTCCTCGATCTTCAAGGTCTCGCCGATGAGCGCCTGGCCCCGGATCAGCTCTGGGTAGGCTTGCCCCATTTCACGGACGAGAACGGGAAGCAAGCGGTAAAGCATCGGCTGCTCGGTGCCGAGCAGATGCGCATGACGCATAGCCCGGCGCATGATGCGCCGGAGCACATAGCCGCGGCCTTCATTCGAGGGCAGAACCCCGTCTGCGATGAGGAAGCTCGATGCCCTGAGATGGTCGGCGATAACGCGGTGACTTGGAAGTGCTGCGCCTTCCGCAGGCACCCCGGTTATCTCAACCGAGGCCCTTATCAGCGCTAGGAAGAGGTCTGTTTCGTAGTTGTTGTGAACGCCCTGCAGCACGGCTGAGACGCGTTCCAGCCCCATCCCCGTGTCGATCGACGGCCTCGGCAAGCCGAGGCGCTCGGTTTTCGAGACCTGCTCGTATTGCATGAACACGAGGTTCCAAATCTCGATGAAGCGGTCGCCGTCCTCATCCGCGCTGCCGGGCGGACCGCCGGGGATTTGGGGACCGTGATCGAAGAAAATTTCCGAGCAAGGCCCGCAGGGACCGGTTTCGCCCATCGACCAGAAATTATCGGAGGTGGGGATGCGAACGATCCGGTCTTCGGAGAGGCCCGCGATTTTGCGCCAGAGCGCGAAGGCCTCATCGTCCTCCGAAAACACGGTGACGAGCAGGCGCTTCTTATCGAAGCCGTACTCCTTCGTGACGAGCGTCCAAGCCAGCTCTATAGCGGTGTCCTTGAAATAGTCGCCAAAAGAGAAATTGCCGAGCATCTCGAAGAAGGTGTGATGCCGGGCGGTATAGCCGACATTGTCGAGATCGTTGTGTTTGCCGCCCGCGCGCACGCATTTTTGCGACGTGACGGCGCGCTTGAATGGCAGCGTCTCCATGCCGGTGAAAACATTCTTGAACTGCACCATGCCCGCGTTGGTGAACATGAGGGTCGGATCGTTCCGCGGCACGAGCGGACTCGAAGGCAGATGCTCATGCCCGTTCTTGCGGAAGAAATCGATGAATGTTCCGCGGATATCGTTGAGGCTGCTCATAACTAACTTCTTTTCCAGTGGACTTGCGCGGCTTGCGGACGTTTGAGGAAGCAAAACCATGCCGGACAATAAAAAAGCTTACCGGGCCGGAATACCGATACCGCAAATTGTCGTTATTTAGCAAGCAACCAAGGGCGTCCCCTCGATCTTGGATGAGCATTATTGACGCTGGTTTGTCGCAGCTTGCAGTTATCTGCGGCCTTTCCGGGCAGGTGCAGCCCCGGCTGGAGGGGCTGCCGCTTCTCCATCGCTCATATCCTCGTCAGCCTCAACGCCTTCGAGTATCCGCGTTGCGATCAAGCCGGCATTCGCTCTAATCTCGCGCTCAAGGGCTTCCGCCGCTTGAGGGTTGTCACGCAAGTAAAGCTTTGCATTCTCACGGCCCTGGCCGATGCGCTGACTGTCGTAGGAGTACCAGGAACCGGACTTCTCGACGATGTTGGCCTTCACTCCGAGATCTATCAGCTCGCCCGTCTTCGAAATTCCTTCGCCATACATAATATCGAATTCGACCTGCTTGAATGGCGGAGCGACCTTGTTCTTGACGACTTTCACACGGGTTTGATTGCCCACAACCTCGTCGCGTTCCTTGATCTGCCCGATGCGGCGGATGTCGAGACGCACGGAGGAGTAGAATTTGAGGGCATTGCCGCCCGTCGTCGTCTCGGGATTGCCGAACATGACGCCGATCTTCATGCGGATTTGGTTGATGAAGATCACAAGGGTGTTCGATTTCGAGATCGAGCTTGTCAGCTTGCGAAGCGCCTGGCTCATCAGGCGCGCCTGCATGCCGGGCAAAACGTCGCCCATTTCGCCCTCGATCTCGGCCTTAGGCGTAAGTGCCGCAACCGAGTCGATGACGATCACGTCTATGGCGCCGGACCGCACGAGCGTGTCGGTGATTTCGAGGGCCTGCTCGCCCGTATCGGGTTGCGAAATAATCAGCTCCTCCAAATTCACGCCGAGCTTTCTGGCGTAAACCGGATCCATCGCGTGCTCGGCGTCCACGAAGCCGCAAGCGCCGCCCTTTTTCTGAGCTTCGGCGATGACATGCAGGGCAAGCGTGGTTTTGCCCGAGGATTCCGGCCCGAAAATCTCGATGACCCGGCCGCGCGGCAGGCCGCCGATGCCGAGCGCAATATCGAGCCCCAAAGATCCTGTGGAAATCGACTCGACCTCCACCGGGTGCTCGTTCTTTCCGAGCCGCATGATGGAGCCTTTACCGAAGTTCCGCTCAATCTGACTCAACGCCGCTTCGAGGGCTTTCTGTTTGTCCATGTTATTGTAATTCCCTTCGATCACCCGGAATGGCGTCTCTTTCATGAATCGTTATCCTTTGTTATTCCATAGCGCCGGTGGACTTGCAACGGCATGAATGTACACGATTTGTTCTGTTGAGCAAGCCTTTGTTTACAACTGGAGGGCGAAAGGCTCGCGAATTGGCGTGCATCACCGCCAACCGCCTTGGTTTTGAGGAACGATCGTTGGTTAGCCCTGAAGACTAAGAATATAAAGATGTAAAGGATTAAGGATCAACTGTCCTTGCGACCCGTAACCCGTAGTTGTTGTAACGCTCCACAGGGTAGTTGATGACCCGGTAGGCCGAGCGCAGGTCCATCGGATTGTCGCTCCACGAGCCCCCGCGAAGAACATGGCTGGTGCAATCTCCTGCCGTCCAGGCGGAGCCATCGGCCGGGGCGCCGTCATAAAAAACGTGCCGGCAATCCTCCGCCCACTCCCAAACGTTGCCATGGACCTGATAAAGCCCCCACGGGTTCGGCTTGAAGCTATCGACCGGCACTGTCTTTCTACGGTATTCGCCTTTCGTGCCGCCGCCGGCATAAACGTAATTCCCATCGTAATTTGCCACGTCCGGCGTAATCGCGGAACCCCACCAAAATGGCGTCGCCGTTCCTGCCCGCGCCACATATTCCCGCTCCGCCTCGGAAAGCAGCCGGTAACGCTTGCCGGTCTTCTTCGATAGCCATTGCACATAGGCCTTGGCGTCGTCCCAATTTACGTTGACGACGGGCCGTTTGCCGCGGCCCCAGCCTTGATCGTTGGGTCTATAGCCCCCGCAACCGCCGCCCGCCACGCATGCATCCCATTCTGCGAACGTCACCGCGAACCGGCCAACTGCGAAGGGCTCGGCAATGGTCACGCGGTGGAGCGGGCCCTCATAGCCAACGCGATCCGTCTCGCTTTCGGGCGAGCCCATTGTAAAGGCGCCGGAAGGCACTACCACCATCTCGGGGCAATCGGAGCAATCCCGGAAGAACTCGCCCGAACCTGGCTTCACGGTGATTTCGGCTTGAGCTGGCAAGATTGCAAACCCCGCAACCCAACCTGCACTGAAAGCTATTAGCCTCCACAGCTTCATGATCCCCTCCCCTACCCCAGGGAAATCATTAACATTAAAGCGGCCCTTTTTGAAGCTTGGTTCGGGCATTAGGCTGGCTTTTTTCAAAGAGATACCGGCGGCCGGACATTGGCGCGGAAGCCACGCCGCCCGATCCAAGTGCCGGGCACTTGCAACCCTGCTTAGAGGTGCCGGGCCGGGAAGGAGGGCGCGGTCTTTAAGCTGCCGCGGCCTTCACGGTTTCGGCGAGCTTTTTGAGCGTGAAAGGCTTCGGCAGGAACACGAAGTCCTCATCCGCAGTGAGGTTCTTGCGGAAAGCCTCCTCGGCATAGCCCGACATGAACACGATGCGGATGTTGGGATTGCGCTCGCGCAAGTGGCGCAAGAGCGTCGGCCCGTCCATCTCGGGCATCACGACGTCGCTGACGACAAGATCTACTTGGCCCTTTTCGCGATCCATGATATCGAGCGCCTCCACACCGCTTGCTGCTTCGAGAACCGTGTAGCCGCGCGTGGCGAGCGCCCGGGAGGCGAAAGAGCGCACGGCTTCCTCGTCCTCGACGAGGAGCACGGTGCCGCTGCCGGTCAAGTCCGCGATTTTTTCTGGCGTTCCGGCCTTGCCTTCGAGCGTCTTTAAGTCCTCCTCGGTCTCGACATAGCGCGGCAAATAGATGCGGAAGGTGGTGCCCACGCCCATTTGGCTATCGACAACGACGGTTCCACCGGTCTGCTTAACGATGCCGTAGACGGTCGAAAGGCCAAGGCCTGTGCCCTTGCCGACCTCTTTCGTCGAGAAGAAGGGGTCGAAAATCTTATCGAGGTGCTCGGGCTTGATCCCCGTACCGGTGTCCTTCACCTCGCACAGCACATATTCGCCGCGGTCGAGCCCCCGGTCCTTTAGGCTGAGCGACTCGCGTTCGCTGACATTTGCGGTCCGGATCGCGATTTCGCCGCCGTCGGCCATCGCATCGCGGGCGTTCACCGCTAGGTTCATAACCACCTGAAAAAGCTGGCCCTCGTCGGCCTTCACAAACCAGAGATCGCGCCCGTGCTGCACACGCGCTTTCACCTTCTCGCCGAGCGTCCGGCCCATCGTGGCCTGAAATTCTTCAATGACGTCTGTAAGTTTTAGAAGAGCGGGCCTCAGAGTCTGACGGCGCGAATAGGCTAGGATCTGTTTGACGAGCTCGGCGGCGCGCGTCGCGCTGTTCTTGATATTCATCACGTCTTTGAAGGCAGAATCCGAGGCACGGAACCTGCGCAGGAGCAAGTCCGAATAACCGATGATCGCGGTGAGAAGGTTATTGAAATCGTGAGCGATACCGCCGGCGAGCTCACCGACCGCCTGCAGCTTTTCGCTTTGCGCCGCGGCTTCGCCGCTAAGCGACGGCGCTCCGCTCGGCGTCGCGGTGACGATGAGATTGCTGCCATTGCCCGCCGGAAAGATGACAAGCCGCGCGCGGCGGTTACCGGGCCCCTTGAGCGAAGCCTGCAACTCGATGGGACCGGCCTGCAGGCCGTCACCAGCCGCGAGGCTTGCAATCCTGTCGCGGACGTTCTGCGAGGACGTGTCCGCGACGATAAGTGCGAGCGACTTGCCGCAAAGCTCTGTGGCGGAGGCCGAGTCTTTGCCGGAGCCCAAAAACAGTTCGCGGAAGGCATCGTTTGCGGCTTGGATGACACCCTTCGGGCTCGTCAGCGCCATGGGCTGGGGTGCGCGGGCGAGTAGCATCTCGAAGGAGTCGTCGAGGTTTCCAGGTGCGCCTCCGGGCATCACAAGACAGAGGCAGGTGTCTGCGCTGCCGTTGCCGCAGTGGAGAAGTGCGGTGCGGGGGGAGCCGCCAGCGCCAACGATTTGAACGGCAATAGGCTCTTCCGCCTTCGCGATCACATCCCTGAGCCAAGCGCGCGTGAAAGGCTTGCCGCGCTTGGTCCTGAAGAGCGTCCACGCCTGGCTCCCGGTTGGGGAACCGCCGAGGAGCTTTTCGAGGCTCGAACTCGCGGCTTCGACGGACAAGTCTTTTGCAATGAGCAGGGCTGGGACAGGGAGGCTATCGAGAATGGCACTGCACGGCCCCTCCGCTGCGCGCGCGCTGTCTCCGTTTCCGATTTGCCATATCAAGAAATCGGAGCGGCCGCCTGGGTCTAGGCTGGGCGTAACCTTGAGGAGAACGGGTTCGCCGCGCTCGATTTGTGGAAGAGTAATTGTCTCTTCATGAGAGGCGCCGCTGCGGGCGGCTGCAAATAGGCGGAAAATCGCGGGCGCGGCCTCCGGCTGGCGTTCTCCGAGACGCGAAAGGTCGAGGCTGGCGCCGGAACTGCAGATCGCCTTACTAAAGGCATCGCTCCTCCATAGCACGCTTCCCTTTCGATCGGTGACGGCAATAGCTGAAGGCAGCGCGGCAAGAACATGATGTAAATCGCCTTCAGGGCTCGTCCTGCGCCGGAAATGCAGCTGTCCCGCGGCCAAAAGCGCGCACGCGGCTGCGCCTGCACCAGCTAGAAGCGCAAGCGCGATTCCGGCTTCACCGGACAGCGCGAGCGCCCCTATAGCGGCTGTGCCGGCACCGGCAGCAGCGACGCTCCAGTTTGGGTTCCAATGAGCGAAAGGCATCGTCCGCACCGCCATTTAGGAATACCTCTATCGTCGCCGCGACTATGAAATGATTCGGCTTGTCCGGGATCTAGCACCCGTTAGAGTGATGACGGCATGGGAAAAGTTAAAAAACTGTTGCGCAGACGCTCCCGCTCGCATTTTTTGGGATCTGGCCAGTGACATCGAGCCGCCGGCCCGGCACGGTAGGTGCTGCTCTTTGCAGAAGAAAGAGGATGGCATGTCTTTAGGCTCCCTCGCCGCCTATGTGGCAATTCTCGCGGTTTTTGCCGCGGGCGGCTTCTATCTATACATAAAAACGCAAGGCGACACTTCGCGCCTCTTCACGCCGCGCACGCGCCGTCTTGCCTTTATCGAGCGCGCCCACCTGGATAACGGGCGCAGGCTCTTGCTCGTCCGGCGCGACGATGTCGAGCACCTCATCCTCATCGGAGGGCCTATCGATCTCGTCGTTGAGAATGGCATCCGTGCCGAGAGCCTCGCCGGCAGTGAAGTGGAGGAAGATTATTTTGCAGGGGCGGTCCGTTCCATTCCCGCTGCAGCCAGCGCATCGCAGCGGCCGGACGCTTTGGCCCCCGCGGCAAAAGCCGCCGCTCCCGCCGAGCCCCGGCTTTCACTTTCTCCGGACGCAAAGGAAAACAAGGAAGATACGCTTGATCTCACCAAGCTTCAGGAGGAGAAGGCTGCCGTTCCGTAGCCTCATCTCTCCAAGTCGCCGGGAGGGCGCACTCTGGTAAGTTAAAACTGCCGCTGGTGCGCGAGTTGAATCGAGGTTTTTAGCTGCTTCCAAAAATCTGCAACGGCAAGGCCTGGGTTCGTCCCGGGCATATCGAGCCTCTGATGCGTGAGTAGAACCATCTCCAGTTCGGATGCGCCGGCGAAGAGCAGCAATCGCGCAGCCCGGCGCGGAGCGGCGCAAACCATGGCATGGATTTAGCACTTTCATTGCGGGCGGCACTTCCTGTAAATTGCGGGTTGCAACTTTTTCCGGCTCTTTTCGAGGTTTAGCCGTATGTCGATTTGGGGCAAGCTAACGGGCGCGGCCGCGAGCATCGGCGGGCCGATCGGCGCGCTCTTGAGCCGTGCCGGCCGCCTTGCCATGGATGGCACCGGCTCGGAGCACGACAGGCAGGTGGCTTTCACGGTGGGCGTCATTGCGCTCGGCGCCAAGATGGCGAAGGCCGATGGCTTCGTTACGCGCGACGAGATCGAAGCCTTCAAGGAGGTCTTCAAGGTTCCGCCGGGAGAGGAACATAATGTGGGCCGGCTGTTCAATCTCGCGAAGCAGGATGTGGCGGGCTTCGAGCTCTATGCCCGCCAGCTCAACCGCCTGTTCCACGACAACCGTCAACTTCTAACCGACGTCATGGACGGCCTTTTTCACATAGCGGTCGCCGACGGCCGCCTTCATCCCAATGAAGAGCGCTTCCTCGCCGAAGTTGCCAAGGAGTTCGGGTTCTCCGATCAAGATTTTCTGAGAATCAAGGGCCGCCATTTCAAATGCGAGATGTACGACCCCTACAACATCCTCCACGCCTCGCCCAAGGCCTCCGATGCCGAGCTTAGGGTGCAATACCACAAGCTGGTCGCCGAGAACCATCCCGATATGCTGATCGCCCGCGGCGTGCCGGCCGAGTTTATCGATATCGCGACCAAAAAACTCGCGGCCATCAACGCGGCTTACGAGGAGATCAAAGCGTCCCGCAGGGCCGCGGTCTAATATCGAAGGTGGTTGACGATGCCCCCTGTAATGTCATTCCCGCGAAGGCGGGAATCCTGTATTCGCCAAGGAACGGGCAGAGAATACAACGGGATAGCGAAGTGTTTACTGGGTCCCCGCCTGCGCGGGGACGACGCCTGGACCGGTCATCACTTCCGGCGGCCGGTATAAAACCATGCCGGCACCGCAGGATTTAAATTTCACCCCCGACACGCCGCTTGCGGCGCGGATTTTTCCAAGCCCCAATTTCGGAGCGAGACAGGGCGGGCTCAAGCCCAGCATACTTCTTTTGCATTACACTGGCATGCCCTCGGTGGAAGCGGCCATTCACTGGCTCGCCGCGCCAGCTTCAGGCGTGTCGAGCCATTACGTCGCGGGCGAGGATGGCCTGGTTACGCAGATGGTGCCCGAAGCCTGCCGTGCTTGGCACGCGGGCGTTTCGCATTGGCGCGGCGCCACGGACATCAATTCGCGCTCCATTGGCATCGAGATCCACAATCCAGGACACGATCTCGGCTACCCGGATTTTCCCGCCGCTCAGATGGCGGCAGTAGAAGCGTTGTGCCTCGACATCGTCCAAAGGAACGCCATCGCGCCGCACAATGTGCTCGCGCATTCCGACGTTGCCCCGCGCCGCAAGATCGATCCCGGCGAGAAGTTCGATTGGGCGCGGCTGGCGCGCGCGGGCATTGGCCACTGGGTGGCGCCAGCTCCCCTATCGGGCGGCGAAGTCTTGGCGCGTGGCAACCGGGGGGATGCCGTCACGCATCTTCAGGAGAGCTTGCGCGCTTACGGATACGGCATCGGCCTAACGGGGGAATATTGCGAGGACACGGAATTCGTAGTCGCCGCCTTCCAGCGTCATTTCCGCCCCGCCCTCGTCGATGGCCGCGCGGACCGCTCGACCGTCGAGACCTTGGATGCACTTCTCGGCAAGGTTGCGTGACCGTGCCAACCTGCGCATTTCTCTTTCCGGTTCTGAGCGGCCTTGGCGTGGATGGGTTGCGCCGTTTTTGACCCTGGCTGTGTGAAAAGTCCATTCGTGCTATGATTCTGCTGCTGAATCGGCGGGGGCTGGAATGGCGGGATTTATCGGCGGGGTGGATCGGGGTCAGTTGTCGCCGTTACCGGGGAGCGTGGATGACTGGGTCGAGGAAAACAATCCTGTTCGCGTCATCGATGCGTTCGTCGAGGCGCTCGATCTAAAGGACTTGGGGTTCGAGACCGTCGATCCCACGGGCATCGGCCGCCCCGGATATCACCCCGCGATCCATCTCAAGCTCTACATGTACGGCTATCTTTATCGCGTGCCCTGCTGGCGAAAGCCAGCGTGGCGATCGACGGCAGCAAATTCAAAGCCGTCAATAACAGAGACAAGAATTTCACGGCGGCCAAGATCGAGGGGCGCCCATCGGAGACGGCGATGCCTTTGGGATAAAGCTTCCCGTCCAGCTCGCAGAGCACCTTCAGGCCAGTCTTTGTTGTTGTCGCAGCGATAAGATCGATGATCACCCGGTAGCTGACCAAGGGTGTGGCAAGCCGGGCACCATGCGGCGCTTCGCCATGCCAGTTTGGTGCAAGGCAAGGCGCCCAAAAAAGGAGCCTGGCCAGTGGCATTTGCGGGCCGGGCCGGGAGGGGAGAAAGCTGCCGATGATAGCATGCGAGAGTTTCCGGTTCACCGCGATGGGCACGGGCTGCGAGCTGCTTCTCCATGCAGAGTGTCGCGAAGCCGCGTCGGCCGCCGCGGAGGCTGCGATTGCCGAGGTGCGGCGCATCGAACGCGCCTACTCAAGATACCGGACAGACAGCATCGTGCATGCCATCAACCTGGCTGCCCAAACGGGCGGCTCGGTTGCCGTGGACGCCGAGACGGCGGTCCTGATCGGTATTGCCTGGGAGGTCTACCGGATTTCGGACGGGCTCTTCGACATCACCTCCGGCGTGTTGCGGGAAATCTGGAACGGGCAAACAGCGATTTTACCTTCCGATGCGGATGTGGCCCGCGCGCGAGCGCGCATCGGGCTTCACAAGGTGAAGTGGAAACCGCCGGTGCTGAGCTTTTCGCAGGCGGGCATGGTGATTGATTTTGGCGGCATCGGCAAGGAGTATGCGGCAGACCGGGCCGCGGATATCTGCCGGCAGCATGGCATCTCGCACGGCTTGGTCAATTTGGGCGGTGACATTGCCATTGCCGGGCCAAACCCGGATGGATCACCCTGGCGGATCGGCATCAGCGAACCAAGGGAACCCGGCACCGCCATCGCCACACTGTTCGCGGCGGCAGGCGGCATTGCGACGAGCGGCGGCTATGAACGCTACTGGGAAATCGATGGCCGCCATTTCGCGCACATCTTGAACCCGCTGACGGGCTGGCCGGTTGCTGGCTTCTCCTCAGTCACGGTATCGGCGGAAACATGCTTGGCCGCGGGGCTTTATGCAACCGTGGCGATGCTCAAGGAGGCGGATGGACCACGCTGGCTGCGCGAAAACCGCATCGCGCACGCGTTCGCGGACGCAGACGGCAGCGTTGAGTTGAGCGGCATTGAGAGCCCCCGTGTCAACGCTGGCGTGCTTCAGGCCGGGCGCCCTGCGCTCAGCCCGTGATCTGCGACATCAGGCTCGTCATGCCCTGGATGAAATTCTGACGCGAGACGGAACCATTGCCGTTCGGGTCGAGATTCGCGAAAACCGCATTGGCCCCGATCCGCTGGAAGGCGGCGGGAGGGTTCATGGTGTTAAACGCAGTGTTGAACTGGCTCTGGGTTATGACGCCAGAGCCGGGCGTGGTAACGCTGGCGAACACGTTCGACATTTTCTGGCCTGGTGAGGCATTAGCGCTCGCGCCTGACATGGTTTGGGGAGCATGGCTGCCTTGGATTCCTGAGATAGGAGCCGTCACGGTGACATCCTTTTGTGCGATGTGATGATTTGACGCACAAAGGTTGAGCTTTGCCGCTTGCGCGAGGCTTGCAACGCTCAAGCGGAATAGGTTGCGCCACCGGAAACTGCGCGGTTGTAGTTGCTGAGGAGCTACTTGTGTACGGCGGAAAAGTATCTTATCGCCCCTCTGATATTCTGCCAAATGCAACGAGGGCCCTGACCGCCAGTTTGGCTTCGGCTGCGACCGGGATAAAGGGGTCATAGACCGCAAAAAATCCGTCGGCGAGGCGCTGCAAACTCGCCCGCGCATGTCGCTCCTCTGGCTTGCTCAGCGGCGCTGCCTGCCTGCAAATTGCGCGCTCCCGGCATCGATCCCGAGCGCCTCGAACCCGGAGGCCACCGCTTTTCTCATCACCGACGGCAAGGCGAAACGCGGCAACTCGCTTAACGGCGCCCATTCGCCGCCAAATGCCTTGGCCTGCTCCAAAACGCCTCCGCCGGCGGCGGCAAAGACGTGCAGTTCGAGATGGAAGTGCGTGAAGGTATGCCGCACGGTCCGCGCTTGCCTCCCTTTGGGTGCGAAAAGCGAAGCATCCGGTAGCTCCGCGTTGTTCGCCTTCCATTCTGTACAGGGCACCTCCATCATGCCGCCGAGCAGCCCCTTTTCGGGCCGGCGCCGCAAGAGAAGATGCATGCCGGTGCCGGTCTTCCTCACGATCACGAAGGCATCCCCGTGCCGGAGGGGGCGGGCAGCTTTAGGCGATTTTATGGGATAGCGGTCCGGCTCGCCCTGGGCTGCGGCCTTGCAGAAGCATTGCACGGGACAGGCGTTGCACGACGGCGAACGCGGGGTGCAGATCGTGGCGCCAAGGTCCATCATCGCCTGCGCGTAATCGCCTGGCCGGTCTTCGGGAACTAAGCGTAGTGCGAGCGAGCGGATCGAAGGTTTGGCCTGCGGATGCGGCTCGGCGAGCGCGGCCAGCCTTGCGAGAACGCGCTCCGCATTACCGTCCACTGCGGCGGCGGGCTTTCCGAACGCGATGGCCGCAATGGCAGCCGCAGTGTACGCGCCAATTCCCGGCAGCGCGCGCAGCTCTGCTTCACTCGTGGGAAAGCCCCCGGCCGCAATCGTTTGCGCGCACGCATGCAGGTTCCTCGCTCTCGAGTAGTAGCCGAGCCCTGCCCAAGCCGCCAGAACCTCATCGCGCGAAGCCGCTCCCAACTCCTGAACCGCCGGCCACCTTTCCAGGAAAGCCTCGAAATAGGGAATAACGGCTTTGACCGTTGTCTGCTGGAGCATGATCTCCGAGAGCCAGACGCGGTAGGGATCGGGGCTCGCGCCGGGCTTGGCTCGCCACGGCAGGTCGCGCCGGGCGGCATCGTACCAAGTTAGAATCGCCCTCTGGAAATCCTGCGCCGCATAAGGGATCGTCAGATTGTGCTTATTCGGCATCACATCCTGGTAAATTTTGCCGGCCGCGGAGTCTGTGCTTTCAACGGTCGCAGCGAATCGGCGATGCCCCTAGCTATGGCGATCCCCCCTCATCTTAGCAATAGCGCCGGGGCCGTGACTGCGAGGCCGGGCGCCGGTCCGGTTGCGGTTGGGCGCTTCATCGCGCCCATAGCAGGTAAGACACTAAGCCGCGGCGGCACGGTCATGTCCGGACTGCTCGCTCAGTGGGCAGCCATAGCGGGACCAACGCTCGCCGCTGCCACAATGCCCGCGAAACTAACGAGCGCTGCGCAGGAGCCTGCATTCGCGGGCAAAAATGCGCCTGCCATGCTGCACCTCAAAGTAGACCCGGCTAAAGCGCTAGAGTTGCAATACGCCGTTCCGCAGCTCGTCGAACGGATCAACCAAGCGCTCGGTTACAAGGCCGTGGCCGGTATACGCCTCATTCAGGCGCCGGTTCAAAGCCGGGCCAAGAAACCATCCCCCAAGACTGCCGTCCCGGCGAAAACCGATCCTGCCTCCAGCCGCCTGAGCAACGCGCTGGCACGCATGGCTGCCGGAGTCCAGGGACGTAGCGCCGGCAGCTGATCGCGCCTGCCGCCCCGACATAATAACTTGAAATTTGCCGCTAGCCGTTCCAAAAGACCACGGTGAAAGGTTTAATTGGAGTGGCTTGTGTTCAAAAACCGTAGTTTCGCTATTTTAGCGTCCGGGGCGATGCTCATCGCCTTTCTCACATTGAACTATTCGTCACTGTCGCGCGCCGAAGGGCCTCAGGCGCCGGCTCCCGCGGCCTTGAGCCCGCTTCCTGAAATGTCGATAGGCAAAGCCGATGCGCCGGTGACGATCATCGAATATTCGTCGCTGAGCTGCCCGCATTGCGCGGCCTTCCACAAAGAAGTCTTCCCTGCGCTCAAGTCCGAGTATATGGATGCAGGCAAAGCGCGTTACGTGGTGCGCGAATTCCCGTTGAACGACGCCGCGCTCGCGGGCGCGGTGATTGCCCGGTGCCTCGACCCGAGCCGGTATTTCGCATTCGTCGATCTGCTTTTCTCTAAGCAAGCCGATTGGGCCTTCAAAACCGATGCCCTGACGCCGCTCAAGGGGCTGGCCAAGCAGGCCGGCATGAATGGGGAAGAATTCGACAAATGCATCGATGACGAGACACTTCAAAAAAAGATCCTCGCCGTTCGGGAGGAGGGCCAGCAAAAAGGCGTGAATGCCACGCCAAGCTTCTTCGTCAATGGCATGCTTCTCAAGGGGGCGCCAACGCTGCAAGCCTTTGCCGAGGCGATGAAGCCTTATCTGAACACGCACTAGAGGACAATAAAATGCGCGGAACGGGGGAAAAGCGGGCTTCGGCCGTGGTGTGGGCGGCGATAGGGTCCGTAGCCGTGCTAGCGTTGGGAGGGTGCGCGGGCGGATTGCCGGACATTCATTCCATTTCGTCGCTTACGTCTTTCGGAAGTACGCCGGCGCCGGCGGCCAAGCCCAAAGGGGATCAGCCGGTAAATCCCGCGGAGCTTATTCAGCCCGGACCGCTTGGCGATATCGCTATCGGAAAGGCGAATGCTCCCGTGACCGTCGTTCAATATGTATCGCTCAACTGCGCGACCTGTGGCGGATTCCAGTCCGAAACTCTGCCAAAACTCAAAAAAGCCTATATCGACAAAGGAAAGGCGCGTCTCATCGTCCGCGAATTCCCCGACGATAGCGCTTCCATGTCGGCCGCTGTGGCAGTACGCTGCGTTCCCGCCAAAGACTACTTCAAGGCAGTGGAAAAGCTGCTTAAGCATCAGAAGGACTGGGCAGCGGCGGATGCGAAGAAGGACACGTTCTACAATCTTTTGAAGTTCACCGGCGTGAAACACGACAAGTTTGACGCCTGCCTCGCCGATCAAACCATAGCTCAGGGGCTGAACTCCGAAAAGGAGCGGGGCAAAGGATTTGGCGTGAGCTACAGCCCGACCTTTTTCGTCAACGCGAAGAAGGTTTCTGGCGCCGTCTCCTTCGAGGAGATGCAAGCCACGATTGACGCGGCGCTTATAGCAACCGGGGGCGCGGCTGCGCAGCCGCCGGCAGCGCAATCGCAAGCTCAAAAGCCCAAGGCGTAGTGCCGGGTTAGGCAGCTCCAATTGAGAACGGCATAGCTATAGTGCCATTCTCTTTGCTACTGGGCTCTGGCCGGATACATTTAAGCCCCCACTGTCATGGCCGGGCTTGACCCGGCCATCCAGACTGTCTCTGAAATATCTCGCTTTTTTCCTGGATGGCCGCATCAAGTGGGTTAAGCCCGGCCATGACACCGGGCGGTCCGGCAATTTTTTCACCCTAAGTCCGGCAGTTGACGGGCCATTTCGGCGTGAGAATCGTGCATTCTCAGGGACATGAGCCAGGATACACCCCATCTTCCGGTTCACCCAGCGGGTGAACAACCGCCGATTGTACAAGG
>JBKQOR010000125.1:0-72673 GCA_052145435.1 Rhodomicrobium sp. | reverse complement strand
AAGCACGGCGCATCTCATTCCGGCGCTGCGCAATTTGAAGCCCTCCGGCGCGATGCCGATGCCGTCGCACCTTCAAGGCAAGCTGCCGCCCATCGGCGACCACCCGCTGCTCACCGGCAAGGATATGCCGCTATTCGTGCCGCACCGTCCGCCGCGCCCCGCGAAGAGCGAGGGCGGCAAGCCGCTCGTCATCAAATCGGATTTCGAGCCGCGCGGCGATCAGCCCACCGCGATCCGCGAGCTTGTGGAAGGCGTGCGGCAGCTCGAACGCGAGCAGGTGCTGCTCGGCGTGACCGGCTCGGGCAAGACCTTCACCATGGCGAAGGTAATCGAGGAAACGCAGCGGCCCGCGCTCATACTCGCGCCGAACAAGACGCTGGCCGCGCAGCTTTACGGCGAGTTCAAATCGTTCTTCCCCGATAACGCGGTCGAATATTTCGTCTCCTATTACGATTATTACCAGCCCGAAGCCTATATCCCGCGCACCGACACCTATATCGAGAAAGACTCGTCTATCAACGAGCAGATCGACCGCATGCGCCACGCCGCCACGCGCGCGCTGCTCGAACGCGACGACGTCATCATCGTGGCCTCGGTGTCGTGCATTTACGGTATCGGCTCGGTCGAGACCTACTCGGCAATGACCTTCACCGTGCAGGTTGGCGACCGCGTGCAGCAGCGGCAATTGCTCGCCGACCTCGTGGCTTTGCATTACCGGCGCAACAATATCAGCTTTGCGCGCGGCGACTTCAGGGTGCGCGGCGACACCATCGAGCTATTCCCGGCGCACCAAGAGGACCGCGCCTGGCGCATCTCCATGTTTGGCGACGAGGTGGAAAGTATCGCCGAGTTCGATCCGCTCACCGGCGAGAAGACGCAAGACTTGGCGCTGGTGAAGATCTACTCGAATTCGCACTATGTGACGCCGAAGCCAACGCTCCAGCAAGCCGTCAAGGGCATCCAGCAGGAGCTGCAGGAGCAGCTTCAGCGCTTCAACGCCACCGGCCGGCTGCTCGAAGCGCAGCGGCTGGAGCAGCGCACGCAATTCGACCTCGAGATGATCGAGGCGACCGGCTCCTGCCACGGCATCGAGAACTATTCGCGCTGGCTCACCGGCCGCGCGCCCGGCGAGCCGCCGCCGACGCTGTTCGAATATCTGCCGGATAACGCGCTCGTATTCGTGGACGAAAGCCACGTCACCGTGCCGCAGATCGGCGGCATGTTCTGGGGCGACTTCCGGCGGAAATCGACACTAGCGGAATTCGGCTTCCGCCTGCCCTCCTGCATCGACAACCGGCCGCTCCGCTTCGAGGAATGGGATGCGATGCGGCCGCAAAGCACCTTCGTCTCGGCCACCCCCGGCAAATGGGAGCTTACGCAAACCGGCGGCGTGTTCGTGGAGCAGGTCATCCGCCCGACCGGGCTGATCGATCCGCCGGTGGAAATCCGCCCGGTGAAGACCCAGGTCGACGATCTCATCGACGAATGCCGCAAGGTCATCCGCCAGGGCTACCGCGTGCTGGTGACGACGCTGACCAAGCGCATGTCCGAGGACCTCACCGAATATGCGCATGAGCAGGGCCTCAAAGTGCGCTACATGCACTCAGATGTGGACACGCTGGAGCGCATCGAGATCATCCGCGATTTGCGGCTCGGCGCGTTCGACGTGCTGATCGGCATCAACCTGTTGCGCGAGGGGCTGGACATCCCCGAGGTGGCGCTGGTGGCGATCCTCGACGCCGACAAGGAAGGCTTCCTGCGCTCCGAGACCTCGCTGATCCAGACCATCGGCCGCGCGGCGCGTAACGTGGACGGCCGCGTTATCCTTTATGCCGACCACGTGACCGGCTCGATGGAGCGCGCCATCGCCGAGACCGACCGCCGCCGCGAGAAGCAGTCCGCCTATAACGAGGCGAACGGCATTACGCCGCAATCGATCAAAAAGAACATCGGCGACATTCTCGCCAGCGTCTATGAGCGCGATCACGTCACGGTGGATGCCGGCTTCGCGGAGGGCGCGCAGACGCCGCTGGTGGGGCACAATTTGCAGGCCGTGATCGCGGACATGGAGAAGCGCATGCGCGAGGCGGCGGCGAACCTCGAATTCGAGGAGGCGGCGCGGCTGCGCGACGAGGTGAAACGCCTGCGCGAGGTCGAGATGACCATCATGGACGATCCGCTGGCGCGGCAGGCGCAAGTCGAGGATCGCGCCGGGCGCTACGAGGGCGAGCGGCGCACGTCCTATGTGCCGCAGCTTGGCGTGGATAGTGTGGAGACGAGCGGCGGCGGCGTGGGTGCAAAACGGCGCAAAACCAATGCGCCCGGCAAGGGCCGCGCGCGGAAAGCGCTGAATACAAGCCCGCTGCCCGGCACAGGCGAAGCTTGGGACGAACCGGAGGAGGGGGAGATCGCGCCAGAGAGCAATGCGGAGGTTTCAAGCTCCCGGATCGCTCCCCCGGCCGAGACCAGCAAGGAACTCAAGATTGGCGAATTCGGCGTGACCGTGAGAGCGGCGGCGGGCGGCGCACCCCTCGCCAGGCCGCATAAGCCCACGCTCGATGAGATGGGACCGCACGCCGAGCGCCCCATGCCCGGCGGCAAGCCGAAGCCGGCACGCCCCGCGCCCGATTTGCGGACCTTCAAGCCCGGCAAGACGATTGTCGTTGGCGAAGAGGGCGAACCCGAGCGCCGCGGCAAGCGGCGGCGGCCTGTGAAAACCGGCCGGCCGGGGACATGACACAAGAAGGTTGTTTTTTGTTGCGTATGTTGAGACTATAGATCTTGACGTAGCCCGTGATGGCGTATATTATTGCTCTTTCGTGATGTAATGCGTCAAATGGAGCAACGGATGGCTGCAAACACAAAAAAGGACTACGTTGACCTCGCTCTCTCGTATTTTGGAGGGTGGCGGCGGTTTAGAAGCTTTACAAGTAATGATACGTTAACGAGGGAGTTAAGGCTATCGGATAAAGAGTTAAGGGAATTCAAAATGGCAATGATTACGCTCGGACTTGCGACGCGCGTGAACCAAACATCAGAACGCTTTGGAGGATTACGCTGGGTGGAAAGTGAAGTGCGCCCCTTGATCCCGCCGAGGAATGACGCGGTGTTGGAGCAGTTGCAAGCCTCCACAAGTAGCCTTTGGGCAGCTCGTTAACGAGCGTAAGGCAGACTCGCTTTCCTTGGGGTTCGACTATGAACAAGACGATTCTTGTTGAACAACTTATACGACTTGAACAAAGGCTTATCGCCATTAACAAGCAGGTCGAATGGATGGCCGACCAAGAGGCGCGCTCCGCGTGGGTAAAGGGACTCGCAGCTCAGGGCGCATTGGCACCTACAAAATCTAGCTTGATTGATGAAGCGGAAAAGGTAATTGATAGGGCGGAAGACATCTTAAAGCAGCTTGAGACGATGCCAAGGTCTTCAAGCTAAGTCGTGGCCTACTAGGATGAACATAGAACAGCTTGCACTGGCGATTCGCCGGGAATGGCCACGAGATAAGCCGTGTACCGTCGAATCTGTAATGGAAAAATACGGTCGCGAGCGGAAGGACGTGGTTGAAGCCCTAAAGCATTTGAGCTTGCAGGGGGAAGGCCGTTTCGTTCCAGGTCGAGGTTCATTTCGTACTCGTATTGAATGGGGCCATACTCAATCCAGGAATAATGAGCCGCTGGAGCCAACCCCCAGAGCTTTGCAGCCGGTTTATATAGACTATCCATACCCGTTAAATGATGATCGCAATGGTGTTCTACGAATCCCCCGCGACATCTCGCCTGAGGAAGCGGAGGAGTTTAAAGAATTCGCGAGTTCTGTGTTGGCCTCCTTTACGCGCAAGAAGGCAGAAGGCGCTTAAATTGAAGATAGAGCTTATTTTTTGGCGACATAGCATAGAGATTGCGTGCTACGATTTCCAGAAAGCGGTGAGAACAATGCCTAAAGGGATATAGAACGTTGAACGAAGATAGAAACCGTCTAGGTTGGCTAGGTTTCGACGGGCGTATATTTTTGACCAAACAAGAGCATGAAACCTACTGCCGTCGCCTGCCGGTGCGGTATGCCGCCAAAAATTTGCCGACAAAGCTAGGCCTTTGCGAAGTTTGCAAAAATCTCGCAACTCCACAAAATCCGCTGCAAGCCGCGCACCGTATTCCTTTCGGCCGAGGGATTATACAGTTTTGGCTCACGCCAGATTGGCTTGATGGGCCTCATAACCTTGTTTGGGCACATAAGCGTACCTGCAATAAGGGGGCCGAAATCCCAGTGGAACGCATCCTTGAATATCTAAAGGAGCAATTCGGAATTACGATGCCGAGCGACGTGTTGGACGCCATGGCATCCGATTTCAGCGAACCGGCCGGAGCATGTAAAATCGAGGCCGGCGCGCTTGCCAAGCCGCCAGAATGATCGCATCTTTGGAATATGGCAGAGGACTTAGAAATCCCGGATGGCAGGAAGATCGATAACAAGCTCCTTCTTTCGACGCTGCGCGACATAAGGCGCGATCAGCGCGATACGAAAGAGCTGCTTGTCGCCCTGACAAAGCATGTTTTTGACGTGGAAAAACGCTTGGCTAAGCGCATCGACGACGTGGAAACGCGCTTGGCAAAGCGCATAGACGATATGAACAAGCGCTTTGACGAATCGAAAGACGATCTGGAGATCATGATCAAGTCCGAACTCATGGGCCGCCTGACCCATTTCGAAACGCGCATCGATGAAAAGATCGAGGAGCTGCTGGCTCCGTGAAGCCGCGCGGCGGCCTTAGCGCTATAGTCGAGCATGGACAGGGACGCCATCATCGCGAAGTTGAACGAGCACCGCGCCGAGCTTCAAGAGCTGGGTGTTGTGTCCGTGTCCTTGTTTGGGTCCACGGCCCGTGGAGACGATAGTGCCGCATCCGACATCGACATCGCGGTGAAGCTCGATCCGGCGCGGGCGCCCCGCGGGCTGGACTATATCGGCTATGTGGATGCCATCCAGGAGCGCCTCGAACGTCTACTTGAAAAGGAGGCCGATATCGTGCCTGAGCCCGCCAGAAAGCAAAGGCTTCAGGATCAAATGGACAAGGATCGCGCCGTTGCCTTCTAAGAGGCCAGCCCTGAAGAAGTTTACGGCTTGGCGGCGGTTTTGGACTCATCCCGCGCGAAAATGGCGGCAGTATGCGTCCGAAGCTCAGCCAAGCACGCCCGAAGATTTCGAGATCGCCGCCCAGGCAATCTGGGACGGCCTGCCCGAGCAGTTCCGCAAGGCTCTGGGTAATGTGACGGTCTGCGTCGCCGATTTCGCCGATGCGGAAACGCTCCGCGCGATGCGCATCCACGATCCGCACAATCTGCTCGGGCTATATCACGGCGCCGGACTGCCGTCCAAAAGCGTATGGGACCCCGTCAGCCTGCCCGACAGGATCTTTCTTTACCGCATCCCCATCGTCGCCCACGCCAGCCGCAACGGAGAGCGGGTGGACTGCGTCATCCGCCATGTGCTGATCCACGAAATTGGCCACCACTTCGGTTTCTCAGACGCCGACATGGCGCGGATCGAGGCTGACGCATGAGCGCGGCCGATTTTCTCGATGAGCTTTTGGGCTTGGTTGCCGCCGCTGAGCCGCCCGCCGAGGCCGGGAAGCGGGGCGTTGAAGGTCACGCGTTGCCGCCTCGCCATGACTGCGCCGGCGAAAGCAGACGGATGCGGAAAACTTGCTGGCCAAGTCAGGCTCGCGCCGTGGCAGCAGCCATGTTAAACTTTCAATATGGCAGCACTGCAGAAACATAAAATGACGGTTGCCGAGTTCCTGGACTGGGCGCAACACCGCGAGGGCAAATACGAACTGGTGCGCGGCGAGGTCTTCGCCATGACACCGGGCAATTTGCAACACGCGCGCGCGAAACTCGCGACCGTCAATGCGCTTTCCGCTGCAATCAAACCCGCCGGCAAGCCGTGCGAGGCCGTCATCGACGGCCCCGGCGTCGCCCTCGGCGATGAAAGCTGCTACATCCCGGACGTTTCCGTCTACTGCGGTGAGCGCGCTCCGGGCACGCTTCTGCTTGTGCCGGACCCGATAATCGTTGTCGAAGTTCTGTCGCCATTCACGGAGCGGCTCGACAAAGCCGGCAAGCTCGCCGATTATTTCAGCATCCCCTCCATCGCGCACTACCTGATCGTCGACCTGAAACGCCCGCACGTCATCCATCATAGCCGCGGCGAAGGCGGCATAATCCCCACGCGGATCGTGAGGGAGGGCGATATCGTGCTCGACCCTCCGGGTGTTACTATTGTGATGGCGGATACTTTCGGCGACTGACCCCATCCTGGCAACGGTTGTCGCTATCGTTCCTCACGTGCATTCGTGGTATATCTGCCGCATGACAGCGATCCCGAAGCAGAAGATGACCGTGACGGATTTCCTGAGTTGGGTGGACGCATTGCCCACCGATTGCAGGTACGAACTGGACCACGGTGTGCCAGTTGCCATGGCGCCGGGAACCGCGCAGCATGCGCGCGCGATTATGTCCACGGCTAGTGCGACTTCTGCAGCGGTAAATTCCGCCCAAGCGCCTTGCGAAGTCTTCAGCGAAGGCCCTGGCGTTTTGGTGGACGACAACACCGCCTATATTCCGGACGTCTCCGTCAATTGCGGCGAGCGGCTGGAAGATGACGCCCGATTTCTGTCCAATCCAATTGTGGTTATCGAGGTGCTTTCTCCCTCCACTAAGAGAGTAGACAAGCATATAAAGCTGAATGGCTATTTCAAGGTTGCTTCTATCAGGCACTATGTCGTTGTGGACGTTGCGGATCGCATTGTTTTTCACCACCGGCGCGGCGAGAATGGCTTGATCCTCACCGCTATCTTGCGGGAGGGCGATCTTGCGCTCGACCCGCCCGGCCTCTCGATCCCAATCGGCGATATGTTCGGCTCGTAGAAGGCGAGCGCCTACTCCTTCTTCGGCAAATTCAGGCGGATGTGCAGCTCGCGGAGCTGTTTCGCGCTGACTTCCGACGGCGCGCCCATCAGCAGGTCTTCGGCCTGCTGGTTCAGCGGGAACATGGTCACGTCGCGCAAGTTATCGGCGCCGCAGAGCAGCATCACCATGCGGTCGATGCCCGGTGCGATGCCTCCATGCGGCGGGGCGCCGAATTTCAGCGCGCGGATCATGCCGCCGAATTTCGCGTCTACCACCTCGGGCCCATAGCCTGCGATCTCGAAAGCCTTGTACATGAGCTCGGGCTTGTGGTTCCGGATCGCACCGGAGGATAGCTCCACGCCGTTGCAAACAACGTCGTATTGGAAGGCCTTCAGGCCCAAGAGCGCCTCTTCGCCCTTCTTCCTCGCAGCTTCGAGAGCTTCGAGCCCGCCTTGCGGCATGGAGAAGGGGTTATGCGAGAAGTCGATCTTTTTGTCGTCCTCGTTCCACTCGTAGAAGGGGAAATCGGTGATCCAGCAGAACTCGAACCGGTCCTTTTGCGTAAGGTTCAGCTCGGCGCCGATCTTGTTCCTCGCCTCGCCCGCGAATTTATAAAACTTCGCCGGATCGCCGCCTACGAAGAACACTGCACCGTCCTTATCTAAGCCCAACTGCAGCCTTATCGCTTCAGCTCGCTCCGCACCTATGTTCTTGGCGATTGGTCCAAAGCTATCGAACTCATAATGCGGTTCGCTTTGGACATCCTCCAGAATTGTATTCTTGACCTTTTCAGGATCGGAACGGACGTGCTTCCGATAGGAGATATAACCAAGTCCAGGCTGGCCTTCCTTCTGCGCCCAACCGTTCATGCGATCGCAAAATGCGCGGCTTTCTCCTCCTGGTGCTGGAATTGCCCAGACGCTAGCCTTCGGCGCTTTATCTAGCATGCCGGCGAAGACCTTGAAGCCCGATCCCCGGAAGTGTTCGCTCACATCGGCCATGACGATGGGGTTGCGCAGATCGGGCTTGTCGGTGCCGTATTTGGCGATGGCCTCGTCATAGGGAATGTGCGGAAATTTCTGCGTCACGGGTTTGCCGTCGCCGAACTCCTCGAACAGCCCGCGCAAGACGGGCTCGACCGCGCCGAACACGTCTTCCTGCGTGACAAAGCTCATCTCGATATCGAGCTGATAGAATTCGCCCGGGCTCCGGTCGGCGCGCGCATCCTCGTCGCGGAAGCAAGGTGCGATTTGGAAATAGCGGTCGAAGCCCGCGATCATGATGAGTTGCTTGAATTGCTGCGGCGCCTGCGGCAGCGCATAGAACTTGCCCGGATGCATGCGCGACGGCACGAGAAAGTCGCGCGCGCCCTCGGGCGACGATGCGGTCAGGATCGGCGTCTGGAACTCGAAGAAGCTCGCCTCGTTCATGCGGCGCCTGAGCGAGGAGACGATGGCCGCGCGCTTCATGATGTTGCGGTGGATGGTATCCCGCCGCAGATCAAGAAAGCGGTATTTGAGCCGCGTATCCTCTGGATAGTCCGGCTCGCCGAACACGGGCAGCGGCAGCTCGTCGGCCTTCGAGAGCACATCGAGCGCCGCGATCCGCACCTCCACCTCGCCGGTGGGCAGGTTCGGGTTGACCGTATCGCCTTCGCGTGGGACAACCTTGCCGTCGATGCGCGCGACCCATTCGGCGCGGACCTCTTCGGCGAACGGGAACGCCGCGTCTCCCGGATCGACGACGCATTGCGTCAGCCCATAATGATCGCGCAAATCGATAAACAAGAGCCCGCCATGATCGCGCACGCGATGCACCCAGCCCGAGAGGCGCACTATCTTGCCGGCGTCCGCTTTGCGGAGCGCGCCGCAGGTGACGCTGCGATAGGCGTGCATCGCGGCACCCGCACCGTCCGCTTTCGCCGCGGCCGCCCCTCCCGCGCCATTCTTTTTTCTATCCGCGGCCTTGGCGGCCTTAGGCGCGGCCATAGCGGCCGGCTTCTTTTCGGAAACAGCAGATTTCGCGCGCCCGCGCTGAGCGGATTTTTCCACAGATCTCACCCTCTTGGACCTAATGTGCCTCTGCGTCGCCCAATTTCTAGCAAATGGCCGCAAAAGCAGCTTAAAAAGAACACACCCAGCGTTCACGCGCACTCAGCGGCGCAAACCGGAATTCCGCCCGGAGCAGGGCATGCAGCGCCATATTTGTCAAGGTTGCACACCGTATCTAGGCTACATCCCACAACTTGAGCTATAACTGGCCTATGATCGATCTACCCGCCATCGTCACGTCTACCGGACACCTGCAGCAAGCCTGCGCGCATCTCAGCCGCCAGCCCTTCGTCGCGGTAGACACCGAGTTTCTCCGGCAGACTACCTATAGGCCGAAGCTGTGCCTTATTCAGCTGGCAGGTGAAGGGGTTGAGGTCGCTGTCGATCCGCTTGCGCCCGTCGATCTATCGAGCTTCTACGCGCTGATGGCGAACGAAGCGGTGGTCAAGGTATTCCACGCGGCGCGCCAGGATATCGAGATCGTGTATCAAGAGGCGGGCATCATCCCCCATCCGATTTTCGACACGCAGATCGCCGCCATGGCACTCGGTCACGGCGAGGCCATTTCCTACGGCGCGCTCGTCAAAAAGCTTCTCAAGCGCACTCACGACAAAACCTATCAGTCCGTGGATTGGTGCGTCCGCCCCATTGGCCCGCGCCAGCTCGAATATGCGCTCGGCGATGTCACCTATTTGCGCGACATCTATGTCAAGATGACACAGCGGCTTCAAGAAACCGGGCGCGAATCCTGGCTTGAGGAGGAAGTCGCGTTCCTGACCGACCCCAAGACCTATGCCTTCGATCCCGCCGACGCATGGAAACGCATGAAGCTCGGCGGCAAGTCGCGCCTCGGCAAAGCCATTATCATCGAGCTTTCGGCCTGGCGCGAACGCGCCGCGCAATCCGAGAACGTGCCGCGCGGGCGGGTACTCAAGGACGAGGCGATCTATGAGATAGCAAAGCACGCGCCAAGATCGCTCGACGCTCTTTCCAGGCTGCGGACCGTCCGCGAGAGCTTCAAGGGGCGTGGCGAGGCTATTTTGCGTTGCGTGGCGTCCGCGCTCGCTCACGATCCTTCCGATATTGTCATGCCGGACGGGCACGCTGAGCTGCCCGCCTCGGCGTCGGCGACGGTCGAGCTTCTGCGGGTTCTGCTCAAAGCCGTATCGGCCGAGTTGAACATCGCTTCGAAGCTCTTGGCAAGTTCGGACGACCTCGAAAAGCTCGCCCAATTCGACCACCCCGATATCCCGGCGCTCAAGGGCTGGAGGCTGCAATTCTTCGGCGAAAAGGCGTTGGCACTCAAAACTGGCAAACTCGCGCTCGGCATCGAGAACAAGGAAGTCCGTCTCTTCCCGCTATAGCCGCCCGAGCAGCCAGATGACAAGGCTCAGGACGATGCTGATCAGCACCGATGTGCCAAGCGGCAAATAGAGCCGGAAATTGCCGCGCTCGATGAGGATGTCGCCCGGCAGATGTCCAAGCCCTAGCCGCGCTACCGCCAGCCAGACAAGGCCCGCTGCAATGAGCACGGCGCCGAGCATAATAAGGGCTTTTCCTGGGTCCATTGTCTGCTTGATGTAAACCGGGCCCGTAACGGTTTTATAAACACGTTCCCGCCTCAAATGTGCCAGCGGGAGGTTTGGCGTGAAAGACGCCGCGCGGACGGCTTGCCCTGCTTGCCCAGGCAGCGGGGCTCCTGCTATAAGCCGCTGCATCAGCCGACCGCTATACGCATTATCGCTGCCGTACCGGCAACCCTATCCAACTCTCAAAGGCGAACCCATGGCGCTCGAACGCACCCTTTCAATCATCAAGCCTGACGCAACCGCCCGCAATATCACCGGAAAGATCATCGCCAAGCTGGAGGAGGCCGGGCTTCGCATCGTCGCGCAGAAGCGCGTGCACTGGGACGAGACCGACGCAGCCGCGTTCTATGCCGTGCACAAGGCGCGCCCGTTTTTCAAGGATCTGGTCGCCTTCATGACCTCGGGCCCGATCGTGTTGCAAGTTCTCGAAGGCGAGAATGCGGTGGCCCGGAACCGCGAAATCATGGGCGCAACCAACCCCGCCAACGCAGCGCCCGGCACCATCCGCAAGGAGTTTGCCGAGAACATCGAGCGCAATTCGGTGCATGGCTCCGATAGCCTGGACAACGCCGTCCAGGAGATCGCGCTTGTTTTCGAGGAAAGCGAGATCGTCGGCTAACGCCCGCCCCGCAATGGCTGGGCTTGCCCCACGGCTGTCCGGTTTAATTTCGCAGACATTTCAACATCGCCATCGCGCAAAGGCGCGACGGGCCTTATCCGCGATCTTGCGGCAAATAAAGGCGACGTTTTGGGCAAGCCCCCAGATAAGGCGCAAGCGTTTTTCCGGGGTGACATCGAATGCCAGGCCGGTAGCGCAAAAGAGAAACGAACCGGACGGCCATGGCGTTCGATCGGGGAACTAAGCGCGGCCTGGGCACCCGGTTTGTTGTTTACCCCGTTTTTCGCTCTCGCCTGCGCACCGCCGGAAAGTCCGACCCCAGCTATGGATTTTTGCTGCCCTGCCTCCCGGGCGCGGAACCTAAGCGCGACGAAACCCTTACCCCAGGGTGCGACGCCGGTGCGCTTTGGCGGCGCGGCATTTCATGATAGCCACATCAGGATCGAAAAGGTGGCACTCCAATAGGGACACCCAGAATTATGGACACATCGCGCCGGATGCTACAGCTTGCCGCCATGCCAGTTTTCCTGATGCTGGCCGTTGTGAACTATGGGCAGCCCTCACCCTTATGCACGGTCCCCGGCCCATACGGCTTCCTGACAAGCATGTGGTTCATGTACTTGGTGATGGCCGTGGCCCATTCCGTGTTCTGGTTTCCCATTCTTGGGAGACTGTTTTTAAAGGATGTTTCCGCTTCTCTGACATCCTTTGAACCCTGTTGCGCTCCAGCGGCGGAAGCGCCCAAGCGCCAAGACCTGCACAGCCAAAGCCGCCAGTTGGCGTAAAACTGGCGGACATCGACGGTGACCGGCGGAGTGTCATTCCCGTCTGCGAGCGTGTTAAAAAATTGCCGGACTTTCCGAAGGCGCCGGAATTCTGGGCCGCAGCGTCGTACCCGTGAAGGCGGGTATCCATACAAATTCTAGTTCCAACGGGAGAAATGGATTCCCGCCTTCGCGGGAATGACGGTTGCGCTCCTTGCAATGCTTCGGCAGTCGACTTATTCACACGCTCGAAGGCGGGTGTGAAGAAACCGAATTTTACCCCCCAACATCATGGCCTGGCTTGCCCACGTCTGCCCGGTGTAATTCCGCGGACATTTCAACATCGTCATCGCGGATAAGGCCCGGAACGGGTCTTATCCGCGATCTTGCGGCAAATAAAGGCGGAGTTCTGGGCAAGACTTCGGATAAGGCGCAAGCGCCTTTCCAGGGTGACATCGAACGCCGGGCCAGTAGCGCAAAAGAGAAACGAACCGGACAGCGATGCATCAAGCCCGGCCACGGCAACAGTGTGCTTCCGCGAGCGTTCCATTTTTTCGCGCGCCCGGAAGGTGGGACCGTGTGCCTCAGTGATGATGATCGTGCATGCCCATGCTGCTATCGGCGCCGGCCTTCTTCTCGATTTTGACCTCGACATCGACAGCCCCCGCATGCTCGAAAGTGAGCTTCAGCGGAAAGTTCTGGCCGTCCTCGAGATTATGCTTCAGGCCGATGAGCATGAGGTGATAGCCGCCTGGCTTGAATTCGACCGTCCCTCCAGCAGGAATAGCGAGCCCGCCCTCGACGGCGCGCATCCGCATTACGCCTTCGGCATCGTGAATATGCTCGTGAATTTCAACCTTATCCGCATCAGCAGAGGAGGCGGACTTAAGCGTATCGGCTTCCTTGCCGCCGTTCGTTAAGGTCAGATAGGCCGCGCCGAGCATATTCGTCCCCGCCGTGGGTCTTGCCCAGGGATGCCCGACCGTAAGATCGCCTTGTTTATATTCCTGTGCCTGAGCAAAGGTCACAAACAATACTGCCGCTGCCGCGGCCTTCCATGCCATTCTCATTGGGACTCCCATCGTGCAGATTACGTTTTAAACACAAAGCGGTGCGTCCAGAACCTAGATAGCCGGCGCTGCACTTTCAACGGAATTCGACGCCTAACTCCTGCCCGGCCCTTGCATCTAACTCGCGCACGGCTGCGGCATCGCGCGCGCTCAAATCCGGATAGGCCGGATCGGCGCCAACGTCGTCCGTGATGCGCCAGGAGCGGGCGCATTTCTTGCCCTGGGCGAGCTTCGGCACGACCGCGACGCCCTCCACCTCATCGAGTGCGAACGCATTCGCGGGCACTTTTCCGGACTTGACGGCCGCCCCGCTCGTGATCGCGATCTCCGCCCAGTCCACGCCCTTTGCAGCCGCGGCCAAGGCCTTGCTGCCGATGTAGATGTCGGGCGCCGCCTCAAGGCTCGCGCCGATCCGCTTCTCGCGGCGCTCGACCTCGAGTGCGCCCGTGACGGCGCGGCGCACGGTCCAAATCTTCGCCCATTTCGCACCGAGCGCATCGTCGCGCCAGCCCGACGGGATTTCGGGGAATGTCCTCAAATGGATCGAGCCATTTTTGACCTCGCCATTGCGCGCAAGCCAGGCCTCCTCGGCTGTGAAGCAGAGGATGGGGGCAAGCCAGACGGTCAGGCATTCGCACAGCGTGTTCAAAACCGAGAGCGCGGCGCGCCGTTTGGGGCTCGAATAGGCCTCGCAATAAAGCGCGTCCTTACGGATGTCGAAATAGATCGCGGAAAGATCGTTCGAGCAGAACTCGGCGATAGTGCGGTAGGCGCGCTTGAAATCGAACTCGTTGAAATCGCGCCGGATTTGCGCATCGATCTCCGCAACGCGGTGCAGCACCCAGCGTTCAAGCTCAGGCATATCCGCATGAGCGACCTCGAACTCGGGCTGGTAGTGAGCAAGACTGCCGAGAAGATAGCGCAGCGTGTTGCGTAGCTTCCTGTATCCGTCCACCGTCGACTGGATGATGTGCGGACCGATGCGCAAATCCTCGGTGTAATCGGAGGAAAGCGCCCAGAGCCGCAAGATGTCGGCGCCCGATTGCTTGATGACATCCTGCGGCGCGACGGTGTTGCCGAGCGATTTCGACATCTTCCGGCCCTGCTCGTCCATCACGAAACCGTGGGTGAGCACAGCATCGAAGGGCGCACGGCCACGCGTGCCGCAGCTTTCCATGAGCGAGGATTGGAACCAGCCGCGATGCTGGTCGGAACCCTCGAGATAGAGATCGGCCGGCCATTTCAGGTCTTTGCGCTTTTCGAGGCAGAAGGCATGCGTCGAGCCCGAGTCGAACCAAACGTCGAGAATGTCGCGCACCTGCTCCCAATCGGCCGGATTATCGACAAGCCCCTCCAGAAAGCGCTGAGCGGCACCCTCCGCGAACCAAGCGTCCGCACCCTCGGCTTTGAAGGCATCCGCGATGCGTTTCTGCAGCACCTTCGAGCCCTTGAACTTCGCGCCTGGGATCGCCTCGCCCGTCTCCTTGTGGACAAAGACCGTGATCGGCACGCCCCAGGCGCGCTGGCGAGAGATGAGCCAATCCGGGCGCTGCTCGACCATGCCCCCGATCCGGTTGCTGCCCTGCGGCGGCACGAAGCGCGTCTCGCCGATGGCTTCCATCGCAAGCTCGCGCAGGCTCGCCTTTTGCTTTGCGCCCTTCACGGCAAATGGCTTGTCCATCGCGATGAACCATTGCGGCGTGTTGCGGTAGATGACCGGGGCCTTCGACCGCCAGGAGTGCGCGTAATCGTGCTTGTGGCGCGGGTTCATGGCGGCGAGCGCGCCGGCTTCCTTCAGCGCGGCGATGACAGCCGCATTGCCGTAGCGCAGATCGTCGAGCTTGCCGAAATGACCCTTGTCGTCGATGACGCGCTTGGGCTCCGCCCCGCCAAACAGCTGCACATGGCTGTAATAGAAGCCGTCCGCGCCAACCGTTTCCGGCACGCCGTGATCGATGCCGAGCGATTGCAAATGGCGCGCGTTCGCGGTCCAGATGTCGAAGTCGTCGGCGCCATGGCCGGGCGCGGTGTGCACGAAGCCCGTGCCGGTATCTTCCGTCACATGCTCGCCTTCGAGCAGCGGCACCTTGAAATCGTACCCACCCTTGTGCAGCGGGTGCGAGGCAATCATCCCTTTGGGATCGACATCCAGCAAGTGCTTCCACTTTTCGACGCGGGCCGCTTGGAAAAACGCATCCGCAAGAGACCTCGCCAGGATGAAGCGCTCACCTGTCTTGGTCCAATTATCTCCAGGTGCCTCGGTGACCTCATAAAGTCCGTACTCGATAGTCTTCGAGAATGCGATCGCACGGTTGCCTGGGATCGTCCAGGGCGTTGTAGTCCAAATCACGAAGCTCGTACCGGCCTCAAGCGCCTTAAATAGCTGATCGACTTGGCGGCTGAGTTCCGGAGTGTCGTCCGATTTGAACCACGAGAACTGGTAATCCCTCAGTGGAAACTTCACCCAGATCGCGGGGCTGGCGTGCTCGTGATATTCCACCTCGGCCTCGGCGAGCGCGGTCCGCTCGACAACCGACCACATGACGGGCTTCGAGCCGCGATAGAGCAGCCCGTTCATGGCGAACTTCATCAGCTCACTAGCAATAACGGACTCCGCCTCATAGGCCATCGTCGAATAATAGTTCTGCCAATCGCCCTCGACGCCGAGGCGGCGGAACTCCTCCATCTGCACGCCGATCCACTTTTGCGCGAACTCACGGCATTCCCGCCTGAACTCGTTGACCGGCACTTCGTCCTTGTTCTTACCCTTGGCGCGGTATTGCTCCTCGACTTTCCACTCGATGGGCAGGCCGTGGCAATCCCAGCCCGGCACATAATTCGAATCCTTGCCCATCATCTGCTGGGAGCGCGTCACCGCGTCTTTGAGGATTTTGTTGAGGCCGGTGCCGATGTGGATGTTTCCGTTCGCGTAAGGCGGCCCGTCGTGAAGGATGAACTTCTCGCGGCCCTTCGCCGCTTTGCGCAGGAGCTTGTAGAGATTCATTCCGGCCCAGCGCTGCAAGAGCTTTGGCTCGAGCTGCGGCAGGCCGGCTTTCATGCCGAAATCGGTTTTGGGCAGGAAAAGGGTCTTCGACCAGTCGCGCGGCTGCGCGGGGACCTCGGCATCCGAAGTGTAGTGGGCTGAATCTGCTAGCGCCGCAGGGGCTTTCGGCGGGCACGGTGCGGCCTGCTTTGCGCTGCTCTCCGTCACCGCGGCTTTCTTCGAGCTGCGTTCCGCAGTCTTGTGGCCGTAAGCAGGATCGCTGCCGTTGCCCGCGTGAGCGTTACGCTTGGCGCGTCCCGCGCGTTGATCTCGGTTGTCCATGTAACAAAAGCCTATCCCGCGCCGCAGGCGCCGATCTGAAAATTGGGCTAGTGATAGGGCGAAGAGGCTAGTGCAGTAAATAGGCATCGCGCGCGCCTTGCGCCGATTTCTGGCGCAGAGGGTGGATCGGCGTTCGCTCCAGTGAAAAAGGCCCCCCTCACCCCAGCCCTCTCCCAGCAAGCTCGCCTTGGCGAGCTTGCAACTCGGAGTGTCGCATCCGCAAGCGGATGCGGGAGGGGAGAGGGAGCAGGGCGTGCCCGTTGCAACGGCGTACCTTCTCCCCTTGCGGGAGAAGGACAGGATGAGGGGGCTTTCTTTTTCGCCTCTAAAAGCTTTGTGCCGGCGGCTCCGTATGCTCGGCCGGAGATGGCGGCGTCTCAGCAACTGCGGGTGTTTCAGGTTCTGCATGGGCTGCGCCGCCGTCGCGGGGCCGCTCAAGGATCGCGCAGACGCCCATGCCGCCCGCCGTGCAGATGGAGATCAGCCCGCGGCCGCCGCCATTTTCTTCCAGGGTTTTTGCGAGCATGGCCACGATGCGCCCTCCGGTTGCCGCGAAAGGATGGCCATAAGCGAGGCTCGATCCCTTCACGTTCAATTTCGCCCTGTCGATTGACCCAAGCGGCGCATCCTTACCGAGCATGGTCTTGCAAAATCGAGGGTCTTCCCAGGCCTTCAGCGTACAAAGCACTTGCGCGGCAAACGCCTCGTGGATTTCGTAGAAGTCGAAGTCCTGCAGGCTCAAGCCCGCACGGTCGAGCATCTTCGACACGGCGACGGTTGGAGCCATGAGCAGGCCGCGCGCTGCGTCCACGAAATCGATGCCATAATGCTGGCCATAAGTCAGATACGCCATGGGCTTGAGCCCGTGCGCGGCTGCCCAATCCTCGGATGCGAGCAGCACAGCGGACGCGCCATCGGTCAAGGGCGTCGAGTTCGCGGCCGTAAGCGTGCCGTGCTCGGGGTCGAAGGCCGGCTTTAGCTGCGCGATCTTCTCAAGATCGATGTCCGCGCGCAGATTGTTGTCACGGAAGACGCCGGCCGCAGGCACCAGCAGATCGTCGAGGAAGCCTTCGTCATAAGCGCGAGCCGCCTTTTTGTGGCTCTGATAGGCGAGCAGGTCCTGATCGGCGCGGGCAATGTGCCACTCCTTCGCCATCAGCTCGCAATGCTGACCCATTGAGAGGCCGGTGCGCGGCTCGTTGATGGCTGGCGGGTTGAAGGCGATATCGCCTAGCGAGAAGCCGCTCAGGAAGGTGCCTGCCTTTTTTGTCACGCTTTTTTCGGCACTGACCCGCGCGAGCCTTTTCGCGAATTGCCGCTTCAACTCGATAGGAGGGTCGGACACCGTATCGGAGCCACAGGCAATCGCCACGTCGATCTGACCGGTCGCGATCTTCGCCGCGCTGCCGAGCGCCGCCTGCAAGCTTGTGCCGCAGGCCTGCGAGAGCGTCACACCTGGCGTGTCCTCGCTGACTTTCGTGCCGATGACCGCCTCGCGGGTCAGGTTGAAGTCCCGTGCGTGAGTAACGACGGCACCGCCCACGACCTCGTCGATGTGCTGCCCCTCAAGGCCAAATTTCTCGACAAGCCCGTTCAAGGCCGCCATCATCAAATCGAGATTTGTTAAATCGTCATAGCCGGTATTGCCGCGGCAGAAGGGCGTCCGTACCCCGCCGATGATGGCCACTTTCCGCATGGTTTGCATCGAAATCTCCCGCTCTTTAGAGCCGCCTTAGGCCCCCTCACCCCAGCCCTCTCCCAGCAAGCTCGCCTTGGCGAGCTTGCCACTTAGAGCGTCTGCATTCGCTAGCGAATGCAGACGGGGAGAGAGATAGAGTGAGGGGGGACTTACACCGCACACTCCACAGCCGATAATGAACTCATCACTCCGCAGCGTGAGCTGCAACTGCCTCTGAAGGCCGTTCCTGAGCCGTCTGCCTCAGGGAATCACGGTAATGCAGCGGTCCGCCCCGGAACGGAGCGAAGCCCGTGCCGAAGATCACGCCCGCGTCCACTTGGTCGGCGCTTGCCACAACGCCTTCTTGAAGTGCCTTCTCGCACTCCTCGACGAGCGGTTTCACGAGCTCGCGTCCAAGCTCTTCGAGTTCGTCTGGCTCCGCGGCGAATTCCATCTTCTGAGACTTGCCGCCGGCCCATTTATAGAAGCCTTCCCCGGACTTCTTGCCCAGCTTTTTCTGCGCCGCGAGGCGCATCAGAGGATTGTCCTCGGGCGTTGGCAGGTTCAGGACTTTTGCAACGCTTAGGGCGACGTCGAGGCCCACCACGTCCACAAGCTCGACAGGGCCCATCGGCATGCCGAATTTCTCTGCAGCGGCGTCGATCTTTTCCTTGGGCGCGCCCTCCGCAACGCGCCGGAGCGCGTCGAACATATAAGGCGCCAGCACCCGGTTCACGAGGAATCCCGGCACGGACTTGACGATTAGCGGGTATTTATCGATGCGGGTCACGAAGCCCGCGCCTTTGCGTACTTCCTCTTCCCGGCTTTGCGGGCCCCGCACCACCTCAACCAGCGGCAGACTGGGCACAGGATTGAAGAAGTGCAAGCCGATCAGCCGGCCCGTGTCCTTCAGCGCTGACGCTATTTGCTCGATGGGCAGCGATGAGGTATTCGTTGCGAGCACAGCGCCGGGCTTCAGCTTCGGCTCGATCTCCGCGAATAGCTTCTGTTTCGCTTCGAGGTTTTCGAAGATCGCCTCGATGACGATATCGGCGCGATGAGCTTGGGCGCCTTGCGGATCGGCGATCAGGCGCGCCATCGCCTTTTTTGCCTCCGCATCTGTCCGCAAGCGCTTTTTGAAAAACGGCTTCGCCCGGGCGAGCGCCTTGCCCACCGCTTCCGCCGAGTTGTCTTGCAGCGAGACCTCCATGCCGCGGGCAACGCAAACCATGGCGATATCGGCGCCCATGGTGCCGGCACCCACAACATGGGCGCGCAAGGGTTTGAAGCCGTCCTTCGGTGCTTCGGATTTTAGCATCTCGGAAAGGCGGAAAACGCGCCGCAGGTTGCGCGCCTGCTCCGATATCATCAGCGGCGCGAAGGCTCGCGTCTCCTCGCGCTTCAAGCTCTCGTAGCTTCCGCCATGCTTCTCGAAAAGATCGATCAGCCGGAACGGCGCGGGATAATGCTCTTCGCGCACCTTCGCCGCCGTCTCCTTGCGCATGCGCTTGGCGAGATAACGCCGCACCGCTTCGAACACCAAAAGCGGGGCCAGATAAATACCTGTGCGCTTCGATTTCCTTCTCTGCAAAACGGCCTTGCGCGCCGCCCAGCGCAGCTCGTGATGGGTTGGCACGAGTTGATCCACGATGCCCGCCGCCCGCGCTTGGGAGGGGCGCAGCATGCGGCCCGCGAGCATCTCGGGCATCGCTTTCAAAGGACCCGACTGGCGCAGCCAGCGCGCGGCTCCGTTGAGGCCCGGTATGATGCCGAGCTTAACTTCGGGGAGGCCGAGCCGTGTGCCCTCCTCCCGGTCCGCGATGCGGTAGCGGCAGGCAAGCGCGAACTCCAGGCCGCCGCCAAGGCAAAAGCCGTGGATCGCGGCCACCGCGGGAACGGGCAGCCGCTCGATGCGGTCGAAAATCGCGGTCACTGCGTGGATAACGTCTGTGACCTCGGCCTCGGTCTTGAGGTTGTCGAACTCGCGGATATCGGCGCCGGCAATGAAGCTTTTCTCCTTGCCCGACATGAAGATTACGCCGCGCACCTGTTTGTCGCGCGCCCCTGCCTCGACCGCGGTGACGATTGCCTCGAGCTCCTCGACGGGCCCGCGCCCGAGCGTGTTTTGCGATTGGCCCTCCACGTCGATCACCGCCCAGGCGATCTCCTCGACATCGATATGGAAATGCCAATGCTTCAGGTTTCCCGCATCCGCTACCATAACCGCTCCTATTCCGTCTCATACCGTGCGCGGGAAATGTGCCCAGCGCCGTTCCCGGCCCCGCCTCCGCGCATACTCGTTAACATAGGCCGCATCGTCATCGCGAGGCGGCAAAGGCGCCGCGGCGATCCAGGGAAGCTTCAGGGACTTGGCCCTGGATTGCTTCGCTTCGCTCGCAATGACGCCGGCACCACACTACGCACGTCCCATATCACTCCGCCGGGTGCATCTCTGCCGGCCGTTCTTCAGGCGGATTGTGCCTTTCGAGCACGGCACGGACATTATCGCCTGGCGCATAATGCGGTTCGACCTCTCCGGCGCTGAAATCGTCTACCGCGATGACCCTAGCCACGAGGCGCTCGGTATAACGGAGCAAATCGGCCTCGTCTTGGCTGAGTACAGCTTTATCCATGGCTTCCTTGATCCAGTCGTTGCCGAGATAGCGCTTCACCGTGCCGGCGCGGATCGCGCGCTCCAGTTTCCGGCTGGCCTCCTCGCTCTCAACCACTTTTTTCAGGGTAACCTCAAGTAGGCCGGTTGGATCGTGCTCGTCATGGGAAACGAAAGCGTAGCGTGTTAGGCGGTCGCGGACTTCGCCTGGCTCAAGCACGGCGCGCACCACGGCCTTGGCAAGGGTGTCCTTGGGCTTGCGGAACCGGTTGCCGAAAGGAAACACGCAGATTTTCAAAAGCGGCCGCACGCCGGCAATCGGGAAGTTATCGATGGCGTCCTGCATCGCAGCATAGAAACTATGAAAGGCCTTTTGCACGGCGTAGTCGAAAACCGGGCGTTCTGCGTCAAACCGGCCGTCATCCTCGTAACGCTTCAAAAGGCAGCATAGGAAGTAAAGTTCGCTCAATGCGTCCGCCATACGCCCTGTCGTGCGTTGCTTAGTTTTGAGCCCTCCTCCGAGAAGTGCGACCGATAGATCGGCCATCAGCGCGAAGTTCGTCGAGGCGCGGGTTAGCTGCTGGTAATAGTGCGGCTCGGGCGCGTTAGGAGCCGCGCCAGCGAAGAGGCCTAGTGTCACGTTATGAAAAATCGAGCCGGACAGGTTCGAGACGCTGAACGCCACGTGCCGCTCGAACGCACCCTCGAACATCGTGAACCCTGCCTCACGATCCGGATTCTGCGCGGCTTGGATCTCAGTATAGAGGTAGGGATGGCTCCGGACCGCGCCTTGCGCGAACACGATCAGGCTGCGCGTCAATATATTTGCGCCCTCGACCGTGATGCTGACGGGCGAGATTTGATAGGCCGCTTGCAGATAATTGCTGGGACCGTCGCAAATGCCTTTGCCAGCGTGAATATCAAGCGCGGCATCGAGCGCTTTGCGCATCCGGTCCGTGCATTGATACTTCATCAACCCGGAGATCACGGCGGGTTTGGCCCCCTGTGAAACCATGGCGGAGGTGACGGCGCGCGCCGCTTCGAGTGTGTATGCCGTCTCGGCGAGCAGCGCCAGCGGCTCCTCGATGCCTTCCATCCGGCCGATGGGCATCGAAAACTGCTTGCGGATGCGGGCATAGGCGCTGGTGAAACGCAAGAGCGCTTTCACGCCGGCCGTCGACGAAGCAGGCAGCGAGATCGCACGCCCCGCTGCGAGGCAGCTCATCAGCATACGCCAGCCCTGGCCCACGCGCTCGGCGCCGCCGATCACCCAGTCGAGCGGGATGAAGACATTCTCGCCCGTGGTCGGCCCGTTCGGGAACGAGGATCCGCCCGGCAAATGCCGGCGCCCGATCTTGACGCCTGGGTGGTTGGCTGGAATGAGGGCCAGCGTGATTCCGGGGTCGCTGCCTTTGCCGAGCAGGTTATCCGGGTCGAGCAAATGGAAGGCGAGGCCTAAAAGCGTCGCTTTCGGCGCCAGCGTGATGTAGCGCTTATCCCAGCTGACGCGGATGCCGGTTACCTCCTGCCCATTATACATGCCCTTTTCGACATAGCCCACGTCGCGCATGGCGGCGGCGTCGGAACCCGCGAACGGGCTCGTGAGCGCGAAGCACGGGATTTCCCTGCCCTTGGCGAGCGGCTCCAAATATTGCTGCTTTTGCGCGTCCGTGCCGAATTTCTCGATCAACTCGCCTGGCCCGAGCGAGTTTGGCACCATGACCACAATGGATGCGTCCGGATTGCGCGAGGACACTTTGCCTAAAATGAGCGACTGCGCCTGGGCTGAGAAGCCGAGCCCGCCATGCTCCTTGGAGATGAGCATACCCAGGAAGCCCTTCTCGCGGATGAAATTCCAGATGTGCTCGGGGATATCGTGCTGATTGTGCCGGATTTCCCAATCGTCGAGCATCTGGCAGAGCTGCTCGGCCTCGTTATCGAGGAAGCGCCGCTCCCCATCGCTGAGCACGACGGGATCGACCGCGCGGAGCTTCTCCCAATCGGGGCGGCCCGAGAACAGCTCGGCGTCGAAGCCGAGCGTGCCCGCGTCGATGGCTTCCTGCTCGGTCTTCGAGACCGGCGGCAGCACACGGCTCACCATGCGGAAGGCCGGCCGCGATACCGCCTCGCGCCGTATGGGACGCCAGGATAGAAGCCCGAGCGCGATGGCCGGAAGCCAGCCGATCAGCGCCCAAGGCGTGAAAGAAGGGACGTGCAGTGCGCCGCCGAAAAGGCCGAGCTTGATCGAGAGCGTCACCGCGGCCAGAAGCGCGGCCCACGCCCAAAGGGGCTCGCGCCGGATTGCGATGGTAAAGACTGCCGCGACGGCTACAATGGTGAGCAATATACCTATCATGGCCGCATCCTTCTCGATCTGGCGCGCAGTGAGCGAACCGCCCGCCGCGAGCCCGAATAGTTAGAACCTTATCGAACTCAAGTGAGGTCGCAGCATAGCGGCGTCAACCGGGCTAGGAGAAAGCTTGCCCGGCGGCCACTCTTGACATGGAAAGATTGCAGCCTCGTTAACCATGAGAGCGGTTCATGCCCCAGGCGCAAGCGGCACCAGGAAAGGGTTTCGTGCGGCATTGACCATCCTTAAACGGAACAATTCCAGGCAATAAGCCTTTGTACTCTGGGCAAACAGCGGCTTGACCGGCCTGCTGGCCTGCAGTGCAGCAAAAGTTTCAAAACCAGGGAGAAGAAAAATGCCCAAGCCCCCGTCCGGCGGCGCCACGCATCATCCGTCGCATGAGCATCATACCAAAGCGGCCGAGCACCACGAGCATGCGATGAAGCATCATAAGGAGGCCGCCGCGCATTATGCAGCCGGCGCCCCTGAGAAAGCCGCCCACCACGCACACTCCGCGCACGCGCATACGCTGCTCGCGGCCCATCACGCGGGCGAGGCGGCGAAGGCGCATGTGAGCCATCACGCCGCGAAAAAATAACAATCCGCGTTCCCATCCGCGTCCGGTGCGTTCTCTGCGGCCGGGCGCGGATTGGCAATATTCGAAGGCGCCCAAGGGGCTTGGCTTGCGCAAGGCGGAATAAGTTCTCCGCTACAACGGGCGCGACCTTGGCAATAACATCCAGAAGTCAAAGTTACTATTGATAGTTATTGTTCTAAACAATGCGAAAACCTAAAGGGAACGCCCATTAATTCGTTTCGGTTAGTGTCCCCTAGATTCCATACAAAACTGTACATCCGTCTTGCATGGCTTCGATGAACTAACAAACGATGGGATGTTCCGATGTTCCGGAAATTTGCCGCGGCCGCCGCCGCTGCGTCGCTGCTCTGTCTGAGCCTGCAAAGTCCCGCGCTCGCGTGCACAGGGATCACCTTGAAAGCCACCGATGGCGCCGTTGTCTACGGGAGAACCATGGAATGGGGCACGTTCGATTTGAAGTCGAGGATCATCCTCATTCCCAGAGGCCAGGAATTCACGAGCCTTATGCCTGACGGCAAACCGGGCATGACCTGGAAGGGAAAATACGGCATCGCCGCGGTGGATGGCTTTGAAAAAGACGCGATTCTTGACGGCATGAATGAAAAAGGCCTCGCCGTGGGATTGTTCTATCACCCTGGCTTCGCCGAGTACCAGAAGTACGTTCCCGCAGACGCCGGCCGCTCACTCGCGCCAACCGAGGTCGCGGCTTTCATCTTGGCGCAATTCACCACCATCGGCGAAGTCAAGGCGGCGATGCAAACCGTGCGCGTCGTGCCCACGGTCGAACCTACCCTGGGCTTTCCGGCGCCCATTCATTTTCTGGTCACCGAACCCAGCGGCAAGGCCATCGTCATCGAATATACCAAGGGCGAGCTCGCCATTTACGACGATCCCCTCGGCGTTCTTACCAATGCGCCGGGCTTCGACTGGCACATGACAAACCTGCGCAATTACATCAATCTCTCGCCTGTGGCGCTGCCCGGCAGGGAAATCGCCGATCTCGACTTCAAGCCCTTGGGAGGCGGAAGCGGCATGATCGGCCTTCCCGGCGACAACACCCCGCCTTCGCGCTTCGTGCGCGCCGTAGCTTGGACGCAGACCGCCCGCAAGACGGCGGACGGCCCCGAAACGATCTACGAGCTGTTCCGCATTCTCGATAATTTCAATGTGCCGCTGGGCGCATCGGAAGGATCGCGCGATCCGTCGCACAGCACGGCGGGAATGCGCAGCTCGACGCTGTGGACCACCGCCTGGGACCTCAAGAACCGCGTTCTCTACTATCACACCCAGCATAACCGGCGCGTCCGCATGCTCGATGTGGCGGCAATCGACTTCGGAGCGCTGAAGGGGATCGTCCGCATTCCGCTCGACAAGCAGAAATCGGAAGACATCGAGGACGTGACGCCGCGGTCGTAATTCGCGTACAGAATCGTTCCAAAAGGCCCTATCCCCACAAAACGCGGGATAGGCCGCGCGGTTGCATAAGCTTATCCTTGGAACCGGCCACTTCCTGCGCATTTTGGGAAAAACTGCTCCACTCTGCCCGAAAGTAAGCATTGGCGCGCGGCGCAGGTTTACGCTACATCCTGGGAAAACGGAGGCACGCAACCGCGCCAAGGCCTGAAACCTGGATGGAATATTTCTCTCAGCAGCTGATCAACGGCTTGACCCTCGGCTCGATCTACGGGCTGATCGCCATCGGCTACACGATGGTGTACGGGATCGTGGGCATGATCAACTTCGCCCATGGCGAGGTGTTCATGATAGGCGCGTTCATCGCGCTGATTGCGATCCTGTCGCTGTTCGCGGCTTCCATCACTTTTGTCCCGCTCGCGCTCCTCATCGCGCTCATCGTGTCGATGGCGCTGACCGCAGCGTGGGGCTGGAGCATCGAGCGGATCGCCTACCGCCCGCTGCGCTCGTCCTTCCGGCTCGCGCCGCTCATCACCGCCATCGGCGTATCGATTACACTGCAGAACTTCGTCCAGCTTTCCCAGGGCGCGCGCTCGAAGCCGCTGCCGCCGCTCATCCGGGGCGGCTATGCGTTGACCGAAAACAACGGCTTCGTGGTCAGCCTCAGCTACGTGCAAATCCTCATCATGGCCACGACCGTTGTCTTGATGGCGGTGTTCTCGCTCATCATCGGCCGCACCGCGCTCGGCCGGGCGCAGCGCGCCTGCGAGCAGGACCGCAAGATGGCGGCCCTGTGCGGCGTGAATGTGGATCGCACCATCTCGCTCACCTTCGTGATCGGCGCAGCCTTGGCCGCCGTCGCGGGGCTCATGTTCCTTGCCTATTATGGCGTCATCGATTTCTACGTGGGCTTTGTCGCGGGCATCAAGGCGTTCACGGCCGCGGTGCTGGGCGGGATCGGCTCGCTGCCGGGCGCGATGCTGGGCGGGCTCGTCATCGGCCTGATCGAGGTGCTCTGGGCCGGCTATTTCACCGCGCAATATAAGGATGTCGCCGCGTTCTCCATTCTCGCAATCGTGCTGATCTTTCTGCCATCGGGGCTACTGGGGCGCCCAGAGGTTGAGAAGGTTTAACGCGCATGACCGGCATAACTGAACCGGGGATGGTGGCGGAGCGTGCGGCACGCGGCGTCATGCGCGAGGACGCCATGAGCGCCGCGCGCGACGCAGGCATAGCCTTTCTGCTGGCGCTCGCGCTTTTCGGCTCGCTCGTGGGGCTGCGCACCGATGCCGCCAATGGCGGGCTTCAGGTCACGGTGCATCTCGCCAAAGCCTTAGGACTCGCGGGCGGTGTGGCTGTGGTGCGCTTCCTTCTCGATGTTTTGGTTTGGCGCCCATTGGATGGCGGACGCACGCTCGCGTTTACGACGAGGCTCACCGCGCGGGCCAAGCTCCCGGCCATCATCGCAGCCCTCGCAATAGGCGCAACTCTCTACGCGACGGACGGGCTTCGCACCGCCCTCATCGAATGGACGTCGAGCCAATCGTGGCTGGCCGGGACGCTCACCGATCTTCTCACCTTCGCTTGCATCGCGGCCTTCATCACCGTTTTGGCCATGGCGGCGGCGCGCGCGCTGCGGCTCTTCCTCGCTTTGTTATCGAAAAATCGCGTGGGGAAGTTCCCCGAAGTGCTGACGGAGAAGTTCGGGCGCGAATTTCCCGCAAGCCTCCTCGCCATCGCTGTCCTGCTTCCGTTCCTGATCGCAGGGCCGCCGCAGCGCTACGCCGTCGACACCGCAACGCAGATCCTGATCTATATCATGCTCGGCTGGGGGTTGAACGTCGTGGTCGGCCTCGCGGGCCTGCTCGACCTTGGCTATGTCGCCTTTTACGCGGTCGGTGCGTATACCTATGCGCTGATCTCCACAGAACTCGGCTGGTCCTTCTGGGTTTGCCTGCCGCTCGCGGGGCTGTTCGCGGCCCTTTGGGGGATGACGCTCGGCTTCCCGGTTTTGCGGCTGCGCGGCGACTATCTCGCCATCGTTACGCTCGCCTTCGGCGAGATCGTCCGCATCGTGCTCATCAACTGGCAAAGCTTCACCGGCGGGCCGAACGGCATCAATCGCATCCCTCGGCCCGCCTTTTTCGGCCTGCCCTTCGAGCGCTCGGCGAACCCCAGCTTTCATAGTTTTTTTGGGCTGGACTATAACCCGGTTTACCGGATTATCTTTCTTTATTACGTCATTCTCGGGCTCGCGCTTCTAACCAACTTCATCACGCTGCGCCTTCGCCGCGCGCCGATTGGGCGCGCCTGGGAAGCGCTGCGCGAAGACGAGATCGCCTGCCGCTCGCTCGGCATCAACACGGTGGCCACCAAGCTCAGCGCTTTCGCCATAGGCGCCATGTTCGGCGGGTTCGCGGGCGCATTCTTCTCCGCGAGGCAGGGTTTCATCAGCCCGGAATCGTTCACATTCACAGAGTCGGCGCTCGTCCTTGCGATTGTGGTGCTGGGCGGCCTTGGCAGTCAGCTCGGCGTCGTGATCGCAGCCGTGGTCCTCGTTGGCGGCGCCGAGCGCTTCCGCGAGCTGCAGGACTACCGCATGCTCATTTTCGGGCTCTCCATGGTGCTGGTCATGATCTGGCGCCCGCGCGGCCTCATGGCGGGGCGCACGCCCTCGGCCTCGCTTCATGAGGTTCGCGCCATATCGGGCACCTTCGTCAAGGAGGGACGCGGCTGATGAGCGCCGGCGCCCCCCACATTCCCCCGCCCCCGGCAGACGGCCACATTTTGCTCGCCGAGCACGTGACTATGCGCTTCGGGGGCTTGGTCGCAATCGACGGCCTGTCCTTCTCCGCACACCGCGGTGAGATCACCGCGATTATTGGACCCAACGGCGCCGGCAAGACGACCGTCTTCAACTGCATTACGGGCTTCTATAAGCCAACCGCGGGCCGGATCGCGCTCGCTCACGGCGATCAATCCGCTTTCGAAGCGCTGCCAGAGCTGACCGCGAGCGGCAGGCAGTGGACACCGGCGCCCGGCGGTGCGCTCTTCCTGCTCGAACGGATGGAAGGCTACCAAATCGCGCGCACCGCGCACGTCGCCCGCACGTTCCAGAACATCCGGCTTTTCGGCGGCATGACCGTGCTCGAAAATTTGCTCGTCGCCCAGCACAACGCCTTGAATGCAGCGTCTGGGTTCACAATAGGCGCACTTCTCCACCTTAAAAGCTACGCGCGTGCCCAGGCGGAGGCGATTGACCGCGCGGCTTATTGGCTCAAGGAAACGGGGCTTCTCGGCCGGGCGGACGATCCTGCCGCGGACCTGCCCTATGGCGCGCAACGCCGGCTCGAGATCGCGCGCGCCATGTGCACCTCGCCCGTGCTCCTCTGCCTCGACGAACCGGCTGCTGGCCTCAACCCGCGCGAATCCGCCGAGCTGAACGGGCTTCTCCTTAAAATCCGCGAGGAACACGCGCTGTCCATCCTTTTGATCGAGCACGACATGGGCGTGGTGATGGGTATCTCGGACCGCGTCATCGTTCTCGATTACGGACGCAAAATTGCCGAAGGCACGCCAGCCCAAATCCGCGCCGACCCAAAGGTTATCGCGGCTTATCTCGGCGTCGAGGATAACGAGGTGGAAGAAGCCGAAGCGGAGGCCGGCCTATGACCCCGCTCCTCTCCATTCACGGCGTCGAGACCTATTACGGCAGCATCCGCGCGCTGAAGGGTGTCGATCTCGACGTGTATGAAGGCGAAATCGTCACGCTGATCGGCTCGAACGGCGCGGGCAAGACCACGCTGATGATGACCATCTGCGGCGATCCCCGCGCAAGAAGCGGCCACATCGTTTTCGCTGGAGAGAACATTACGCGGCTGCCCACCCACGAGATCATGCGGCTTTCCATTGCGCAATCGCCCGAAGGCCGGCGCATTTTCGCGCGCATGACCGTGTACGAAAACCTGTTGATGGGGGCTCTCCTCGCGCCGCAGGATGCGGGCGTGCTCAAAACCGATCTCGGCATGGTCTTCGATCTGTTCCCCGTGCTATCGAAGCGGCGCAACCAGCGCGGCGGGACGCTGTCCGGCGGCGAGCAGCAGATGCTCTCTATCGCGCGCGCTCTGATGGGGCGGCCAAGGCTGCTTCTCCTCGATGAACCTTCACTTGGCCTAGCCCCGCTCATCGTGCGCCAGATCTTCTCGGTGATCCGCGAGCTGAACCGGAGCCGCGGCCTTACCGTGTTCCTCGTGGAGCAGAATGCTTTTCACGCGCTGAAGCTTGCGCATCGCGGCTATGTTATGGTCAACGGCCAGATCACCATGTCGGGCAAGGCCGCCGACCTCCTGAAACGCGAGGAGGTGAAGGCGGCGTATCTGGAGGGTGGCGCTCATGCTTAACGTGTTGGATCATTGGGGGAATCTCCCCTCACCCCAACCCTCTCCCCATGGGAGAGGGGGCAGGGCGTGCCCGTTGCAACTGCGTCCCCTCTCCCAGTGGGAGAGGGACAGGGTGAGGGGTGGAACCCCATGGGCATAATCTACGAAAATTCGCTCTGGGCGTTCCTTTTCGTCACGGTCCTCTGCGGGGGCGGCGCGGCGTTTATGATCGGGCGCGCGGCCGCGAAGGGCTGGAAGCCGTTCTGGCAGGCCGCTATCTATACGATGACGCTTGGCGTGGCCATCCGTTTCCTGCATTGGGGGCTGTTCGCCGGGGCGACGCTTGCAAGCTGGCGCGCGGCGCAAGGCAATATGCATTCTCCGCACTATTACGCCACCGATACCGCGATCCTTCTGCTCTTCGCCGCGCTCGGTTTCCGGCTGCAAAGAAGAGCGCAAATGCTACGGCAATATGGCTGGCTGACCGCCGAAGCCGGTCCGCCCGGCTGGCGTACTGGAAAAGACGCCACCGGACAGCCGTAATCCGTGGAAATATACCCGTTCTGAATTTGCAGTTCTTGAACTTTCAACGCAAAAAAGGGGAATAACCATGCGTCTAAAGCTTGCGAGCCTTGCCGTTCTGGGAGCAGGCCTCGGGCTCGCTTCCACCGCGTTCGCCCAAACCGAAGTCAGCATCGCGGTCGCGGGCCCCATGACGGGCGAATATGCGAGCTTCGGCGCTCAGTTCAAAGCAGGCGCGGAGGCCGCGGTTGCCGATATTAACGCGGCGGGCGGCGTGCTCGGCAAGAAGCTCAAGCTGGAACAAGGCGACGACGCATGCGATCCAAAGCAGGCGCGCTCCGTGGCCGAGCAACTCGCGGCAAAGAAGGTAGTCTTCGTGGCCGGCCATTACTGCTCCGGCTCCTCGATCCCCGCCTCCGACGTTTATAACGAAGCCGGCATCATCCAAATCTCGCCCGCCTCGACAAACCCGAAATACACCGATGAGCGTCCGAAAGACGGTTTCAGCTACCGCGTTTGCGGCCGCGACGACCAGCAAGGCTCGGTTGCCGGTAAATATCTCGCGGCGAAATACAAAGACAAGAACGTCGCGATTCTTAACGACAAGACGGCTTACGGCAAAGGTTTGGCCGACGAAACCAAGAAGGCGATGAACGCCGCCGGCAAGATGGAAGTCTTTTACGACACGATCACCGCCGGGGAAAAAGACTATAGCGCCGTTGTAACCAAGCTCAAGGAAGCCAAAATCGATCTCGTCTATCTCGGCGGCTATCATACCGAGGCCGGACTCATTATCCGGCAGATGCGCGCTCAAGGCATGAAGACGATCCTCATGGGCGGCGATGCGCTCGTTTCGACAGAACTCGGCCAGATCGCCGGTCCCGATGTCGAAGGCACGCTCCTCACCTTCTCGCCCGATCCGCGCAAGAACCCGGCCGCCGCAGCCGTTGTGAAGGAATACCGGGCCAAGAATATCGACCCCGAGGGTTACGTTCTTTACGCCTACGCTGCGGTCCAGGCATGGAAGGGCGCGGCTGAGAAGGCGAAGTCTTTCGATGCGGAGAAGGTCAAAGCCGCGCTCGACTCCGGCGAGTTCGACACCGTACTCGGAAAGTTCAAGTTCGACGCAAAGGGCGATCCGAGCTTGGTCCCCTATGTTGTCTACAAGTGGAGCAAAACCACATATGAGCAGGAATAGATCGTCACGCATTAGCGTGCCATCGGCGTCATTGCGAGCGAAGCCCGTCTCCGGCCTCAACGCATGGGCGCTAACGCAAGGCTTATTCAGCTATCGGATACGGTCATGATCGAGCGTCACGCCCCTCATCCTGTCCTTCTCCCCCCGGGAGAAGGAACGCCTGAATGTGGCGCTGAGCGCGCAACACCGTCCCCTCTCCCGATGGGAGAGGGACAGGGTGAGGGGAGGAACGCTCGATCAGGGCGGACTTAAACGCACCATGCCTACCGGTCCTCGCAATTCGATCACGGATGTAAGCGGGCTTTGCGTTGGCAATGCGCATGACGATAGCCTCGCATCGGGCGTCACGGCCGTGCTGTGCGAAGCCGCCTCGGTTGCCGCCGCCTCGGTCTTCGGCGGCGGACCTGGGTCGCGCGAGATGGACGCACTCGGCCTTGAGGGCTCCGTTGGAGCCGCCGATGCCATTGTACTTTCCGGCGGATCGGCCTTCGGACTCGATGCGGCGACTGGCGTGCAGAGCTTCCTGCGCGAGCAAGGCCGAGGCTTTCCGGTGCGCTCGGCCCGGGTGCCGATTGTACCGCAAGCGATCCTTTTCGATCTTCTCAACGGCGGAGATAAAGATTGGGCCCGGCATCCGCCTTATCGCGAGTTGGGCTATGCAGCGGCGGCTTCAGCGTCACTCGATTTCGAGCTGGGCTCGGCTGGAGCGGGATTTGGCGCAATGGTCGCGTCGGGGCGGAGCTGCCCGCTTCGCGGCGGATTGGGAAGCGCATCCGAAAAGGTTCCAGACCCCGCCGTGGACGCCGCTTCGGAAGTCACGGTGGGCGCGCTCGCAGCCGTAAACGCAGCCGGCGCGGTAACGGTCGCGGACACGCCGCATTTCTGGGCTGCGCCTTTCGAGCGGGGCAACGAATTCGGCGGCCTCGGCTCCCCGCATCCGTGGCCGGAAAATACTGGACGGCCCAACTTCAAATTCCCGCTTGCGGAGCGCGCGAACACGACGCTTTGCATTGTGGCCACCGATGCGGCGCTCACTCAGGCTCAGTGCAAACGCCTCGCCATGATGGCCGCGGCGGGGATGGCCCGTGCCATCGTTCCCGTCTTCACGCCCTTCGATGGCGATATCGTTTTCGTGCTGGCAACTGGCAAAATACCGCTCCCCGATCCCATGTTCGCATTGCCCTTCCTTGGCGCCGCCGCCGCGAATTGTGTGGCGAGAGCCATCGCACGCGGCGTCTATGAGGCTACGGGCAGCTTGCCGGACGGAACTCAAGCCTACGCCAAGCTTTTCGCGCGCGCTTGAATGGAGTATGTAAGGAGTCGCTTTAGCCTCTGGGCTCGTGGAATGACGGCAGGATGAGCATTTTCGAACGCGCCCCGCGGCTACTCTTTATCGATTCAGGGCTTGGCGGCTTGACGGTGCTGCGCGCCGCGCGCCAGGCAGTGCCTGAGGCCGATGTCCGCTTCATTGCGGACGATGCCGGCTTTCCCTACGGCTCGCGGAGCGAAGCTGAGCTCATCTCGCGGCTTCTGGAGCTGATCGAGCCGGCCGTCCGGCATTTCGCACCCGATTGCATCGTGCTCGCGTGCAATACCGCGTCCACGATTGCGCTTCACGCTCTGCGCCAGAGCGTCGCCGTGCCCATCGTCGGAACTGTGCCGGCGGTGAAGCCCGCCGCTGCTCTGACCAGAAGCGGTCTTGTCTCAGTGCTCGCTACGCCCGCAACCGTTGCCCGCGAATATACGCGAGGGCTGGTCGAAAAATTCGGAAGCGGCGTTCGCTTCACGCTTGCCGGCGCGCCCTCCCTTGCAGCGCTGGCCGAGGCCCATGCCAGCGGCGAAGCCGTGGACGACGAAGCAATCGCCCGCGAGATCGCTCCCTGCTTTGTCGAAGATGGCGGCGCCAAAACCGATGTCGTAGTGCTTGGCTGCACGCACTATCCGCTTCTCCTCGATAGGCTCGACGCGCTTGCGCCTTGGCCTGTCATTTGGCTAGATCCGGCACCGGCCATTGCGCGGCGTATCGCCAATGTGCTCGAAGGCGAAGGCCACATCGCCGGCGCCGGCGCAACGCGTGGCTGCGGCGAAATCCAGTTCACCTCGGGCCTCTGCCCTTCGCCCGGGCTCCTGCAGCTATTGCAGTCCCATCACCTCACCCCGTCGCCCTTCGAGGCGGCTTCCGCAGCCTAAAGAGAGCCCCCATGATACCCCGCTACTCACGGCCGCAAATGGCCGCCATTTGGTCGGACCAATCGAAATACGAAATCTGGCTCGAGATCGAGACGCTTGCCGCCGAAGCGATGGAGGAGCTTGGCCAAGTGCCGGCCGGCACGACGAAAATCCTGCGCGAGCGCGGAGGCTTCAATATCGCGCGTATCGATGAGATCGAGCGCGAGGTCAAGCACGATGTCATCGCGTTTCTGACGAGTGTGGCCGAGCATGCCGGGCCCGAGGCGCGCTTCATGCATCAGGGCATGACCTCTTCGGATGTGCTCGACACGTGCCTTGCGGTGCAGCTCGGGCGCGCCGCGGACATTCTGCTCGCCGATCTCGATGCGCTGCTCGCCGCGCTGAAGCGCCGGGCGATGGAGCATAAATATACCGTCACCGTGGGCCGCAGCCACGGCATTCACGCCGAGCCCACGACCTTCGGGCTAAAGCTTGCTTTCGCCTATGCGGAGTTCGCACGCGCAAAGGAGCGGCTCGCATGCGCCAAGGAAGATATCAGCACTTGCGCAATCTCGGGCGCAGTCGGCACGTTCGCGCATCTTGACCCGCGCGTTGAGGCTTACGTCGCGGAGAAGCTTGGCCTCAAGCCCGAGCCCGTCTCGACCCAGATCATTCCCCGCGACCGCCATGCCATGTACTTTGCGGTTCTCGGCGTGATTGCCTCGTCGGTGGAGCGCCTTGCGACCGAAATCCGCCATCTGCAGCGCACCGAGGTTGGCGAGGCCGAAGAGTTTTTCTCGCAAGGGCAGAAAGGCTCGTCGGCTATGCCGCACAAACGCAACCCCGTGCTGACCGAGAACCTTACAGGCCTCGCGCGGATCGTGCGCGGCTATGCGCTGCCTGCTATGGAGAACGTTGCGCTATGGCACGAGCGCGACATTTCGCATTCCTCGGTGGAGCGGATGATCGGCCCGGACGCGACCGTGACGCTCGACTTTGCGCTCGCGCGCCTCGCCGGGGTCGTCGACAAGCTCGCCGTTTACCCCGAGCGTATGCGCCAGAACCTCGAACGCGGCGGCGGATTGGTTCACTCCCAGCAAGTGCTGCTCGCGCTCACACAGAAAGGCATCAGCCGCGAGGACGCCTATCGCCTCGTGCAGAGAAACGCGATGCGCGCGTTCCATGGCGAAGGCTCGTTCCTGGAGTTCTTGAAGGCCGATCCGGAGGTCAGCGCGGCGCTTCCGGCTGCGGAACTCGAGGCGCTGTTCGATCTGCGAACGCACCTGCGCAGTGTCGACGCGATCTTCGAGCGCGTGTTTGGAGCCTCCTAGGGCAAGGCTAGCCTATCCACCAGGCCGCTCAGAGATGGCCGCGGATAACGCGCCGGCGCTGGCAAGTGCGCGCCGGCCGGGCTCCAGACGAGCATTCCACACGGGCGGCGCGGAAGACGCCTTTCGTGGCCGCCGTTGAGCCGGGCCTTGCCGTAAGTGAAGCTTGGCCAATCCGCCTGCTGCCAGTTCCAGATCATGAGCGATAAAGCGTCCGTTTATAACTCACAACATAACATACATCTGAGTTATAACTCCAGCCTCTATGCCTCACGGCCAGCATGCCGCGATTGAAAGGGAGCTGCCGTGACCGAAAACACCATGAGCTGCTGGCTGCTCACCCCCCTAATAACCGCATATCACTGCCTCGTATATGGACAACGCAACATCGCGGTGCTGTCCCTCTCGAGGGCAGAATTGTCCAGCCAAGAGAAACGTCTATCAGAAACAATGGCTTATTTGGTGTTTTTGGTGGACACGACAGGGATTGAACCTGTGACCCTTCGCGTGTGAAGCGAATGCTCTACCGCTGAGCTACGTGTCCGTTGCGGCGATCGCTTATATGTACTGGCTGCGCCGGCTTTCTGTCAACATCGCCACGGATTGGGCATGCCTCTGCCCGCACAAACTGGGCGCAGCTCTCCGGAAGTTTATTTGCGCCCCCGCCGTGCGATGACGATGTTCACTCCAGCATCAGCGTTGGAGAGAGCGGCTATGGCAGTGACTGTGACCGTGAACGGCAAGAGGCATGAGGTGACCGCGGACGGCGATACGCCGCTCTTATGGGTTATCCGCGACGAGATCGGACTGACCGGTACCAAGTTCGGCTGCGGCATCGCCCAATGCGGTGCCTGTACCGTGTACCTGGACGGCAATCCCGTGCGCTCATGCGTGATCCCTATCTCGGCCGCCGATGGCAGCGAGATCGTCACCATTGAAGGGCTTTCGGGCAAAGCCGCCGAGGCCGTAGGAGCTGCGTGGAACGCGCTCGAAGTCCCGCAATGCGGCTATTGCCAATCTGGGCAGATCATGTCGGCGGCAGCGTTGCTGGCGAAAAATAAAATGCCCACGGACAGCGACATCGATTCTGCGATGGCAGGCAATATCTGCCGCTGCGCCACCTACAACCGCATCCGCGCCGCGATCCACGCCGCGTCCCGCCGCATGGAGGGCTGAGCATGACCATCATAGAAAAAGCAACAGGACGCCGTGCATTTCTCAAGGGCGCCGCCCTTGCGGCTTCGGGCCTTGTCATTGGCTTTCGCTTCACGCCGCGAGGGCTTGCGGGCGAAGCTCTGTCTGCCGGAGCCGGCAGCGCGGGCGATTTCGTGCCAAACGCCTTCATCCGGATCGCGCCCGATAGCATGGTGACGATCTATTGTAAGCATATCGAGTTCGGGCAAGGGCCGTATACCGGTTTCGCGACCATCATCGCCGACGAGCTCGACGCGCGTCCCGATCAGATCAAGGTCGAGTCCGCCGCCGCCGACGTTACCAAATACGCGAACCTGCTCTTCGGCGTGCAGGGCACCGGCGGTTCGACGGCCATGGCGAATTCCTGGGACCAGCTCCGGCACGCCGGCGCGGAAGCCCGCGCCCGGCTCGTGGCCGCGGCCGCACAGGTTTGGGGCGAGCCTGCATCAGAAATCGCCATCGAGAGCGGCACCCTGAAGCACAGCTCAGGCAAGGCCGCGCAATTCGGCGCGTTCGTGGAGACGGCGCAGACAATCGCGCTCGGGCAGCCGCCGAAGCCGAAAGTCCCTTCGCAATGGCGTTACATCGGTAAGTCTTATCCGCGCGTCGACGTCAAGCCGAAGACCGATGGGAGTGCGATCTACACCCTCGACGTGAACATGCCGGACATGCTGACTTGCGTCATTGCGCGGCCTACCCGTTTCGGCGCGAAAGTCAAATCTTTCGATACGGCGCCCGCTCTAGCGGTAAACGGCGTCGCTGAAGTCTTCGCGACGCCCTCCGGTGTCGCGGTCCTGGCCAATGGCTACTGGGCCGCGCGCAAGGGTGCCAATGCGGTGAAGGCCGAATGGGACGAGACCGGAACCGAGAGCCGCTCTTCCAAGCAAATCATCGCCGAATACAAGGATCTCGTGAGGAACCACGGTGCCTCTGCCGCTTCCAGAGGAGATTGCGCTGCAGCGTTTGGCAGGGCCGCGAAAACTATCGAGGCCACTTATACCTTCCCGTACCTCGCGCACGCGCCGATGGAGACCAACGATTGCGTCATCCGCCGCACGCCGGGCGGCGTTGAGCTGATCTTCGGCTCGCAGCTGCAAACCGTCGACCAAATGACGGTGGCCGCGATCTTGGGGCTGAAGCCGGAGCAGGTCGCGATTAATACGCTGCTGGCGGGCGGCAGCTTCGGCCGGCGCGCAACGCCCGCCGGAGACATGGCGGCCGAAGCGGCGCTTGTGATGACAGCCGCGGAGCATCGGGGGCCCATCAAGATCGTCTGGAGCCGCGAGGACGACATCCGCGGCGGGCGCTACCGGCCGATATTCGTCCACCGCGTCAAGGCGGGCATCGATAGCTCGGGCGAAATCGCCGCCTGGGAGCAGGTGATCGCGGGACAATCCTTTATCAGAGGCTCGGCGTTCGAGGGCACGATCGCGAAGCACGGCATTGATGAGACGATGGTGGAAGGCGCAAGCGACATGCCCTACGCCATCCCCAATCTCGCGGTCTCGGTGCACGAGGCAAAAATCGCCGTGCCCACGTTATGGTGGCGGTCCGTCGGCCATACGCATACGGCCTATGCCGTCGAAACCTTCCTCGACCAGCTGGCAGCAGCGGCAGGGCAAGATGAGCTGGCGCTTAGGCGCAAGCTGCTTGCCCGGCATCCCCGCCATCTCGCCGTTTTGAACCTCGCCGCGGAAAAGGCTGGATGGGGAACGCCCCTCCCGAAGGGTAAGGCGAGGGGGATTGCGGTTCACAAATCCTTCGATAGCTTCGTCGCCCATGCCGTGGAAGTTTCCGCCGGCGAGGATGGGCTTCCTAAGGTGGAGCGCGTCGTTACGGCAGTCGATTGCGGCCAGCCCATCAACCCGGACATAATCCAGGCACAGATGGATGGCGGCGTTGGCTTCGGCCTATCGGCCGCTCTATTCGGAGCCATCGACCTCGAGGATGGCCGCGTGGTGCAATCGAACTTCGACGGCTACCGGCAGCTTCGCATCGATGAAATGCCGCCGGTCGAGGTGCATATCGTGCCTTCCACGGAAAAGCCCACCGGAGTGGGCGAGCCGGGCGTGCCGCCTATCGCGCCTGCGGTCGCCAATGCATGGGCGAAGCTCACCGGAGAAAGGGTTTACGACCTGCCGTTTATCCGCGCGCTCAAAAAGGCCTGATAGTGAGCCTCAGAAAGTTCCTTCGCAACACCTGAAGGCCCGGCCTCGCCGGACTTTTTTGTGAACTTGAGGAAATGCGGGCTGTTATTTTCGTTTACCCTCCTCCTGCAAAATATTTTCTCAGGTTCGCCCGGCATTGCAGCGAACTAGCACTTATTTTTCATAACGAGGCGATTTTACCTTGAGAATTTTCTGCATTTCGCCAAACTTCTTGTCCAGCTGGGCGCCATTTTGGCGCCGCGAATGGTTCAGGGGATGGGGCGAAAAGCCATGGTATCACCACTTCAGCAGAAACTTCGGGTTAGCGGCCCCGTGGCCGTCACGGCCAACCGGCTTTCGGACGGTGCCGTCGTATATCTCGCCAAGTCCGGCCTTTGGACGCAGAACCTTCAGTCCGCAGCCGTTCTATGGACCGCGGAAGAAGCGCATGCTGCACTGAAGGCCGCGCAGTCGGACGGGCTCGAAGCGGTTGGTGCCTATTTGGCCCCGATCGATGCCAGCCAGACCGCAGCCCAGCCCGGAAATCTGCGCGAGCTCATCCGCACCGGCGGCCCAACCTTCGCGCTGCCCGCCGCCAGACCGCAAAGGGTGGCGGCTTAGCGCTTTCCAATAGAAATAATACCAACCTGCACAATGTTTGACTCACCCCTCACCCTGTCCCTCTCCCGCCCCGAATCCGCTCGCGGATTCGGGCACTCCGAGTTGCAAGCTCGCCAAGGCGAGCTTGCCGGGAGAGGGTTGGGGTGAGGGGGCCTCACACCAAGCCAATCCGGAGCCCAATGTATACTTACAATGAATTCGACCGTACCTTCATTGCGGAGCGGGCAGCGCAGTTCCGCGATCAAGTGGCGCGGCGCCTTTCGGGCGAGCTGACCGAGGACGAGTTCAAGCCGCTGCGCCTTATGAACGGGGTCTATTTGCAGCTGCACGCTTATATGCTGCGGATCGCCATCCCTTACGGCACGCTTTCGTCCGGCCAGCTTCGCAAACTCGCCCATGTCGCCCGCACTTACGATCGCGGCTACGGCCATTTCACGACACGGCAAAATTTGCAGCTGAATTGGATCAAGCTCTCCGATATGCCGCAGGTGCTGGAGGACTTGGCCGGAGCCGGGGTTCATGCCATGCAGACCTCGGGCAACTGCATCCGCAATATCACGACCGATCAATGGGGCGGTGTCGCGCCCGGCGAGATCGAGGATCCCCGGTTCTGGGCTGAAATCTTGCGGCAGTGGTCTACAATGCACCCGGAATTCACGTTTCTGCCGAGAAAATTCAAAATCGCCATTACAGGTGCGCCGGACGACCGCGCCGCCGTGAAGGTCCATGACATCGGCCTTCGCATCGTCAAGATCGCGGGCGGCGAAACCGGCTTCGAGGTTTCCGCGGGCGGCGGCCTCGGGCGTTCGCCCTTCATCGCCAAGGTTATCCGGGGTTTTCTGCCGAAACAAGACTTGCTGAGCTACGTCGAAGCGATCTTGCGCGTCTACAATACTCATGGCCGCCGCGATAACATCTACAAAGCGCGCATCAAGATCCTGGTGCACGATCTTGGCGTGGAGCGCTTTGCTGCTGAGGTGGAGGAAGAATGGGCGCAGATCGAAGACGGCTATCTGAAGCTCGATCCGGCCTTTGTTGCCGATATCCGCTCGCGCTTCGTCTATCCCGGCTATGAAACGCTGGAAAACGATCCGGCCGTGCTCAAGACCGCGCTTGGAGTGGATGCACGCTTCGCGCTCTGGCACCGCAACTCAACGGCGACGCATAAAATCCCCGGCTATACGATTGTCACGCTTTCGCTGAAGCCCCCCGGCAAGCCGCCCGGCGACTTGACCTCGGGACAGATGGAAGCCATTGCAGACCTCGCGGACCGTTTCAGCTGTGGCGAAATCCGCGTTGGCCACGATCAGAACCTCGTCCTGCCGCATGTGCGCCAGCAAGATCTTCCCGTTCTTTGGAAAGAGCTGGATACGATCCGCGTTGCAACGCCGAATACTGGCCTTATTACCGATATTATCTCCTGCCCGGGCCTCGATTATTGCAGCCTTGCCAATGCACGCTCGATCCCCGTTGCGATGGAGATTGCCCAGCGCTTTGCCTCGGGCGGCCAGGCGCAGTCCATCGGGCGGCTGCACATCAACATCTCGGGGTGCATCAACGCGTGCGGCCATCACCATATCGGCCATATCGGCATCCTTGGGGTGGAGAAGAACGGCAAGGAGTTTTATCAGATCACGCTCGGCGGCAAGGCCGATGAGGACGCGGCGCTCGGCGAGCTTTTGGGGCCCGCCATTCCCTATGAGGAGGTTGCGGGGACCGTCGAGCGTATCGTCAGCCGCTATCTCGATCTCCGCCTCGACGAAAACGAGCTTTTCATCGACACTGTGAAGCGGCTGGGCGTGACGCCGTTCAAGGAGACGCTCCATGCGCTACATTAAAGACGGCGTGGCCGTGGACGATCCATGGGTTTATATCGAAGGTGACGAGCCCGTGCCGCCGGATGTGCCCGCAATTGTGTCGCCGGATTGGCTTTTTGCCGCCGCACCGGGGGAGATCGCAAGCCGGAGCGCGCCCTTGGGCGTGGCTTGGCCGAACGACAGGCCCGAAAGCGAGCTTGCGCCGTACCTCTCGCAACTTGCCTTGATTGCGCTCGAGTTCCCGGTCTTCCGCGACGGGCGCGCCTACACCCAGGCCCGGCGTCTGCGGGAGCGCCATGGCTTCAAGGGCGAAATCCGTGCGACGGGCGATGTGCTCAGGGACCAGTTCCTGTTCATGGCGCGCGCGGGCTTCAACGCCTATGAGGTGAAGAAACGCGCCGATGCCGAGGCCTTCGTCAAAGCGCTCGGTGAGTTCAGCATACGCTATCAGCCCGCCGGCGATCAGGCCCACGATTTCCGCGCGAGACTTCGCAACGCGTGAGTCCGCACCCCTTGCCGCGAGGAACAAAGCCTGCCAATGCGGTGTAAAAGCCGTTACAGGGGTCACGCCAAGGAGAGCAATCCATGCAACTTAATCCTTACCTTTTTTTCGATGGACGCTGCGAGGAAGCCTTCAAATTTTACGAGAAGACCTTCGGCGGCAAGATTAAGGGCATGCTGACCTTCGAGGGGACGCCCGCGGCGGATCATGTGCCGCAGGAGTGGCGCAATAAAATCATGCACGCCTCCCTCGAGGTGAACGGGCAAATGTTGATGGGCTCCGATGCGCGGGCGGAGCATTATCATAAACCGCAAGGGTTCTCCGTTTCGCTCAACATCGCCAAGGTGGCCGAGGCCGAGCGGGTGTTCGCAGCTTTGGCTGAGGGCGGGCACGTGCGCATGGCCTTGGACAAGACCTTCTGGGCGGCACGCTTCGGCATGGTTGCCGACCGGTTCGGCATCCCTTGGATGATCAATTGCGAGAAGGATGCTTGATGCACCCCGGGCTGCTCTGCGGCCCTTTTCATTTTTCATATTTGAAGGAAATGGGTGGTCGAGAGCATCCATAGGAAGGCGTAAGTCGCTGTTTCAAGTCACTTTGATGTAAGACGTACATCACACGCTTATACAGCTATTTTTATAATTTCGAAAACAAATTCGCCGATCACAGCGAGTATTATAGCTCCCAATATAAACCTATGCGCGACTTGTGAAGATTGAACCTCGGAAGACATCTCTACTTTTGGAAGAACCCAGCGAGCATAGGAGAAAATAAGCCTAAATATTATTAAAGTAACATAAAACACATAAACGTATATAAGAGAGCGAGGTATCAGAGATAGATTATCTATTTCTTTAAAATTTGTTGCTACGCGTAACGATGCTAAGACAGCCATAGGTAAACCGACTAAAGCTAAAAGAATATCATAAACCGCAGACCGATGCAGCCAATTGTGTTTTGTTTGTCTGTCTGAAAAAAACTCACTGAGACGTAGTTTGGCAGCGGCAAACCATTGTTCGTTTTTCGCATATATTTCAAAGTTACTTATATTCGGCGTAGGTAAAGTAGGAAGTTTATCAAAGTCAAAGAAAGGTGAGCTCGAAAAATCCAAAAGGACCGTAATTCTATCCCCTGGCAAGTGTTTTAAAACGGCTTGCGGCACGCTCATTGTTGTGTAGAAAATAGATTGAATCGCGGTTGGCATATCCGCATCTTCAAATACTTGCTCATTGTTGGCCGTAATGATTTCATTATTGACGCCAGTTATTGTTACAGACGTAACGAATGCATTAAAAGCCTCCGCTCGTCGCGCTTCAAAATGTTCCTCTGTTTCCCCTTGAACTAGGAATAGAGCGGTCAGCGCCCTGTCTCTATACTCTTTTTGCTTTGTATCTATTATCTGATAAAGCCGCTTAAGCTCCGGACGTGACAAACGGCACGCTGGTATTGGGAAATGAATAGAGAAATTTCGCCACGTGCTGGGTTCCGCACCGATTTGATCGTTTTCAGTCATCCCAAATTATTCCTCCATTCCCGTGTCCAAATGTCCATGTGGGGAATGCGCAAAAAAGGGCATCCCAAAAATAAGATTTTCCACCGCTTTAACTTATTGGGGATTGCATACTAAAAGTCTTCAAAAATAAAACGAATCAGTAGCAACACACTAACAGCGCGCGGTATCTATTAGCCGTAACCTGAGGCGCGCTGTAGATTTTAAAATGGGAAAATCATTTTTGGACCAAGCTATTTCTGCGAAGTGGCCTCCACAGAAGGCTCGTAGCGGGCGAAGTGGGGCACGATATTACGGCTAATAGATAAGTTAGAAGGGGAAAATGGTGCGGTCGAGAAGACTCGAACTTCCACGGGTTGCCCCACTAGCACCTCAAGCTAGCGCGTCTACCGTTCCGCCACGACCGCAACGCCTGGCACTTTAATCCGGCTGAGCGGCTTGTCTAACAGAACTTTTGCAGGCGCACAACCAAAACGCGCCAGGGCGCCTCGCGTTCCTCCGCCGGAAATGCGGGGCGCGGCGGCGTGCAGGCAAAGCCTCCATGGCCTGTGCGAAGCGCTATCCGCGCTCTACAGAAGCTGGGCGCGTTTGCGGATCACGGCGCCCGCCTGCGGAACGCTTTTGCAGCGCTGGTCATTAACTTAGCCTTTACGAATGCAAGGAGCAGGTCATGGATATAATCAAGCCGCTTTACACGGCTACCGCGACAGCGACGGGCGGCCGTAATGGCCACACTGAGTCAAGCGACGGAGCCGTAAAGGCCGATCTATCGGTGCCGAAAGCCATGGGGGGCCCGGGCAAGCCCGGAACCGCAACCCCAGAGCATCTGTTCGCCGCTGGCTATGCCGCCTGCTTCGGCGGAGCATTGGACTTCGTGGCAAAGCAGCACAAGAAGGACGCAACCAAGGCGAGCGTCACCGCGGATGTGTCGATCGGGCCGCGCGAAGGCGGCGGGTTTGGGTTGGCCGTCAGGCTTCGAGTCGAAGATAAGAGCCTGCCGAAGGCTGAACTAGAGGCCATCGCCAAGGAGGCGCACGAAAAGATTTGCCCCTACTCACATGCCACACGTGGCAACGTTGACGTGCAGATCGCCGTAATAGGCGCTTGAGCGCCGCCGGCGAGGACGATGCGAGCAGGTCCCGCCGGCCGCTCTTTTGCTGTTCGATATTGATTTCCTGTTTGATATGGCGCAGGCATCGGGCATAAGAAGCCGTCGTCCCGCTTAGGTTTGCCCCATGAAAGAAATCACCGCCGAACTCGAACGCCGCCGCTCCGTAGCCCGTCTTGGCGGCGGGGTGAAACGCATCGAAGCCCAGCACAAGCGCGGCAAGCTGACTGCCCGCGAGCGCATCGAGCTTCTCCTCGACGACGGATCGTTCGAGGAATACGACATGTTCGTGGAGCATCGCTGCATCGATTTCGGCATGGAGCAGAGCAAAATCCCAGGCGACGGCGTGGTCACCGGCTGGGGCACGGTCAACGGCCGCGTTACCTATGTTTTCGCCAAGGATTTCACGGTGTTCGGCGGGTCGCTCTCCGAGGCGCACGCTCAGAAGATCACCAAGGTGCAGGACATGGCGCTGCGCAACCGCGCGCCGGTCATCGGGCTCTTCGACGCGGGCGGCGCACGCATCCAGGAGGGTGTGGCAGCGCTCGGCGGCTATGGCGAGGTGTTTCAGCGCAACGTACTGGCGAGCGGGGTGATCCCGCAGATCTCGGTGATTATGGGGCCGTGCGCCGGCGGCGACGTCTATTCGCCGGCCATGACCGATTTCATCTTCATGGTACGCGATACGTCCTACATGTTCGTGACCGGGCCGGACGTGGTGAAAACCGTGACGAATGAGGAGGTCACGGCCGAAGAGCTGGGCGGCGCGAGCATCCACACCACGCGCTCCTCCATTGCCGACCGCGCCTTCGACAATGACGTCGAATGCTTGCTGCAAATGCGCCGGCTGATGGATTTCCTGCCCCAGAACAATGGGGAGCCGGTGCCGGTTCTGCCGACCAGAGACGATATCCAGCGGATCGACATGTCGCTCGACACGCTGATCCCCAACAATCCTAACAAGCCCTACGATATGAAGGAGCTGATCCTGAAAGTCGTGGACGAGGGCGATTTTTTCGAGATTCAAGAGGCTTACGCCAAGAACATCGTCACCTGTTTTGCGCGGCTCGGCGGCTCGACGGTAGGGATTATCGCCAACCAGCCGATGGTGCTGGCCGGCGTACTCGATAGCGATGCCAGCCGCAAGGCCGCGCGCTTCGTGCGCTTCTGCGACTGCTTCAATATCCCGCTGGTGACCTTCGTTGATGTGCCAGGCTTCCTTCCCGGCACCGCGCAGGAATATGGCGGGCTCATCAAGCACGGCGCGAAGCTGCTTTTCGCCTACGCCCAGGCGACCGTTCCGAAAGTGACGGTCATTACGCGCAAAGCCTATGGCGGCGCTTACGACGTCATGAGCTCGAAGCACATACGCGGCGACGTGAACTACGCTTGGCCGTCGGCCGAGATCGCGGTGATGGGTGCCAAGGGCGCGGCCGAGATCCTCTACCGCTCCGAGCTTGGCGATAAAGACAAGATCGCCGCGCGCATCGAAGACTATAAGAACCGCTTCGGCAATCCGTTCATCGCGGCCGAGCGCGGCTATATCGATGAGGTCATCCCGCCTTACAACACACGCTACCGCGTCACCCGCGCGCTCAACATGCTGCGCAACAAGAAGGACGAGATGCCCTGGAAGAAGCACGATAACATCCCGCTTTGAGCAGGCTGCGGCCGTCACTCATGTGCCAGATAGCGCTTCCGCACCGGTCACAAGGTCGAGCAACTCGCTGGTGATCTCGATCTGCCGGGCTTGGCTGGCGTCCTGCTGCAATTGCTCGAGCTTCTTCTGGACGTTATCGCAGGCGGCCTCCATGGCCGAGAAGCGCGCCGCATTTTCGCTTGCGATCGATTCCACAGCCGCCTCAGTCAACAGTGCGAACACATATTCAGCCGCGAGCTTCTCAAAGAGAGCCGCCGGCTCCAGGTTGTGAAGCGGCTCCTGGCGCGGCTGTGCAGCGGCAAGGGAAGCGGTGTCGAGCGGCAGGAGCAGGCGCCGTTCGATTGTCGATTGAACACCCTGGCGGTAGCGGCTGAACATGACCTCCACGCGGGAGATCTCGCCCTGCGCAATGCGGCTATAGAGTTCTCTTGTAAGCTGATTGACTGTGTCCGGAGCCCCAGCGAGCCGGGAGGCCATAGGGCTTGCCCAAGCTGGTTGCAGGCCTCGCTCAAGCGCGAGCGCCGCGCCGCGGCTACCGAGCGCAAAAAGTACATCGCGGGTTTTGATCTCTGCTTCTGCCGCTTCGATAAGCCGCTCATTAAAGCCCGCGACAAAGCCATGCTCTGACGTACATAGGATAAGCACTCGAATTCCTTGCCTGCCCTGTGGCGCCGGCTCCTGACGCGCCATAAGCATGAGGGCCGCGCCGATCGCGGCTGCCATCGACTCGGCATACCGCCGGATACCGGGGAGTGCCTGCTGGGCTTCCTGTACGCGCATACCCGCCAGCGATCGCATTGCGCTTACGATATCCTGAAGCTCGCCCATGCTGGCGATGCGATCTTGGAGTTCGGTAAGACGTTGCATGGCTGCCTATCCGCGCGGGTTTCTTTTACACCGGTAACGATTGCGCGAGCGCTTTTAGCGCCGATTTCAGCCAGGCGCGGGACTCGCCGGGCAGCGCTACCGACCGGTCGTCGAGCGCGGCGATTTCAGGACAGTTTTCGGCAAGCCACGGACCAATTGCATCGCGGAAAGCTCCTACGCGATCGAGCGGCAGGAGATCGAGCATGCCATCGTCGAGCGCGCAGAGGATTGCCACCTGCTCGCCAAGGGACATCGGCTGGAATTGCCGCTGCCCGAGCACCGCCCGGATGCGTTTGCCGTGCTCGATGACCTTCCGTGTGCGCTCATCAACCATGGAGCCGAAGCGGGTGAACACTTCCAGTTCGAGAAACTGCGCGTATTCAAGCCGCAGACTGTCCGACAAAGTCTTGAGCGCTGGGGCCTGTGTCTTGCCGCCAACACGCGATACACTCTTGCCAACATTGGCGGCAGGCTTCTGGTCCTCGTAGAAGAGGCGCGGATCGAGATAGATTTGGCCGTCGGTAATCGAAATGAGATTCGTAGGGATATAAGCACTGATATTGCCGGCCTGCGTCTCCGCGATGGGCAGGGCCGTGAGAGAACCGCCGCCTCGCCCGGGCGAAAGCTTCGCTGCGCGTTCGAGCAGGCGCGAATGGATGTAGAAGATATCGCCGGGGTAAGCCTCGCGCCCAGGAGGCCTGCGCAGCAAGAGCGATATTTGCCTGTAGATAGCCGCATGCTTTGTGAGGTCATCGATGACCAAGAGAACGTCGCGCCCGCGCTCCATGAAATATTCCGCCATGGTGCAAGCGGCATAGGGCGTAAGCCACTGCAGACCCGGTGGGGCGTTGGCTTCACCGATCACAAAAAGACACCGCTCTGGCGCACCGTAGTGGCGCACAGCCTCGATCGCCTGCGCGACCGATGATGCCTTCTGGCCAACGGCTGCGTAGACGCAAATAACGTCGCTCGATCGCTGATTGATGATCGTGTCGACGGCGATGGCGGTTTTCCCCGTTCCGCGGTCGCCGATAATGAGTTCGCGCTGGCCCCTGCCCAAGGGGATCATGGCATCGATGACGAGGAGCCCGGTGGCAAGCGGCTGCGTCACGAGCGAGCGGTCGACGATCGCGGGTGCCGGCCGCTCGACCGGCGCAAACAACGCGGCCTCCGGCGGCTCACCGCCATCGAGCGGGACTCCCAGCGCATCGACCACTCGGCCGAGCAAGGCGTCGCCTACGGGAACGCGCGCTACTTCGGCGGTGCCGCGCACAATACTGCCGGAAGCAATCCCGCTGATGCCGCCTAGCAGCACGCATCCGATCGCATCTTCGCCGAGATCGACCGCAAGACCGTGCACGCCGCCTTCAAAAACGAGCAACTCATCAAGACGCGTGTCCGGTAGGCCGCGAACCGTCGCCACGCCGTCACCGGCCCGAACAACCCGGCCGATCTGCTCCAGCTTCGGTTCAAGCGGCAGGGCCGCGATACGTTGGCGGCTCTTCCTGAGCCACTCTCGCAGGTCCTCAGTGAGCGTGGCCATGGTTGCCGATCTCCAAGCGCATGGACGCAAGCTCGCTTGCCCAAGATAAACGCAGAACGGCGGTGGGAAAATGCAGCTCCGCACCGGCGACAAGCTCAGGGTCCACTTCGAAGGCGATGTCAATGGCCCGCCCTAGCGAACGGTGCAAACGGCTTTTCCAAGCGTCGGCGGTAGCAACAGCGAGCGGTGCAGCGGTCACCACGGTCAGAGCATGGCCGTTCGTGAGCTGACCTGCGAGAGAATCGCGTTCGGTCTGCGGCAGCGCATCCAGATGCTGCTCGATCCGTTCGAGCCAAGCCTCGGCGCGAAGCGGCATGGGGACTTGGCCGAGAAGGCGCCTCGCAAAGTCGGTACCAAGATCGAGAGCGGCGCGGCGGGCTTCTTCAAGGGCGCGTTCGCGCTCGGCGGCGAGCATCTTACGCGCCTCGCCAAGGAGCGCTTGGGCATCGCGTTCGGCCTTGGCGCGGCGCGCCTGCGTCTCCTCCTCTGCTTGCGTTGCGGCCGTTCTAAGCGTCGTCTCGCGTTCGGCCTCTATTCCCTCACGTTGGGCTTCAATTGCTGCAAGCCCGGCCTGAGCCTTGTCCTCGACCACCTTAGCGGCGTCATACTGCTGCTGCACTTCCGCCTTGCGCGCGTCGATCGTGCGAAGCACCGGCTTGTAAAGAAAGCGATGCAACAGGGCGGCCAGGATGACGAAGTTGATCGTCTGCAGCGCTATGGTCCACCAATCGAGATGCATGCTCAGCCTGCGTAAGGATTAGCGAAAAGCAAGAGCAGCGCGATCACGAGGCAGTAGATTGCCATAGTCTCGATCATGGCGAGCCCGACGAAGAGCGTGCGCGAGATCGTCCCGGCCGCCTCGGGCTGGCGCGCGATTGCGTCCATGGCTGCGGCAACAGCCCGGCCCTCGGCCAGAGCCGGGCCGAGGGAACCGACGGAGACAGCGATGGCCGCCCCGATCATTGCGACAAGCTTGGCGTCCATGAGGCCTCCTTATTCTTCTTTCGCATTGCCGGCTGCGGCACCGATGAAAACTGTGGCGAGGACCGTGAAAATATACGCCTGCACGACGCCAACTAGTATCTCAAGAACCATAAGCGGGATAGGCACGAAAAGCCCCGCTAAGGCCACCACGAGCGCGAGGACGAACTCGCCGCTCATGATGTTGCCGAAGAGGCGCAGCATAAGCGAGAAGGTCCGCGTTATCTCCGATAGGATATTGAGCGGCAGCATGACGAGCTTCGGTTCGGCGAAGCTCGCAAGATAGCCGCGCAACCCGCGCCCGCGCACGCCGTAGTAGTGCACCGAAAAGAATACTATGATTGCAAGCGCCGCAGGCGTCTCAAGCTTGCTTGTGGGCGCCTCGACGCCAGGCAATATGCCGCTAAGATTTGCAGTCACGAGAAATATAAAGAGCGTACCGAGCAACGGCAGAAAGGGGCGCGCGTCTTTGCGGATAATGTCCTCGATCTGCTGCTCGATACCGGCCACAACGATCTCAAGCACAGCCTGGCGTCCGCCGGGCCACTTTCGCAGATGGCGGGTCACCAGCCAGCAAACGGCGGTCAAGAGAAGCATGATGACCCATGTGGTTACGACCGGCCGCGTAATGGCGATCGGGCCGGCGTGAAAGAGAACGGTGCTGGTGAGGGGCGACACCGGCGGCATCAGTTCGCCCTCCCCGCAGCGCGCAGTGCTAGGGTGCGCGCGAGCAGGAAGCCGAGGAACGCGGCAAGAAGTGTAGCCGCGCCCATTCTTGCGGCGGCGGCGAGAAACACAGCCGCCGCCCCGATACGGCCCAAGGTGAGCGCCAGGGGACCCAGCCAGCCGCCGCGTCCGGCAAACAGGGTTACAGTCCACCGCAATGCAATGAAGTAAAGGAGGCCAAAGGCGAATCCTGCAAATGCCATTGCCACGATGAGTCCGGACATTGGAGATAGTGTTCCGGTGCTCATTCGCTTTGCACCCTTTTCCATGCGAGCAAGCATCCGAGCACAAGCCCGGCGACTAGGAGGCTGAGGGTCCAGAACATGCCCATCTGCAAATGCCGGTCCAGCCAGCGCCCGGCGATAATCCCGAGAAACGCCGGCACTACAATAGTCCAGCCCAGCGCACCGATCATCGCAAGATTCTGGCCGATCGAACGTTCTCCCTCGTCCCGCCATCGCGCTCGCCGCTCCTGCCGTGTCCTGACGGCCTTGCTGAGCTCTTCCTTGCCAGGTTTGTCACTCATTGCTCAAGCTCATCGCGATGCAACGTTGAACCGCGTCCGCCAGGGACAGAAGGCTCACGTTCAGATTTCAGAAAGCGATAGATTTGCCGGATTGCTGCAAGATAGAGTTTTTGCGCATCGGTGCGGGCGGCTCGCTCTTGCTCGGCTTGACGGCGGAACGCGGTTAGCACTTCTGTTTCGAGCAGTGTCAAATCATCGCTTGCAACGCCCTCCGGCGCGGCAATCGCGATTGTTTCGCCGCCGCGCACTTCGAGCATGCCGCCACGCACGGCCACATAGTGTTCCGTGCCTTTCCGGTCGCACCAGCTTACCACTGAAATCGAAAGTGCGGTCAGGAAATCGGCATGGTTCGGCAGAATTCCAAAGGAGCCCGTCTCGTCCTCGGCGCGCAAGTGCAGGATGTCATCGGCTTCCGCGATAATAGCCAGCGGCGTCGTCACCGTCAGCCTCATTACGTGCTCCTTGCGGCAGCGGCTTCGCGCTGCGTGGCTTCTGCGAGATCGCCAATCATGTAAAGAGAGCTCTCGGCCCAGCCGTCGGTTTTCCCATCCAGTATCGCGCGGCATCCTTTAAGCGTCGCCGCGAGTTCCACCGATCTGCCGGGTTTGCCGGTGAATGCGGTCGTGACCATGAAGGGCTGGGTTAGAAACCGCATAAGACGGCGCGCGCGCTTGACGGCCTGCCGGTCTGCCGCGCTCAGCTCCTCGATACCGAGCAGGGCAATGATCTGCTGAAGGTCGCGATAGTGAGCGATGATTTTGCGGACATCTTGTGCAATGCGGTAATGCTCCTCGCCCACAAGGCGCGGATCGAGCAAGCTTGAAGCCGAGCCGAGCGGGTCCACCGCCGGATACATGCCCTCGCTCGCCATGTCGCGGGATAGGACGATCGATGAATCGAGGTGGCTGAAGATCTCTGCCACGGCGGGGTCTGTAAAGTCGTCCGCAGGGACATAGACGGCCTGAATCGAAGTGATGGCGGATCCGCCCACCGAGGCGATGCGTTCCTCAAGCTCGGCGATTTCGCCCGCTAAAGTGGGCTGATAGCCGACACGCGAAGGCAGGCGTCCGAGCAGGCCGGACACTTCACTGCCTGCTTGAACCAAGCGGTAGACGTTGTCGATCAAGAGCAGCACATTCTCATGAGCGTCGTCGCGAAAATGCTCCGCGATCGTGAGAGCCGTCAGTCCGGCCCGCCAGCGCGCTCCTGGCGGCTCGTTCATTTGCCCGAAGACAAGCGCGGTGCGCGCAAGAACGCCGGATTGCCTGAGCTCCAGCAGCAGCTCGTGACCCTCACGCGAGCGCTCGCCAATTCCAGCGAAGACGGAAATTCCCGAATGCCGTTCGACCGCCGTGCGGATCAGCTCCATGATCAGCACGGTCTTGCCGACGCCTGCACCGCCGAACATCGCTGCTTTGCCGCCTTTCACGAGGGGCGCGAGCAGATCGACGACCTTAATGCCTGTGTGAAATACCTCAAGCGTGGCCCCAAGCCGGGCGATCGAAGGCGCCGCCGCATGAATGGGCCGGCGCTCCGTGCTCTGGGGGAGCGGCGGCCCGCGATCGGCCAGCTCACCGGTAGCGTTGAGAAGCCGTCCAAGCACGGCCTGTCCGACGGGGACGCGAATGGGCGCGCCGGTTGCCCGGACCCGCGCGCCGCGGGAAAGCCCCGCTGTATTTTCAAGCGCGACCGCCCGTATGGTTGTGGGACCAAGATGCTGCTGAACTTCTGCGATGAGATCGCGAAAGGAGCCGGCTTCGATTGCGATCGCTTCTTCGATGTCCGGTAAGGCGCCTGCAGGGAAGCTTGCATCGACGACTGAGCCGTGAACGGCAATGACCCGCCCGGGAGACTGCATATCGCCTGCGTTCTGCGGGTGTGCCATTAGGCGCCCGCCTTTTGCGGGCTTGTAATCCAAGCCTTCGCCGCAGCCAGACCGGCGAGCCTGAAAAGGCGGACTTCGCACGGGAAGAAGGGCCTGAACATCGTGACGGCGGCGCGAAGCCACGTCTGGTCCGCAACCACCGCGACACGGGTGAAATCATGCCAATGCTTCACGCCGAATGTGCCGTCGTCCCAGAGCGCCTCAAGCTCGTAACCGTCAAAATCCTGCCCGGCAACATAAAGCATCTTGATCGGCCCCTTGGCGATCATGGCTTCGGCCATCGGGATGAGGACGGTTTTATAATCTTCATGGGTAACCTTGCCGATAGCCTCGATGCCCATCACGTCCGTCGGTAGACCCTCGATAAGCTTCAACATCGTCTTCCTCCATGCGGCTCCGATTTACTGCAAAAGCAGATCGCGGCCCAATTGCCCGGAAAGATGTTTACGCAGGGGAACCTTCACGGGCCTTGATGCCGGTCAATAGGGATATCGTGGGCTTCGAGCGCTTGTTGAGGGGTTTAAGAAAATTCGGACAAGGCGCGCAATCCACACCCGTTGTGCACGTGCCGGCCGTGCTCGAATCGCTTCCTCAGACGCGGCTGGACCGGGGTCAACAGGCGGCTGGATCCGGCGTCCGCGGCTGGCCGCACCAAGTGCCGAGCGTATGAACCTTGCCGGGTGTCAGCTCACCAAAGGGTTCTAGAATGCCAGCGGAAACGTGCGCAAGTTCAGCGGCAACGGCGGCCAATCCGGCTTTTGCGTGCGGATCGGAGGGTTCATCAGCGCCACGTATCAGCTTTCCGTCCCGGACCTTGGCGTATATCAGGCCCGACTCGCAATCCACGAAGTTGATCGCCGGGATCGCTCGCACGCATTGCCGTAGGAATTCGGTGTTGTTCTCGGGCGCATGCGAATCCGGCAGGTAAACGTCCTCGGGCCGGCGCGCATCGAGGTTTATCTTTTTGAAGCGATCGACATCGAGAAGGCGTTTGACGTCTAAAATGTTCAATTCGCTCCCTGTTCCGAAGGCGACCGTTCGCGGCGGGCACCCCTTGGGAACATCGTTATCGAGGAATTCGAAATGAATTTGCTTAGTCTTTTGTCCCGCCCAGGCGAAAAGCAGCCGCGGCATTCCTGTGTAAGCTTCGATGTTGTGGTACAGAAGATCGTCGACCGCCTTATAGCGTCCGAATTTCTCCCCCCTTTTCCAGGCACGCTCGACCGTAGCCTCCGGCGGTGTGATCATGAAAAACATATAGATCAGGTGGCCGGACCGTGCTGGGAGCACGCCGTCATTGTCCCTATCTGGACCCTCAATGAAGCTGTCGAAGCGAAAGCGGTCAATGAGGAGATGAGACATTCGCCCGCTCTCAGCTTTGTTCGCCAAGTACCGGTCGAGCTTTTTGTCGATGATCGCGACCTCGTGACCTGTTAGAGTTCCCGCATATTTTCGCGCCGGGCCGAGGCTGTCGTAATCCAGCAAGAACTTGCGCCATACGTCGGGACTTATGAGCGCAAATTCGTCCCATCGAATGCCAATTCTCTCCGCAAGCTGTTTTTGCAGGGGGCGCATCGTGCTTTTGCCGGACGCCGAAGCGCCCTTGACCTTCATGACCACGGGGTGGGCCTGCGCTGGCACGAGAGTGTAACCTTCCTCCAACACGGCGCGATGGATATACTGCTCAATGTGCGAGCCGATCAATTCGCTGCCATACTCGTTGCACACTTGGGGGACGGCGAGCGCCGATAGTACGCCTGCGTCGCCAATGAGCCGTCCGCGCTTTTTGCCAACCGCGGAGGAAACTCGCACAAGGGCTTGGTAAGCCCTGCGCTCAAGCTCAGTTTCAGCTGCGGCGGCTCTCCGGCTCCACGCGGTTACGATCCGGATGTCGCGCTCCTCTACGGTTTCCAGGGAAGCAGAGGCGGGTTCGGCTTTGGCGAGGAATCCGAAACGGCTGAGAAGCGAAGGCTGTTCGCTGCGAAGCTGAGGGGCGGGCAACGGCTCGCGAAAACAGTTCGATAATTCTTGGCCGATGAGCAGAGAAACTTGCTGCCGCAAATTGTCGTGAAGTTCTTTCACCTCGTCTATCCGCGGCATAATATACTTGTCTAGAATGGTTGCGGTTATGCGGCGAAAATTTGTTCCAAGGTCCTCGTATTTTGTGCCGTCCGACACGAAAAGGTCTGCCGTTACGCGGATGAGTAGCTCGTGCACGGCCAGGCGTTCGGGCTTAAACATCACGAGGTCCTGAAGGGAAATGCCCGAAAAGTCACTGAGCTCATGGAGATCGGCCAGCTTCGTGAGCGCGTTCTCTGGCCGGAACAGCGTCGACAACGGTAAAAACTCATTTGGGAGAGTCGACTCGACACCCGGATTCCAGGGGCCAAATTCTTGTTGGTTCATCGCCGGCGGAACTCCCTTGTTTCTCCTTCAGCCGTTCATCGGCCTTCTCATATCCAAACTCTAGTAAGATTCATCGCGGGCGATATGGCGGGCTACCATTCCCTCGAGACGTCACTCAAGCCAAGCGTTCGGTGCCGGCATTGCGAGCCGCATTTGAAGATTCGGAGTTGAGGCCATGACGGGAATCCCAACAAAGAAAATGAAATACCATGCCTAGATTTCGCGCGTTAACCTGGGATCTCAGTCATTGCCAATGTAGAGAAGCAATCCAGGATTGAGTTTCTGATGCCGCAGTGATTGCCTATGGCTGTAACGGCCGCCTCACGTTAACGGGCACCGGAATAAGCTCGCGATGCTCTAAACATAAATTGAGGCGCGAAAGCTGGCTATTCAATAATTATGAATAGCCAATTCATTTTTCAATCTTGCGCTGTGCAGCCCGGTTTACCACGCGGTACTGCCAGCTGCGCCCAGCTAAAAGGATATCCAGTAACGGTCCCTCAACCGCCCGGCGCGTTGCCGCGCGGCAGTGGCGAGTTGGAACCCTGGCGGCAGCTTCGGTTCCGTTCGGGGCTCCGGACCTAGGAATATCGCTGCGAAGGCCTGCATCACCGCCGAAGGTTCGAACTGACGGACGCGTTCGTGCCAGCGCCCGCCCCAGTCGCGAGGCTCCAATTCGACGAGCAACCGCGTCAGATCGTGCCGCGTCCGATAGATAAAGCGGGGATCCCCAACGAGTTCGAGGTGGTTGCGGTCCCGTCCGCCCGCCCAGACCAAAACGGGTTTATCCTGGGAGAGGAACTCGGCGATCGCCAGGCCAAAGGTTTCGCCGACGCGGCGCGCGTTGAGGCCCGCATCGCAGGTGGCGATGAAATCGGCGATCCGCTGCCGGTCCGGCGTGGGAGGCAAATGAACGATCCGCTCATGCGCCGAAAAGCGGTTGGTGTTCAACAGAACAATCCAGAGGTTCTTGCGCCGGGCGAGCGCCGCCTCGATCGCCGCGGGCACGAAGGGCGTATTGAATTGGTCGGCGCCTCCATGCCTGCCGGCGACGAAGGCATCGTCCGGTATGCCCAGCTCGGCGCGCAGATTGGCGCCCGGGGCCGGCAGGCCCACGATGTGCGGCACGGCCGGATAACGCCCGCCCGTCATCGCATCGGCAAGCCAGCGCGAAACATAGGCATAGGCATCGCCTTGCGGTGTGAAGAATTTGAAGACCTCGTGCACCGCCGTGCGGCAGGACTTCGAGATGCGGACGTCCTTGCGCCCGGTCTTCAGAAAATAGGCGGCATCGATCCGCTCGCGCTCGATCAGCCGCTGCATCTCGTCGTCGCTGGAATAGCCGAATGTGGGGAACACGCGCTCGAAGCGTTCCACATGCGCCTGCAACGGAGGCGTGCTGGAATTATGGAGTATCACCGGCTCGACGCCCAACAGGGCGCGGGCGTGAAAAGCATAGTCGTACATCGCGACAGCGACGCCGCGCTCGTTCAGGCGTCCGCCGTCGAAACTTACGCGCATAGCCTTGCCACCCCTTCCGCGTCCTGGGACGTCCCTCGTAGCATCTTCATGCTTTTTCTTTAACCCGCCATGGGTTGTCAACCGTCTTGGCGCGCGCCTTGCGGAGTCCGCGCATTTGTCCGTGGCCGGCGGAGAGCTTGCGCGGGTGGAGCTAATCGGCTAACAGCTCGAACTCGTCTGATAAGACCTGGCTTCATTGGAGAACGTGCCATTAGCCAACAGCCAAACTACCGTCCCGATATCGACGGTCTGAGAGCCGTCGCGGTTCTTTCGGTCGTCTTTTATCATGCCGGATTGCCCGGCTTTCCCGGCGGTTTTGTGGGCGTCGATGTATTCTTTGTTATATCGGGATATCTCATAACGGGCATTATCTGGCCCGCGTTAGGGGATGGCTCTTTCTCCCTGCAAAATTTCTATGTGCGCCGCATCAAGCGGATATTTCCTGCCCTCTACACGGTCCTGTTGTTTTGTACAATCGCGGCATTTTTCCTGCTCATCCCAGGCGACCTGGTGGCGTTCGGAAGGTTCGCCAATGCCACGGTGCTTTTCTTCTCGAACTTTCATGCGATAAAGGTCGCGGATTATTTCGCGGCGCCAGCTATCGAAACGCCCCTGCTGCACACTTGGTCGCTTTCCGTTGAGGAGCAGTTTTATGCCGCGTGGCCGCTGATTCTGCTTCTTCTCAATCGGGCAGTACCCGCAAAAAAGGTACCCTACGCCATCCTCGTGCTTGCGTTGGTCTCGCTGGCGCTGGCCGAAGCGAGGATGCCAGATTATCAAAAGGATGCGTTTTATCTTCCCTGGTGCAGGGCATGGGAGCTGCTTCTTGGAGCGGGTCTCGCGGTTTCTCCCGTACTCTTGCGGCCGGGGCGCCTCGCCACGGCTTTGGGAATAGCTGGGCTCGGCGGGATCGCGGTTGCCGTGGCGCTGTACGATACTGCGTCGCGCTTCCCGGGTTTTACCGCGCTCCTGCCCTGCGCCGGCGCCGGCTTCATCATTGCGGCCGGAAATCCCGCCAACCCGGTATCGAGGCTCCTTTCCATCGGACCGATCCGGCATATCGGCCTGATCTCCTACTCGCTTTACCTGATCCACTGGCCGTTGCTCAGCTTTGCACATCTCTATTTCAGCGAGGAGCTTACGCTTGTGCATCGCCTCGCCATCGCCTTGACGAGCGTGGCTCTGGCGCACCTCTCCTGGCGCTTTATCGAAACCCCATGCCGGGCTGCCAGGCTTCCAGAGGTAAGGGTCTTTGGGGTTGCCGCCGCGGCGATGGGCGTCCTTCTTATTGCCGGCGTATCGTTTAGCCAAAGCGGAGGCTTTCCATACCGTGCCAGCGAAGCGGTCCTACAGTTAGAAAAAAAGCAATCTGTAATTCCGCAATACTGCCGGCCAGTTCATATTCCCGGAATAGAGGGCGGCGGGACTTGCGAGCTTGGTGAGAACCACGGCGGGCGCTACGATTTCATCGTATGGGGAGACTCCCACGCCGTACATTTCGCACCCGCCCTTACTACCCTCGCGAGTAACCGGAAGATATCCGGCCTGCTCTTTTCAATGGGGGGATGCCAGCCGTTTCTCGACGACCCGCAGATGTCAAGACCATGCAGAAAGTTCAACGCGTCCGTCAGCCGCTGGGTGCGCAATAACAGCGTCAAGCTTGCTATTCTTGGCGGCCGGTGGAGCAGCCACCTGAGGTACCTTCGCCGATTCCTCGCCGAGGAGAACCCTGCGCAGAATAAGGGCGGCCTTGCAAAGACGTTAGCTTTCCTTAGCAGTGTGGGCGCAGAAGTGTCCTTACTCGAGCAGGTTCCTGAATTCGCGATGCCGGTAAGGGCCTGTGTGGCGCGTGCCATCTTTTATGGGCGGGGCACGGGCGCTTGCGTGATGCTGCCAAGGGAAGTCTTCGAGTCCAAGAGCCGGACTTTAAATGGGTATTTCGCTTTTCTAAAAAAGCGATACAGCTTTTCGGTGGCAAGCGCGGCCGGCGTTCTATGTAATCAGGAGCAGTGCCTCGCGCGGAGCGGAGACACCCTTTTGATGTCGGACAACAATCATTTGTCCGTAGCCGGTGCCCTGCATGTCATGCCCTATCTCAGCATTCCCTTGCTGACTGGCCCCCGCACCGAAGAAGCGGAGGCGCGCGAAACCGAGCCTTCCGCAAGCGGAAGCCCTCCGCTCTGAAGGTGCAGCGCCGCCGGTACCCGCTTTACGGCGGATTATTTAGCTAGGCGCTTATTTGTGTATTTGAAAACGGCCCCGATGGCCTTGTTCACCTTAATGCGGGGCCGGCGCGGCACAATCGGAGCCGCGGCAATATCCGCAATCCTCTCGAACCGCCAGTGCATATAGCGCTTCTGCCACCTGGAGCAGTAATGGTTGAGCGTGTTGTGAATAACGCCGATGCGGACGCCGTGAATGCGCAGGGCCTCATTAATGGCGAACTGCTCCTGGTCGTGGGTGCGCTTGTAGGAGAGAGGCCGGATCGCGTCGATGATGGCGATAGCATCCTCGATGGCGGCGGCGTCGCTGGGCCTGACCCCGATGACGCCGCTGTTGTACATCACGGCGGTCTTGGGATCGTAGCGGAACGGCTTACCGCTCGGAAGAATGGTTTCGAACCCGGTGCATTCGGGGAAGGGATGCCGGCGCACATACCGGTCCATGACGGCTCCGCTCTGGAGTTGCGATTTCAGCGCTCTGGCGAACCCGCGTTTGACGAACGTGTCGGTGTCCAGAAAAACGCAAGGACACCCGTGGGCTCGCAAGGCATGGAGCACGGCCCACGGCTTTGCCCTAAAGACATACTCCCCGCCGTTGGTCATTTCTGCAAGAAGCGGCGCTATATCGACCGCTTTCACATAGCGGTTGTCGGCGATGTAAAGAGATGGACGGTCCGTGTACACGGTGACGTTGCCGGCGGCCTCCGGCATTTCGGCAAGCAGTGTCGATATGCTGTAGCGCAGTTCCGCCTGATAGGTTGGTTTGGTGCCAAACACTAAATATATAAATTTTATCATCCAGCGCTGCCCGCGTCCCAACCGTTTGATGTGTAGTCATATATTCCGTTGCCGCCGATGCAAGCGCGCAATTGCCGCGCCCGTTCTCAGCGTTGCAGCGAAACCGGCGCGTCATGTGCCGCCTTCGGCCTCGTGGACGATCTCGCTGAGATATTTGCCGTAGCCGGATTTGGCAAAATAAAGGCTCCGCTCGCGCAGTCGATCGATGCCAATGAAGCCTTTCTGGAAAGCGATCTCCTCGAGACACGCAATATGCAGGCCTTGGCGGTGCTGCAGGGTGCGCACAAATTCGGATGCCTCCAGAAGCGAATCGTGCGTGCCGGTATCGAGCCAGGCGTGCCCGCGTGTCATGCGCTGAACGTGCAGTTCGCCCCGTTCGAGATAGGTCCGGTTGACGTCGGTAATCTCAAGCTCCCCGCGCGCCGAAGGGCGGATGGATTTGGCGACCTCGACGACCCGGTTATCGTAAAAGTAAAGTCCGGTTGCGGCCCAAGAAGAAGGCGGGTTGGCGGGCTTCTCGACAATATCGGTCGCTTTGCCATCGGCATCGAACGCGACGACGCCGTAGCGCCGCGGGTCCTCCACCCGGTAGGCGAAGATGGTCGCTCCCTTCTCTCTCGATGCAGCCTCGGTCAGCAGCGCCGTGAGGCCGCCGCCAACGAAGATATTGTCGCCAAGAACGAGTGCCACGCGATCGCGGCCAACAAACTCCTCGCCGATGATGAACGCTTGGGCCAGCCCCTCCGGGCGTCGCTGCTCCGCATAGCTCAACGATATCCCAAAGGCGGAGCCGTCACCTAAAAGCATGCGGAACAAAGGCAAATGCTCAGGCGTCGAAATCAAGAGAATATCCTGAATTCCAGCCAGCATCAGGACCGACAAGGGATAGTAGATCATGGGCTTATCGTAGACCGGAAGAAGCTGCTTGCTGACCCCAAGCGTGGCCGGGTAAAGCCGCGTGCCCGACCCGCCCGCGAGAACGATGCCTTTCATGAGGAACTCCTGCCTTCTAATAATGCGTCCGCCGCTTCCGCCACAGCCTCGGGCCAGGGGCGCGGCACAATGCCGTAAGCCTTCGTCAGTTTCGCCACCGACAGGCGCGAATTCGCCGGACGCGGTGCCGGCGTTGGGTATTGCGCTGTAGAGATAGCCTCGACGGGCGGGACAGGGTGGCCCTGTTGCGCGCCCCGGGCGAGCACCGCCGTGGCAAGACCGTGCCAAGTGGTCTCGCCCGCATTCACAAAGTGGAACGTGCCCACGGGGGCGTTAGGATCGCAGATGAGACGCAGCACGATGATTTGCAGCGCACGCGCCAGGTCTAAGGCCACGGTCGGGCAGCCTATTTGATCGGCGACCACCCTGAGCGCCGGGCGCTCGCTGGCGAGGCGAAGCATCGTCTTTAGAAAATTGTTGTGGTGAGGGCTCACGAGCCAAGCTGTGCGAACGATCGCGGAGCGGTGGTGGATGGTGCGGACAGCTTGCTCGCCAGCCTCCTTGCTTGCGCCATATACGCCGAGCGGGGCCACCTTGTCGTCCTCTACATAAAGCCCATCCTTGCGGCCGTCGAAGACGTAATCGGTCGAGATATGAACGAGCGGAGCGCCCATGCGCCGGGCTGCCTCCGCCAGAGCCGCGGGTCCAAGCGCGTTCACCGCGAATGCCACGACGGGTTCGCTTTCCGCTCTATCCACAGCGGTGTAAGCGCCCGCGTTGACGATTGCCGCAAGCACGCGGCCATCGAGCGCTTTTTTCACGCTGGCGGGGTTCGACAAATCCAGCTCGCTGTGCCCCGGAACCCATAACCGCAAGTTTTCCGGCCAGGGAAGGCGGCACAATTCGATGCCCGCCTGTCCGCTGCCGCCGGTAATCAGGATTTCCCCGCCGCTCATGGCCTTGCCAGCTTCAGCCCGAGGCGCTCGCCGCGATAGCTCCGCGCTTGGACCTCCCGCCACCAGCCAGAATTATTCAAATACCAAATCGCCGTAGCCTCGATCCCGGCCTCGAAACTTTGAAGCGGCGCCCAGCCCAGCTCTTCGCGGATTTTCGTGGCGTCGATGGCGTAGCGCGCGTCGTGCCCAGGCCTGTCGGCCACGAAATTTATGAGATCGCGGTACGATAGCCCGCCGGGGCGCGGGCGCAACCGGTCGAGCACGGCGCAAAGCGCACTTACCACATCGATGTTACGGCGCTCGGCATCGCCGCCGATGTTGTAGGTCTCGCCAGGCCGGCCGTGCTCGAAAACGGTTCTAAGAGCGCTCGCGTGATCCTCGACATAGAGCCAGTCGCGGACATTCTCGCCTTTGCCGTAGACGGGCAGCGGCTCGCCAGCCAGCGCCTTGATAATGCAAAGCGGAATGAGTTTCTCTGGAAATTGATAGGGGCCATAGTTATTCGAGCAGTTGCTGAGAAGCACCGGCAACCCGAAAGTATGCCCCCACGCGGAGACGAGATGATCGGATGCCGCCTTGGACGCGGAATAGGGCGAGCGGGGATCGTAGGGCGTGGATTCGGAAAATTTGCCTGAGGCGCCGAGCGAGCCATAGACCTCATCGGTGGACACATGATGGAAGCGGAACCGGGACCGCCGCTCGGGCGAAAGCCGCGCGAAATGCTCGCGCGCAGCCTGCAGCAGAGTGAATGTGCCGTTGATGTTGGTCTGAATAAAAGCGCCCGGCCCATCGATGGAGCGGTCGACATGGCTTTCAGCGGCGAGATGGACGATGCCGTCGGGATCGAACCCGGCGAAGGTCTTCGCGACGAGTGCGGCGTCGCAGATGTCGCCCCGCGCAAAACGGTAGCGCGGATTTTGCGCGATAGCCTCGAGCGAAGTGAGCGAGCCCGCATAGGTGAGCTTGTCGAGATTAAGGACCTCGTGCTGGCTTCCGGCGATCAGATGCCTGATGAGGGCCGAGCCGATGAAGCCCGCGCCTCCCGTGACGATAATCCTCATGGGACCAGCTCCTTCAGGGGAGCCAGCGGGGCGTCGCCAGGCCCAAAGGAGAAGGGGCTGTCGAGGCTGGCAAATGCGGGAAGTGCGGCGTCCTTGGGTGACAGCGCGGGCGTGGCGCCGCCGGGAAGCGGCCAGCCTATGCCCAAGGATTTGTCGTCCCAGCGCACGCCCGCATCGCAATCGCGGCTGTAGAAATCCGTAACTTTGTAGATCACCTCGGTATCGGCCGAGAGCGTGAGAAACCCGTGCAGGAAGCCTTCGGGCACAAACAGTTGCTCGCCGCCTTCTGCCGAAAGCTCAACCGATAGCCAGCGGCCATAGGTGGGCGAGCTTCGCCTGATGTCTACGATGACGTCAAAGATCCGCCCGCGCATGCACCGCACCAGCTTTGCCTGCGCATGCGGCGGGCGCTGAAAATGCAACCCGCGAACGGTGTGAAATGGCCGGGAGAGCGAATGATTGTCTTGCACGAAGCGTGCGGTGAGCCCAAGCGAGGCGAAGCTGCGCTCGCTATAGCTCTCCGAGAACCAGCCGCGATCGTCCTGGAAGCGGCGGGGGCGGATGAAAAGCACCCGCGAATTTTCCATGACGTGCGCTCCTGCGGCGATTGACGTCCGTTAGCCGCGAATCGGGGGAATGGGCTCGGCATAGGGGGACACGCCGCGCAGCCGCTTTAACATGCGATGGAACCAAGTCGCCTTGCGCCACCGGGTCAAGCGGCGAGCCCAGCGTTCGTGCTTGTATAGGGGAAGCGCCTTGCGCACCAACGCGAGATGATCGATTTCGCGGCCGTTCAAAACCGCGTCCGCCACATCGTACAGAATGAAGGAATAGGGCGTGCGGCGCGCCTCGAACAGATGAAATACGCCGCCTTTGTAGAAGGTGCCGATGCCGTATAGAGCGATGTCGCCGAGGCGCCACTTGGGTACGATGCAGGCCCAAGGGAAAAGCATGTCGATGGGGACTCCGGCCGCCGCGGCGATGTCGTTCAGCCTCTGGGCGACGTCATTTTGGCTGTCGGTGCAAAAGCTCGGGCGGCCGAGGCTGTGCCATGTCCGGCGCGATATGGCCATGAACATCGGTGCGGCGAACAAACGGTCCGGGTCGATGTGATTGCTCGACTGCGCGCAACCGAAAATGCGCCCATCGCGGGCGGCGGCGAAAGCCTCATCGACGATCTCGCGATTCAGGGGGAAGCAATCGATATCCATGAGCAAGGCCACATCGTCCTCGCCGAGCCGTGCCATATAGTCGTCGAGGAAGGCCCCGTGGCTGGCTCCGGTACGCTCTTGCTGGTCGATCGCGTAGCCGAAATGCTCGAACACGCGCCGCTGGGCGTCAACCACCCGCCGGTCGATGTTGTCCCAATACATCGCAACGATGCGATTCATGTCTATGCGCTCCGGCAAAGTCACGCCTTGATAGGGGTGTTTATCCGTAGCGTCAACCAGGGGACGCCGTCCTGGCGCCTGATATCTTTTCTGGGAAACGGGTAACAGTAAGTAGTTGGACGGCACAGATGACAATGCCGGAAGGACGAAATATCCGCAAAGCATGCAGTGGCGTCTATTCTTGCTGTCAACCGTTCCTTCGCAAAAGAACTTTCGAAACTCCATCGCGCTCGAATGTTTCGAAAAGTTGACGCGGCGTTCGCTGCCTCTCATTGTAGTCCTTGGATGATGGCCGTCTGCGAGGTTAAGTTTCCCGGTCAGCCCTGCAGCTGCCTTGCCATATTCAATATCGGATGGGGTTGCGGGTAAGGCTGCGTTTTGGACGGATAAGGCTCGGTTATGGCTGTTCTTGTAGTCGGTGGGGCTGGCTATATTGGCTCGCATATGGTTAGGCGCCTTCTTGAGGAAGGCGAGGGGGTTGTCGCTATCGATAACCTATCCACCGGTTTCCGCGACGCTGTTATAGGCGGTGAGTTCGTTTTAGGGGACTTTGCCTCTGACGAGCTTATACGCGAGGTATTGGAGAAGCACCGAATCGATGCAGTTATGCACTTCGCATCGTTCATCCAGGTGGGCGAGTCCATCGCTGCCCCGGCAAAATATTACATCAACAACGTTGCGAACACCCTGCGGCTCCTGAATACGATGATAGAGTGCGGTGTGCCAAACTTTGTCTTCTCCTCTTCCGCAGCGGTTTACGGCAATACGGGCTGCGGCCCGATCGAAGAAGATCATCCTTGTGCGCCCATCAACCCTTATGGCAGGACCAAGCGGATGATAGAGGAGGCGCTGGAAGATTTGAGCGCGGCGCACGGGCTGAACTTCCTTTCCATGCGCTATTTCAATGCTTCCGGCGCCGACCCGCAGGCAAGGATCGGCGAACGGCATAGCCCGGAGACACATCTTATTCCGCTCGTGCTACAAGCAGCCTCGGGCCGCCGCGACGCCATAACGGTGTTCGGCCGGGATTATCCCACGCCCGATGGGACCTGCATACGCGATTACGTGCACGTCGAGGATTTGTGCGAGGCGCATCTCTTGGCACTGCGCGCGCTTAGAGGCGGCCATAAGGGCGGTTTTTTCAATTTAGGGAACTCGCAAGGGTTCAGCGTCAGCGAGGTGATCGCAGCCGCCCGGCAGGTGACGGGAAGGCCGATCGCCATAAAAGATGCGGAACGGCGCGCGGGGGACCCTGCAGTCCTCGTTGCGGACGCCGGCGAAATACAGCGCGCACTTGGCTGGCAGCCGGCCCGTGCGGACCTCGGGACTATCATCGAGGATGCTTGGCGTTGGGAATTGCAAAAGGGCCATGTTTGGTAAAGTGAAGCCAGGTGAGACGATCGCCCGGATTGACAGGCGCCGGACCGCCGATAATAGTCCGGGCGTTCGCAAAAAAGGGTGCGCATGCTGACTTACGTGATCAATCTCGACCGGCAGCCTGCGCGCATGGAGCGCATGGCGCAGCAGCTCGGCGGCGTTGCTTTTGAGCGTGTGCCGGCGGTCGAGGGCCGCGGTCTCGAAGGTCTGGAGCGGCGCGCGGGCGAAGTACCGCGGCGCCCCGAGGAGCTGACGCGATACGAGCGGGCCGTGGGATTGAGCCATCGGGAAGTCTGGCAGCGGCTGATCGAGAGCGGGGCCTCGCACTGTTGCGTTCTCGAGGACGACGTAATCCTTAGCCCGGAATTTCCAGCTTTTGTAGGCGCCCGGGACTGGTTGCCGGCCAATGCCGGCATCGTGAAAATTGAAGCTTTAGGCCGGCGCAAAATTCTTCTCGGCCGCCAGAAATACGCTTGCAAGGGGCGTGTCTTACAAGCACTTTTATCGTCTCATCTTGGGACTGGCGCCTATATCGTTTCGCGGGAAGCCGCGGCTATGCTGCTTGAGCGAACGCGGGTATTTTGCCGGCCTCTCGATCATATTATGTTTGAAGACTTGCTCTGCGAAAATCTATGCAAGATTTATCAAATGGTTCCTGCGCTTTGCATCCAGGAAAGAAAGGCTCAAGGTGCGTCCGCCCTATCTTCCGAATTGCAAAGTACCGTTCAGAGCGGGAAAAGAAAGTCGCGCCTTTCCGGGCGCCAAAGGGCGTTGCGCGAGTTAAGACGGCCTTTCGTGTCTCTGGTAAACACAGCGGCTTACGTTCTCTCGGGCAGGATAGCGACGGCGGCGTTCAAAAACGTGCAGTATCTTTGAGGCTCGGGGCGTGGCCGGGCTGGGCAATTATTGCCGGCAGAAACATCGAACGGTATAGCTTACGGCTTCCACTTTCAATCGAGCAATGCGATCATGGTATACTTGCTTCAAAGTGTCTCGAAGTTGCAGTCCTACACGAGGGCTTTGCAGCGCACGCCCGCCCGGCACAAAGAAATCTCAATAATCGCGAGCGCGGACGACGAAGCTTGGCGCCCGACACCGCGCCTTTTGGATGTCGCACTCGCCGCCGCTTCCCGCGCCCGGAGCTTGGAGTTTCCGGAGCTCGATCGCCGGGAGTCGAGCGAGCCGCGCTGGTATCGCGTCTGGCCGGGGGAGCACTACCGGCTTCTGGCCGCGCTGGTGCGCGAACTGGGCGCTTCCAGGGTCGTTGAAATCGGCACGTCCACCGGAATGGGAACGCTTGCAATCGCGGCAGCGCTCCCTCCGGGCGGCAGCGTCGCCACATTCGACCTTATCCCCTGGGACAAATTCGAGAAAACCTGGTTTACCGAAGGCGATTTCGCCAGCGGGAGCATCGCGCAGCATATCGCAAATATCGGAGCCCCCGGCAGCATCGAGCCCTATCGCGAGCTTTTTGCCGATGCCGATTTCATATTCATCGACGGCCCAAAGGATGGGGTGACGGAGCGGCATTTCATCGGCGCCGTGAGTTCATTGGAGCTGCCCAAAAACCCCATCGTAATGTTCGACGACATACGCGTCCTCAATATGATAGAGATTTGGCGCCGGCTGGCCAGGCCGAAGATGGATCTGACCTCATTCGGCCATTGGAGCGGCACCGGCTTAGTAGATTGGAACGGTGCCCTGGGAGCGTGAGAGATCGAGAGCGGCCTCGGAACGGATTTGGATCGTGGAGCCGCAGGCCCGGCGCGGCCCTCGGAAAAGGAGTTACGCGAATGGCGAAGTGGGTCCGGTTTGAGCATGGCGGCGCGAGCTATTTCGGAACGCTCGATGGCAGCACCATCGCGGTCCACAAGGGCGATATGTTCGAAAACGCGGTGCCTACCGGCGAGCGGGCCGATCTCGCCAGGGTCAAATTGCTAACACCTTGTTTGCCCAGCAAAATGATCTGCCTCTGGAACAATTTCGCCGCCAATGCCAAGAAGCAAAACCTGTCAGAGCCGGCCGAGCCGCTTTGGTTTCTGAAAGCGCCCTCGTCCCATTTGGCCCATGGCGAGGCCATCGAGCGGCCGGCCTCCTACAGCGGCAGGATCATCTACGAAGGCGAACTCGGCATCGTGATCGGCAAGCGCTGCAGCAACGTCTCCGAGGCCGAGGCGCCGGACTATATTTTCGGCTATACTTGCGTGAACGATGTGACCGCCCTCGATATTCTCACCAAGGACGCCTCGTTCGCGCAGTGGGCGAGGGCGAAGAGCTTCGATACGTTCGGCGCCTTTGGGCCTGCGATTGCCACCGGCCTCGATCCGGTGACGCTCAGCGTGCGCACCGTGTTGAACGGCGCGGAGCGGCAGAATTATCCGTTAAGCGATATGTTCTTCCCGCCAGCGCGGCTCGTCAGCCTGCTTTCGAAGGACGTGACGCTCATGCCCGGCGACGTGATCGCCTGCGGGACGTCGCTTGGCGCAGGCGTGATGAAGGAGGCCGCAAATACGGTGGAGGTTTCCATCGAGGGCATCGGCACGCTGACGAACACCTTCGCGCAAACCTTGCCGGGCTGATCCTGCATCCGGCCGGATAGTTCGCGGCTTCTGTTGTCCCCCCGGAAAGCGCCTCGCGCTTATCCGGGGTCTTGCAGCATACCCGGCTCCGATATTTGGCAAGATCCCGGATGGCCGAACGCGGCTTCCGGGATGACAATAGAGGCGCTCCAAGGCCACGTCCTCGAAGCCGGGAGAGGTAGCGCGTGTTTACAATTTCCGTGACTGACCATAGGTGCTCCGCCTGCTTCGGCCGCGTTCTCTTAAGGCGCCAGCTTAGGAAAAAGCGCCTTGCTTAAGTGTTAAGCTCGCTAACGGCATGATATTACTGGAGAAAAGCGGCGGCCGTGTTGCGCCGCGGCCTGGCGCAGGGCGCCCAACGTGGTTAATTTTAAAGTGGAAATATATTTAACGGACTTTTTGAAATCCACTTTTCGGGGTGAAATCGCAAAAAATCGCGATTTTTGCGGCGGGAAGATATTCAAATGCAGCCCGATTTACCATTCGGGCGTTAACCATGGCCCGACGCTACGAAAATAGCGGGCGCGAAGGCAGCTACTCCGCGCAGCCTGCTTCGCGCATCCACCCTTCCACTTCCTCGATTTGCGCCTTCATGCCACCCGCCCGGAACACATCGAGCGCCTCTCGCCACAGCGCACAGGCCTCCTCACCGTTGCCCTCGCGCTTCGAGAGCAGGCCGAGATAGCTGAGCGCGGTGCCCATGGCCTCCGGATCGGCGGCCGCGTTGCCAAGCGACACAGCCTGGGCATAGCAGCGCCGGGCGCCTGACGCGTCGCCCGCGTGCAGCTTCAATTCGCCCAGCCGGTACCAGCCCTCGGCATGATCCGGGTCGAGCACGCACGCCGACGCGTAGAGGCGTAATGCGTCGTCCGGATCGGCGAAAAGGGCAATGGCGCCCTGCTCGCGCGCCAGCGCCGCCTCCTCGGCTTCCGCCGCCGCCTCGCTCTGCAAAGAGGCCATGCGTATTGTTGCGAGCGCGGCCATGGCGGGGCCGCATTCTCCGCCTGCGAGGCTCACGAGCGCTGCCTCATCGCCTGTTCCGGCGAGGCGCTGCACCGCGGCGGTTAAATCTTTCACGATTGCGCTGGAGGCGCCGAAAAGCCCGATGCCAGCCTCGCCAGGCATCGCCGCAAGCAGCGCTTCGAGCCGAGCCTGGAGTTCCAGGAGGAGCTGCGGCACGTCGACCGGCTCCGCGGCCGCGCGCGTGCCGGGGGAGGCGGCGTCAGGCTTGTGCAAGCCGAGCCAACGCGCGAGGACCCAAAAGAGGCCCACGCCGCCAACCACTTCAATGAAGAGCCGCAGCTTCGCCGCATCGTTCGCGCCTGGAAAGAGTGCCCATAGGTTATTTAGGATGTCCATCCTGCCTCGCTTCTAGGCGCGTCTTAGCACGGCGGGGGAGGATGGCAAACTACATGCGCCCATAGGGCTAATTTTGGGGCAGGTCCGCTCCGACCAAAGGCCGAAGCGTCGAGGACGATCATGGGCTCTGACTATCGCACCGGTCTTCTTCGCCCCAAAGCTTGCACCGCTCGGCAAGGAACTCGTCCACAACGTTTTTGGGGCGGTTCTCTCCGTACAGGCCGTCAACCACTTTCAGGAATGCCTCGGCCGGATCGGCTTCGTCTTCACATTGAGCCAATGAAGCAGTGATGATAACAGCGGCTTCCGGTTCGACCGTGCGGCCGGATGCTTTGGCTTTTTTTTCCAGCTTTTCCAGCAGCTTGGCTGGCAGATCGTGTATCACGAGATCCATAAGAGCCTCCCCGCCCAATATAGCGCATTCCGGCGAGGACAAAACTGCGCCGGATACGAAAATTTGTTCCGGGTGTAAATTGCGCGCGCCTTGATACGGCGCCGCTCGCTTCCCCCGTTTCGTCCTGTTCTGGAAAGTGCTATGCCCAAGCCGGAAAGCGATTGAACAACGAATTTTTACGAAGGTGACATCGACGCATGACAGGCGCATTCTCCGTAATCTTCGTCGGCATCATTCTAATGTTGAGCTTCGCTACGCCTGTGAGCGCCGCTCAGATCGCAGAAGTTCAAAGGCTGGCGCATGATCGGAAGACAACGTCTACATCGGGACCTGTACCGGTCGTTGGTCGTGCACCCGAGAAAGAGCAATGCCTCGAAGGAGTCTGTCTCGGAGATTCAATACGAAAGCTGATAGCCATGCCATGGCTGGAACTAGAAGATGTTCCGCAGTTCCAGGATCCCGGCAAATCATTTCCAGTGTTCCATATAATTAGTTATATAGATGCCGGGTCTGACATGGTGACGCCATATCTGGGCGGGCGGACGCCAACGGCGCAGGAAGCCATCGGGGGGATTTCAGGCCTCAGCAACCCCGACGCTTTTCTAAAATTCATACGCGGTCACAGTGACTCCTCAGTAGACCTCGGACGCAGCGCACTGCTGATGCTTGCAGACTCCGGTGCCGCTTTTTGTAAATCGATGGATTTCTCGGCCTACTTTCGATCAAAAAGCGGCCACGCAACCACAGTAAGGTTCGCACCCATAGCGTTGTCGCCTCGGCAGCACGACTTGGTGGTTCAGTATATCGGGCGCCGCTTCGTGATGCAGGCGGAAGCAGGGGGTGAATTTAAGACAATCCTGCAACGCGACTACCCCTCGCTGGTAGAAAATGAAGACCTCAAAGCGCGGTATTGCGGCGAGTGGGGGTGTGCTTCCGTGCTCGGCGAGAGCATGACCCCGTCACGGGAGACGGCCGCAGAGGCCGCGCTAGTTGGCGGGCGCGATTACGCCGTTTATTTTACAATGCCATATTTGGGCTATGCGGACCTGGAATTGCAACTTATTCCTCCAGACTTCTTGAAGTCTTATGAGAAACATGACGACTCGCCTCTGCCGCTAGTTCGGAGCCGCATTGCTACTACCCCTTTGAGCGAGCATCCCTCATGCCTCAGACCAAACCCAGTGCTGCCTCCAGTAGAATAACTTGAGACCTGCCTATTCCAAACGCGATAAGCTGTGTGTATTGCGGCGCGCGCGGCGTTGACCGCGGCGCCGCCAGCCATCACTTTAGTAGCGCAGACGATAGGAAACCTGGTCATGTCCAATTCCGCGCAAGCTTGGCCGGCTCATGCGATGACCGCAGACGAATTTCTGGCTTGGGCTGAAGCTTACGCGGGCGAGGAAAAGCTTGAGCTGATCGACGGGCGCATCGTGCCGAAATATACGGCGATGGCGCCGGAGACGCTTAAGCACCACAATGTCAAGGTTGCGGTGTTCGATGCGCTGCGGCTCGCCATCAAGCAGGCCGCCCAGCCTTGCGACGTGCTCATCGACGCCTTGGCGGTGCGGATCTCGGACAATAAGACCTTCATTCCGGATGTCGCGGTACGCTGCGGCGCGGCGCTTGACGAGCAACAGCGCGAAATCCCCGATCCGCTGATCGTGGTTGAAATACTGTCGCCATCGACGAAGACCTTCGACTTCAGCGGCAAGCTGCAGGGGTATTTTCAAGTGCCTTCGGTCGAACATTACGTCGTGATCGATCCCGACAAGCCGCTCGCCATCCACTTTACCCGCGCCAACCAATCCACGCTGAGCACCGCATTGGCAAGCAATGGCGAGCTGAGGCTGGACCCGCCGGGCGTGGCCTTGGACTTGAGCGCGATTTTTGGTTAGAGCAATTCGCACTGCCAGTTGGTGCGGCTTGAGCCGCGGCCCGCGATCCGCTGCATATTCACCAAATTCCCGCGTTCGCTTCCCCCCCCGCACTGGCGCCGCACCCTCGCGAGCTGTGCTTGTTCTTGCCGCGCCATGCGCAAGGCACCAAACGAGCCCCACGCCGCGGTCCGCCTCCAACCGCTCCACCGAGCGCGGCTACAATTTCTACCTTTAGGCAACTTTTTTGCTTGATCTAAACGTTTCGGCCCGTTAGGGTGCTTTATCTCGCCACGTGGTGGAATACCGGTCAAATCTATGCCTGGACTCCACAATTATGAAAGTGATGCACCGATGATGAAGCGCAAGTGCGGTGGCAAAGGGGATGGCAAGCGAATCGGGGAATTAATCCGAAAAGCTCGGCGAGAGCTTAACTTGACCCAGCCAGAACTGGCTGAAAGATTAAGCAAAGCGCTGGAGCTCGATCAACCACTGTCACTGCAAACAATTTCCAAATGGGAGCGGGGAGGACGCGGCGATTTTACCGTCCCTGAAGTTAGTGCGTTGGTCAAAGTCCTTAAGCGCAATCCCAACTACTTCGACAGCCCTATCTCGGAGAGATCGGACCCATCGAAAGAAGCCAGCAGCGAATCTATTCCAACTGTAATCGATCAAAGAGAGCCGCTTGTACCGGTGTTTTTGGAACGCCTGCGGTCAGTTGAACGAAAGGTCGCTCTAATGTGGGATGACCTAGCTCGTATAGAGGGGCGTTTGGATGCGCTTGATAACCGCGCGGAATAAGAGCCGCGCGCAAGGAAGGGGAGACTGTACCGAGAGGGAGTCAAGTAGACTCTGAGCAACCTCGGTATTCCGGCCACTGAGGGCAGATCGCCTCGGGCTACCATGAAGAGCAATAAGGTACACCAATATTCGACGCTTGGTGGCGCGCTAATATTGGCGCCTATTTTTAGCGATTGTGATGCGTCTCACGGCGAGGAATAAAGGAGAGACAAGTGATCGTCCTAGATGCATCTGCGGCGCTAGCCTACCTCTTAAAAGAACCTGGCGGGAACCTTGTCCGGCAAAATTTGGCTTCTTCGATCATTACGACTGTAAATTTGATTGAGGTATATCGCCGGCTGCGTCGAGGGCTCAGTCAGAAGCAGGTCGAAGCTGTGAGTGTTGCTTTTGAAGCTAAGCTTAGCCGAGTTGAAGCGGTCGCGCTTGACGATGTGCCGGAAGCATACAGGATTTACGCCGATTTCCAGAAATCTCATGGCGTTTCGCTAGGAGATTCAGTGTGCCTTGCGGTGGGTATGCGCTTAAATCTTGAAGTGTGGACCACTGATACAACATGGGTAAGCTTAGCAAACGTAGGACAAGTCAAGGTGATTCGGTAGGCGCTTCTCAGCCAAGCTTTGCGGCCTCCGCCGCTGCTTCGAGCCTGCGGTCGGCAAGGAAGCGATCAACCTCATTCTTGGGAAAGTCTCCGCCATACATCTCGAATACCATTCTTTGAAGGTCATCCATTTCCTCTAAATCCCTATCGTTATCGAGACAATCGGAAAGGATGGCAGCGGCCACCGCCTCAACGGTTCGGCCTGATGCCCTTGCTCTCTTATCCAGTTTTTCCAATACGGTGATTGGAAGGCTGTGTATTACCAAATCCATACGTACCTCGCTCTTACGCCAATATAGCGTTTTTTTGACGGGGACAAAACTATGGAGAATGCAAACTTGCGCCGCGGACGTGTTTTACGCGCGGCTTGAGCCGCAGCCCGCGATCCGCTACATAACGACTCAAATTCCCGCGTTCGCTTCTCCCGCAACTGGCGCCGCACCCTCGCGGCCCGCGCATCCATTGCAGCGAACCGCGCTCACCGTTCAGAAGGACACCCCATGGCCGCGCCGCAATATGTCTACACCATGCAGAAGCTGTCGAAGACCTACCCCGGCGGCAAGCAGGTGCTCTCCAATATCCAGCTCTCCTTCCTGCCCGATGCGAAAATCGGCGTGGTTGGCGTGAACGGCTCGGGCAAGTCCACGCTGCTCAAGATCATGGCGGGCGTCGAGAAGGAGTTTCAGGGCGAGGCCTGGGCGGCGGACGGTATCAAGGTCGGCTACCTGCCGCAGGAGCCGCAGCTTC
>JBKQOR010000124.1:0-5433 GCA_052145435.1 Rhodomicrobium sp. | reverse complement strand
TCCTGGCGGCTATGTCGACGGTGCTGTCCTACCTCCGCTCAGCCATGGCCTTCGAGGACCGGGAGCAATTTCGCATTCTTTTCCTCGACCGGCGCAACAAGCTGATTGCCGATGAGGTGCAAACGCGTGGCACCGTCGACCACACGCCAGTTTACACGCGCGAGGTTTTGAAGCGCGCGCTCGAACTCTCCGCGTCTGCGATCATCCTCGCCCATAATCACCCCTCCGGCGACCCCACGCCATCGAAGGCCGATATCGACATGACGCAGCAAATCGTTGAGGTGGCAACGAAACTCGGCGTAACCGTGCACGATCACATTATCCTCGGCCGCGACGGGCATCTGAGCATGAAATCGGCCGGGATTTTTTGATAGGCATTGCCAATGGCGGCATGGGGACGATTGGTACGCTAAGCTGATTGTTTTCAAACGCGCGACAGTCTGACAAAGCCGGTTTGGAGGTTCCGCTGCCCTTTTTTGCGAAGGTCCGCAGCGCGTTTGCCCCCACATGCTGATGCACTTATCTCGGCTAAGAGCGCTGAGATTGATAGTCCCCGTTTGACGGAAAGACGCTTTAAGATACAACCAAGCCTAGAAAAATTGTCAGAAGTGGCCAGCATGGACATCGAAGAACAGAAGAGACAGTTTCTAAAAATTCTGGATGAGGATCACAAGGAACAAGTCTATCAATCGTTCCTAGAAAAGCATACGCGCTTCATTCCACGAGAATTCGTCCAAAACCACGGGATAGGCCTGTGCCTCGTCCTACGGAAGCTGTCATTTGGTGCGGATTACAAGACAGATTTTTTCTTTTTTTCAAAAAGCACCGATGACTGGAATGCTGTCTTCATCGAGATCGAGAAGCCGGCGTCACGCTTCTTCAAGGGCAACACGAATGAGTTCCACCCTGACTTCCTAAACGCCCTGCAACAGATAAACCAGTGGAAAGCATGGTTTCTGTCGGACCAGAATAAGGGGACTTTCCTGTCAACGGTCAGTACAATTCAAGTCCCGCGTCACATGGCTGGCAATCCCACCTATAACAAGTACGTTCTAGTCTTCGGTCGTAGATCGGAGTACGCAGGCAATGATGACCGCCGGCGTCTTGTGAGGGCAAGTGAAGCGGATGATTTCAAGATCATTACGTTTGACAGCCTCGTTGAGGGCCTGGAGGTCAAGTATGAGGTGAGCATCGCAAGTCGCCACAACCAGTTCATCGACATCCTCACAGACGAAATTACGGATCCAGCTCTATATAGCTGGGTGGAACCGACCCAACTCCGCGTCAGCAAGACTCTTCACGATAAGCTTAACAATGGCCCCCGCTCGAACCACTTCGTTCTGTCTGACGGGAAGAGGGTCGAAGCCCTGACCCGAGCGGCACCGCGAGTTCGGGTTCGGCCTTCGGACGGTTCGGCGACTTCTGGAGCGTAGCGGCCAGACGAAATCGGCTGACGAGTTGATACAAAGCTGCTCAGTAATCCACCTTCATGAAATACAATCCGCAGGCCGGCGCGACGGGGCCGCATTCCGTGCGGTCGCGGGCTTCGAGCGCGCGGGCGAGATCGCCGGGTTGCCATTTGCCCTCGCCGGCAAGTTTCAGGCTGCCCGCCATCGAGCGCACCTGGTGGTGAAGGAACGAGCGGGCGCAGGTGGCGATGAAAATCTCCTCGCCGTCGCGCGCCACGTCGAGCCTGTCGAGTGTGCGCAACGGCGATTTTCCCTGGCACTGAGCCGAGCGGAAGGTTGTGAAATCGTGGCGGCCTATGAGATGCTGCGCCGCTTCCTGCATCGCGGCGGCATCGAGCGGCACCGGAACCTGCCAGGCGCGGTCGCGATCCAGCGCCAGGCGCGCGCGCCGGTTGACGATGCGGTAAAGGTAATGCCGCGCTTTAGCGGAAAAGCGCGCGTCGAAGGACTCTGCGGCGATTTCGCAGGCGAGAACCGCGATTGGCGCAGGCCGCAAATGGAAATTCAGCGCATCGCGCACCGTTTCCGGCGGATAGTCCCGCGTCAGATCGAAATGCGCGACCTGGCCTCGCGCATGCACGCCTGCATCGGTCCGGCCCGCACCTTTCGGCACAACGAAAAAGCCGCTGAGCGCCTCGATGGCGCGCGCCAGCTCGCCTTGAATTGACGGGCCGTTCGCCTGGATTTGCCAGCCCGCGAAAGACGTTCCATCGTATTCGACGGTGATCTTATACCGGGGCATCGCTCCATCCTCCGGCAAGCCGCCGCCCGTTTCGCTGCGGCCAGTTGGCGCGGCATATTTCGGGACCAGCCCGCTGCCGGGGTCCTAATGCGCAGAATGCTCTGCTGGCGCCGGTGTTTCCGCTGCCGGAGCGCTTGCGGGTGCGGGTTCGCTCGCTGGCCCAGGCGCACTGGCCGGGGGAGGCGCGACCGGAGCAGCAGATGCAGCCGGCGCGGATGGCGGTTGGGACGGCGCATTTTGAACCGCTTGGGAGATGCGCCGGGCGAAGGCCGAATCCGCTTGAGCTTTGTTACCGGCGGCGGCGTCGGCGCGTTTCGCTGTTCTCAGCGCTTCCTCGGACTTGGCGATCTCTTCGCGCGAAAATTCGGTTGCGTTGCACGAGCATCCGCGAATGTAGACTTTACGGTTGCGGAATGCATTGGGCATCTGAGCATAAGGCAGCCCCCTGAGGGAGACCATTTGGTCCACATCCTGATCGACGCGGTGGTAATAAAGCTCGGCAGGCGCCGCGCACTGAGAGTGGCATTTCGCATCGTCCTCGGCGAACTGGCTCTCGGAGGTCGCTGTGCTGATTGGGAAATAAAACCCATCGCATTCGCGCACGCACAGCGTCCTGTAGGTCGAAGCCCCGTAGGTTGGGTTGTATCTGCTCGAGTCCTCGGGCTCTTCGTCGCTGAAGAAGGAGAAGATCGAGCTGTTGCGGCTACGCTGTGCCTCATACTCCCGGACATATTGGTCGCCGCAACGGTTGCGGGCAAGCTCGGCAATAAGGTCGGCGTGCCTTGCGCGCGGAGAGCTAGCCCGGAGCGCTGCTTCGCGCTGCGCCTTTAATTGTCCGAGGTTAGACTTTGCCGCCTGAACCTGCTTGTCGAGATCGATGCAGCGCGGTGTGCGGCGGAGCGAGCGCCCGAACAGGAACATGTCCTCATAGCAATTTGCATGTTCGGCATCGGCCTCCACCCGGCGATAGTTGGCCTCCGCTTGGCGCATGTCCGCTTCGATCCGTGGGAGCTGGTCGCCGGAGTTTGGGGCACCGCCTGTCAATTGGAGCTCTAGATCGCGGCAGCGCTGGCTGACGGGCACCTGACTGCGCTGCGCCCCGTAGCCCGATTGACCGTATGCCGGCTGCTGCCCGTAAACAGGCTGCTGTCCGTAGCTTGGCGGCGGCTCGGAGCCGCGGCTGTACGTGCTGTCCCATCCCCAGCCTTCTGCCCCAGCCCCATGCAACCCGGCGGCCGCAATGGCCGCCACGGCGCAAAAAACGCTCAAAGTGCGAAAGCGAACTTTCATATTCACCCGCCGCCCGGAATTGGCCCTTGCGAGGCCGCCGCTCTTTAGTTAACGGAAAGTATGGGCCGCGTCGCGGCTCAATGCAACCCGCAGGCGGGGCTTGGGGACAAATGGCCTTGGAGCTTGATCGCAAATTCCGGTAAAGTTTCGCGATCCGGCCTTGACCGCGAAGCAATTTGCGGCAATGTTCGCGCCATGAGGCAAAACGTTTCAACCAGCAGCCGGTGCATTATTATCGCGAGCTAACACAAAAGCTGGCGCGGCATGCGATTTTCATTGTGAATAAGGAGCCCGCCAGCCAAGGCAGGGCTTATGACACTCAAGCTTTATAATACGCGGACCAGGCAAAAGGAAATATTCGAGCCCATCGATCCCAAGGCTGTGCGCATGTATGTCTGCGGCCCGACGGTCTACGATTTCGCCCATATCGGCAATGCGCGGCCCGTGATCGTGTTCGACGTGCTGTTCCGCTTGCTGCGCCACCTCTACGGCCCGGATCATGTGATTTATGCGCGCAACATCACCGACGTCGACGACAAGATCAACGCGCGCGCGGCGGAGGAGGGGATCCCCATCCGCGAGTTGACCGCGCGCACGGCCGCACAATTCCACGCCGACGTCGCGGCACTTGGCTGCCTGCCGCCAACCATTGAGCCTCGCGCCACTGAGCACATCGCGGAGATGATCTCGCTTATCGAGCGGCTGATCGCGCGCGGGCACGCCTATGCTGCCGAAGGCCATGTGCTGTTCGACGTGGCGTCCGACCCGGATTACGGCTCGCTTGCGCGGCGCTCGTTGGACGAGATGCGCGCCGGTGCACGCGTCGAGGTTGCGCCCTATAAGCGCGACCCGATGGACTTCGTGCTTTGGAAACCGAGCGAAGGCACCGATCCGGGCTGGGAAAGCCCGTGGGGGTTCGGCCGGCCGGGCTGGCATCTCGAATGCTCGGCGATGGCGGAGAAGCATCTGGGAGAGGTGTTCGACATCCACGGCGGCGGCATCGACCTCGTCTTCCCGCACCACGAGAACGAGGTGGCGCAATCGACCTGCGCGCACGGCACCAAGATCATGGCCAACTTCTGGATGCACAACGGCCACCTTCAGGTGGAGGGCCAGAAGATGTCGAAGAGCCTCGGCAATTTCGTGACGATCCACGGCCTGCTGCAACACTGGCCGGGGGAAATTATCCGTTTGAACATGCTGAGGACCCACTATCGGCAACCGATCAACTGGACCGAGGACAGCCTCACTGAAAGTACAATCTTGTACAACAGTCTTCTTCAGGCGGCGAAAAATGGTAGCCTTGATCGTGCAAGAATATCACCCGCGGTTCAGGCCGCGCTGGAGGACGATCTCAACACCCCCGCAGCAATAACGGAGCTAATGGCGCTTGCGAAGGTAGCCCGAGGTACAGAAGGAGGACCGGCGGATGCTGCCAACGAACTTGTTGGATCATTAAGAGACTTGTTGGGCTTTTCCTCGTTGCTGCGCTACGTTCCTGAAACGACAGGCATTCGCGCAGATCTTCGCGCAGCTTTTGAAAAGGAGCAAAGGGAACGTGACGCAAGAGAGGCTGGCTTTGACGTTGGGCGGATAGAGGCGCTGAAGGAAGCTCGGCTTGCTGCACGAAAAGCGAAAAACTGGGCAGAGGCCGACCGCATCCGCGACGAGCTTTCGGCCATGGGCATCGCCTTGAAAGACGCCAAGAATCCGGCCACGGGCGAGATCGAAACCACGTGGGAGATCGCGCGATGAGTGAGAGAAAGGAACCCTCTCCCCTTGCGGGAGAGGGTGGCGGCCGGCAAGGCCGGGCGCCGGGTGAGGGGGAAGCCACGAGGCCCACACCTCTCAACCGGGCGCGCTCGCTCCGCCACAACATGACGGACGCCGAACATGGGCTGTGGCGCATCTTGCGCAACCGGCAGTTCGCCG
>JBKQOR010000123.1:0-6525 GCA_052145435.1 Rhodomicrobium sp. | reverse complement strand
TTGGCAATGAGCCAAGCGCTAGAGAGCAAGATCAAGACGAGCGGCGAAGCCATCAGCAGCTTGACCGCCGATTTTTGATTCTTTCTGCGTACCGGCTTGTCTACGAAAAAGAGCGCCTTCGAAAGGCCGGCAACTATAAGAGTGACGCCGAATGCAGTTACCATGGCAGCGCCGGTAGGAAGGTCGAGCACAAAAGAGCCTGCGATGCCCGCACCGCTGGCGGCAATGCCTGTCGCCCAGGCAATGACCAGAACCACACCGGCATTCGGTGAAAAAAGCGATCCGATCACGGCCGGCACGATGAGGAAGCAAAAGACTAGAAGAACGCCAGCCGTGCCAACCGAGCTAGTAACGACGATGCCAAAGGAAAGAAAAAAAAAGAAATCCCAAAGCAATACACTCATAGCGCTGCGATTAGCGAGGGAAGATTTCTCCGATAGCGCAAGGAGCTGCCGCCGTGCGATGAAATGGAGAAACCCGATCGTTGCATAGATCGCCGAAAACTTGAACAGATCTTTGGGCGTCACAGTCAAAATACTTCCGACGAGGATTTTCTTAACATGCTCTGCGCCTTGCGGTGCGCGATCGACAACGAGCACCGTCGACGCCATAGCCATGACATACAAGACGCCCACGAAGGCTTCTTGGCTGACGAAGCTCGCGACCCGCCTGCTGAGCGTCAGCAAAATGGCGCCAAACAGGGTGAACAAAAATGCGTAGGCAAACCCCGCCGTGCTCAGAGGCGAGTAGCCTATGGCAAACGCAATTGTGGCGCCCAGCGCCGCCAGCTGGGAAAGCGCTAGGTCTGCAAATATGACATTCCGCCGGAGAACGTGAATTCCGAAATAGCTGTGAATAAGGACGAACGCGACAGACGCCGCGAATGGCGGCCAGAGAAGCGAGAATGCAGCTTGAACATCGGTCATGGGGCCGGCGAGGCTAACCCTTTGGCGAGCACCGATACGTCGTAATCGATGAGTGCAATGTAATCCTCAGTGCCCGGCAGGGCGCCAGCCGAAGTTGAAAGCACAAGCATGGGTATTCCAAGCCGCCCTGCGAGGTAGCGGGAAGTTTCCTCAGGTTCGTAGGGTTCGTGAACGACGGCCCGTACGCCGGCTTTCCGCGCCATGACGGCAAGTTCAGCAAGATGGGCGGGGCTCGCAGGGATACCGGGCCTTGTCTCGATAAAATCGACGATGTCGAGCCTGAAGCGCCGGGCGAAGTATGGCCAAGAATTATGGTACGCTATGAGTTTGACACCCGCGAACGGAGCCAGCATTCCGGTCCAGCGCTTGATGTTTTCTTCGAGCGTCCTGACAAAGCGCTCACGGTTTTGAATAATCCGCTCGCGCTCCTGAGGAAGCAGGCGAATCAGAGCTTCGGCGATTCCTGCGGAAACGATTACGGCATTCTGCGGATCGAGCCAGTAATGAGGGTTGGCCGTGCCATGCGAATGACCGCCCGTGTTCTGAACATCTTGACCCCGCACTTCAAGTAGGGGAATGCCAGCGGACGCATCGACATAAGCTTCGCCGCCGCGCATCAAGCTCTTGTTGCCTGTTTGCAGGAGCAGCCGGTCGAGCCAGTAATCGTAGCCGAGGCCGACGCGAACGATGAGGCCGGCTTTGCGAACCCTTTCCGCATCTCCCGGCTTCGGCTCGAAAGCTTCTGCATCGGCCGCGGCGGGTATGATCGATTCGACCTGGACAAGGTCGCCACCTGTGGCGGCCGCGATCTGTCCTAAGCCGGCCGTTGTGGCGACGACCCTCAAAGCGGCGGAAGACGGTGCCGCGAACAAGGCGGCAACCGTCAGCACGAATGCGAACCAGAGCGGGTGGCCGCCGCCCGTGCGGCGTCCCGCAATTGCCTGTCGCCTTCGCGGCCGGGTTCTCATAGGTAATTGCGAGACTTGAGGCATGCTAGCGCGACGCAACCCAGGTACTCTTGGGCACAAGGCAATGCACCTTCTTTTGTTCCTCGGTTGGCGGAGCGAGATGGCAGTCCATCACCATGCTGGCCAGCCCGTAGGCATCCAGCTTGGTCATGTTCTTTTTCTTCTCCAGCAACTCGATCATCGCCCAGGAGGCTTGATCCATGGCCTTGTTCAAGTCGGCGTCGCTGCCGACCGTGACGAAGTAAGCGCCGGTCTCGGCCGCCGGCAAAGGTGCGGGTGCAAAACGTCTTCTCCTGCGCACGTCCTTAGCGTTGTAACAATGCAGGCCCTTGTTCACGTCGACAACCTGGGTGACGCGGCAATCCCAATTCACCATCATCGTCTTCGTAGCCTCGTCCTCGCTGACCTTATCCCTTTCGACCAGGAACTTGACTGTCTGCGCTTTCAAGAGATCGAGTGCCTTATTGAGATCCTTGTTGATCCCAAGGGTAATCCAAGCATCCTTCGTTTCTACTCTTGGCCAGTCGAGCTTCATTGTCTTTATGACCTCGACCGTGACGCTCATCTCCTTATAGGCGGTCTCCAGCGCGGTGAGATTGATCTCGCCATTGCCTTGCGCAGCATGCGAGTCGCCCGTCCAAAGCAGGGCGCCCTTCACAAATACGGGGACGTAGAGAGAGCTGCCCTCGGTCAAATCCCGAACGTCGATGTTGCCTGCGTACGGTCCCGGGGGTACTGAGCTATATTGGCCCGGCTCCGCGCGTGCGACACCAAGCGTGCCGGGGAAGGGCGCAAGTGGAATCTCGATCCCTGGGGCGAATTCGGCAACCTTCCGGTCGAGGTCAAGATAGAAATACTTGACCTGACCTTCTGGAAACTTGCTGGGAAACTCGCCAAACATCCCTGGCACATTGAAGTTCGTGCCGTAAGCCCTCGGCACAATCTTGTTTATGTGCACTTTCAAGACGTCGCCCGGCTCCGCTCCCTCAATGAACACAGGCCCCGTGAGGGTGTGGGGACCGCGCCCGGGAAAGTCCGTCCGCAACTTTTTGATCGCTTCGATCGATGTACCGGGCACAACTTGGTTGTGCGAATGCATCATCGTTTCGAAAATGACGGTGTCGCCGGAGTGCACATGCAGCACCGGAGGCTGGGCATTATTGAACCATCCCCATTGGGTGGTCTCCATCGTCGCCGGCAGGACGTAGACCTGGCCGGGATATCGTTTGGTCGAAAGCAAACGCAGCTTGTCTTGCTCCGGCGTTGCCGCCGCCGCTTCCGCCGCCGGCTGGCTCGATTGAGCTGCCGCCGTGAGTGTCCAGATCGAAATGGCGGACGCGATCAAGATCGCCGTTGCCAAGCAACGCTTACACGCTTGTCCTTGCTTAAGCATTTATCTTCATTCCCCGTTTCGACACTTACGATGGCCAAATAGATAGATCACCGGCGGATGGCTCGCGGTGTTAACAGCCTTAGCTTAGCATGCGCGAAGGATCAAGACTCAGTGTATTCCATGAGGGAGCATCTTCTTAATGTGAACTCTCCGTCCCTCGCCACGTCACGAAACGGGAGCGCCAGAACCGGGCGCTCAAATTCCTAGTCCAGCACTAGCAACGCCTGCGGCGGCGAACAATCTGCGCTGAATGCTGCGCTCTATCATGAAGCTCGCCAAGAACCGCAAAATGATCAAGGTCAATCCCATGACGGAGGTCGAGCCGATCCGTTACAAGGTCAAGGGCTTCAAAGATTGGTCGAATGTGGAGATCGAGCTTTTCCGTCTCGGGCCTGAGCGCGTGTCTGGCGGGCGGTTGGCCTACCGGCAGAAAAAGACCGGAGCCGAGATCGATATCCCGGTGGTTCCGCACTTGAAGCTGCGCTTGCGGCGATCCCTTCGCTGTCAGAGCGGAAATTCTTTCTTGAGACGCAATTCGGCGAAGCCTTCACCGAGGGGATTTTATAATTGGTTTACCGATAAGGCGCGCAAGGCTGGCGTTCCTAAGGGACGCTCGCCGCATGGCTTGCGTAAAGCCTGCTGCCGCCGGTTGGCCGAAGCGGGGTGCTTGCCTCATGAGATTATGTCGGTGAGCGGTCATGAGACACTGAAGGAAGTGGAGCGCTACACGAAAGCGGCGAATAGATCGCGGCTGGCCGACAGCGCCATGGCAACCTTGAAAACGGCGCAGGCGGCGGGTGCGGAATTTGGAAAACGCGATTCCGAATTGGCTAACACCCCCGGAACTGTTAGCCAAAGCACCATCCAAATCACTGTTTCAGAACAGAAAATACCAAGGAATGGCGGAGAGGGAGGGATTCGAACCCTCGATACGCTTACGCGTATTCCGGTTTTCGAGACCGGCCTATTCAACCACTCTAGCACCTCTCCGAAGTCTTCATCCTTGCCGCGAAGCACCGCCTGAGGTTGGGCTTCGCCCGCGCCGGAACGCTCCAGCCGGGCGGGGAAAGACCGATCTTCTATGTACGGTTTTTGTTCAACAGGTCAATCGGTTTTGAGACTTCCCTCCAGATTGCTGCAAAGCCCCGCTCCTGCTAGAGTTTCAGCGAGCAGCGGCAAGGAGGGAAGCTCATGACCCGCACCGTTCAGCACGCACAAGGCCTTATCAGCGTTCGCTCGTCCCTCTCATTTGCGAAAACCGTCGCCTGCCTTCTGATTGCGCTCGAAAGGCGCGGGATGACGCTCCACGCCCGCATCGATCACGCCGCAAATGCGAGCGCTGCTGGGCTGCAACTCCGGCCCACGCAGCTTTTCATTTTCAACTATCCCGAGGTAGAGGGGCACATCCTTGCGCGCTTCCCGCTTATGGGGCTCGATTTGCCACGAAAAATCGCCATTTGGGAGGACGAGGCCGGGGTGGTTTGGATAAGCTACGACGATCCGGTATGGCTTGGGCGGCGGTACGGCGTGCCCCCCGAAATCATGGCTCTTCTTCGGCCGATGGCGACTTCGTTTACCGGCATAGCCCTGGAAGCTGGCGGACAATCGCACCATACGCCGCGGTAGCGCTTTTTCTCAAGCCCAATGCTCATCCCCGTTTGGCGGCGGAGCAGCGGCAACAGGGCTCGCCTTGTAGCGTTGTCCCTTACGCGCGATCCAAACCGGCCTCTTTGGCGGGCAGCGCGCCGATGGCCGACCAGTCGAGATTATCGCCGCCATGCGCGAGGAGCGCAAGAAAACGGTCCCTAAGAAGGCTCGCAAGCGGCAGCGGCACGCGAAGCTCATCGGCAGCCGCAAGAGTGAGCCGGATGTCCTTTTGGCCTAGCGTCGCAGCAAAGCCTGCGGGCTCGAAGGCGCCGTCCGCGATCAGTGTGCCGTAGGTCTTATAAACCGGAGCGGTGAACAACGTCGAGGTTAGAATTTCGAGATACCGGTGCTTGCTAATCCCAGCTTTCGCGACGAGTGCCATGGCCTCCCCTAGCGTCTCGATGACGGCCGCGATCAGGAAATTGCCGCTGAGCTTTACAAGATTGGCGTCCTTCGGCACTTCGGAAATAACGAATGTCTTTTGTCCGATCGCATCCAGCAGCGGTTGCGCGGCTTTCACCGTGTCCGGCTCGCCGCCTGCAACGATGAAGAGCTGGCCTTTGGCGGCAACCTCGGGCCGGCCGAACACAGGCGCGGCAAGAAAGCGCTGGCCCGCGCTGGCATGGGCTGCGGTAAGTTTTCCAGAGAAGGCAGTGCCGATGGTGCTGGAGGAGATGTGAGTGGCGCCGTGGCGCAAGCTCGCCAAGATGCCGCCCTCGCCGAAGACCACACCGGAGACCGCCTCGTCATTAGCCAGCATGGTGATTACGGCGTCGCCCTGGCAGGTTTCGGACACCTTCGCCGCCACCTTCGCGCCTTGAGCCGCGAGCGGTGCCGTTTTGGCCTGAGTGCGGTTGTAGACGATGACCTCATGGCCGGCCTTCAACAGATTTGTCGCCATGCCCTCGCCCATGCGGCCCAGCCCGATGAATCCCACTTTCATAAGTTCTCTCCCTTCGTGCGCCAGCCCGCCCGGGCATTGGTGCGTTATCGAGCGAAGCGTATGAGTTGTGGAACGCCGGGGAGTGGGAAATGTTGCGGGAGCCCGGCCCCATCGGTTCCGCATCAATTGGGTGGAGGGGGCATTCCCCGCCCGCACCTACCGTGCCTATGGTTCCATATACGGTGGTGCATGCAAACGTGGTGAGGCGGACTTCTGGGCAACTTTTCCGCGATCCAAATCGTTCCATTGAACGGGGTGCCGGCGAAGTTAAAAGGTAAGGAACGCGATGAAGATCCTCATGATAGGTGTTGCGGTCGTTTTCGTTCTGCCAACGCTCGCGCTTGCCGTTTTTGTCACGGCAAATTGGGCGCCGGAGCGCCCTGCCGGGGAGTTGCAGGCGCGCTGGGCTCCTCCGCCGTCAACATTTCTGGATGTTGCCGGCATGAAGGTGCATCTTCGCGATGAAGGCCCAAGAGAGGACAAAATTCCCATCGTCCTGCTGCACGGATTCGGCTCCTCTCTTCACCCTAAGTCCGGCAGTTGACGGGCCATTTCGGCGTGAGAATCGTGCATTCTCAGGGACATGAGCCAGGATACACCCCATCTTCCGGTTCACCCAGCGGGTGAACAACCGCCGATTGTACAAGG
>JBKQOR010000122.1:0-35560 GCA_052145435.1 Rhodomicrobium sp. | reverse complement strand
CGCTTCTGGGAGGACCACGGCGACTATAACGATGTGAAGCCGGAGGAGATTAAGACCACGGTCTTCGTGCCGCCAGCCCAGTGCCATTGGAGCCAGCGTCCGGAGTTGGTCAGGGAGCCTTCGTCTTCGGCGAAGCACGTGGTTGGCAGCTCGAAGACCGTGGTCTTAATCTCCTCCGGCTTCACATCGTTATAGTCGCCGTGGTCCTCCCAGAAGCGTGCGGTCTCGGTTTGCAGCGGGTCCATGCTCACCAGGTATTTGAGCTTGGAGAGCCCGGCCGTCACCTTGCCGCGGTTGGGCGCCGATAGCAGCGGATTGAAGCCCTGGCAGAAATAGCCATTCATCTTGCCCAGGTGCATCAATTCGAAGGCCCGGATGATGTCGTAGGAGGCTACATCGAGCTTGGGCAAATAATGATATGCCCAGTCGTTTTCCGCGGTAGCCGCGTCGCCGAACATCGCCTTCTGGAAACTGACGAAGAACTTTTTATAGTTCTGCCAGTAGCTCATCTGGTTCGGGCGTTCCGGCTTGAAGCCGCGCTTGCCGATATAGGTGGCGAAGTCGGGTTCCTTGTCGGTGGCCAGCGTCAAATACCCCGGAATGAGGTTCGACATCAGGCCAAGGTCCGTCAGCCCCTGAATGTTGGAGTGACCGCGCAGCGCATTCATGCCGCCGCCGCGTATGCCAATGTTGCCAAGGATCAGTTGCAGCATGGCCATGCCGCGAATGTTCTGCGAACCCTTGGAGTGCTGCGTCCAGCCCAGCGCGTACATCGACGTCATGGCCTTGTTGGGCGCGGAGGTCTCCGCGATCATCTCGCAGACTTTGAGATATTTATCCTGCGGCGTGCCGGTTATCCGCGAGACAAGCTCGGGCGTGTAGATCTTGACGTGCTCCTTGAGCAGGTTCCAGACGCAGCGAGGATGCCCTAGCGTATCGTCGGCCTTGACGTAGCCGTCGCCGCCCATTTCGTAATTCCAGCTCGACCGGTCGTAGTCGCGCTTGGCTTCTTCGTAACCGGTGAACAGGCCTTCGTGGAAGCCGTAACCCTCCTTCACGATGTAAGGCGCATTGGTGAACGCCTTCACATACTCCCACTGCACCTTATCGTGATTGATGCAGTAGTTGATCACGCCCAACAGGAAAGCGATATCGGTGCCCTGCCGGATCGGCGCGTAAAAGTCCGCAACCGAAGCGGAGCGCGTAAAGCGCGGATCGACCACGATAAGCCTGGCGCCGCGATGAGCCTTTGCCTCCGTCACCCACTTAAAGCCGCACGGATGCGCCTCGGCGGCATTGCCGCCCATGATGATCACAAGGTCGGTATTCTTAATGTCGGTCCAGGAATTCGTCATTGCACCGCGGCCGAACGTCGGAGCCAAACTGGCCACCGTCGGGCCGTGTCAAACACGTGCCTGGTTGTCGAAAGCGACCATGCCGGTGCCTCTGACCACCTTGTAGGTCAGGAACGCCGTTTCGTTGGTTGTTGCGGATGCTGCGAGGAAGCCGGTCGTCGTCCAGCGATTGACCGTCACGCCGTCCTTATTCGTGGCAATGAAGTTCCGATCGCGGTCATCCTTCATGAGGCGGGCGATACGGTCCAGCGCCTCGTCCCAGGATATCCTTTTCCACTCCTTGGAGCCGGACTCGCGAACTTGAGGATATTTGGTGCGCGTCGGGGCGTTGACCATGTCGAGGAGCGCCGCGCCCTTCGGGCATAGCGTCCCGCGGTTGGTCGGATGGTCGGAATCGCCTTCGATATGAAATATCGCGGCTTTTTCACCCTTTTTCACATCGCCGCGGCTATACATGATGATGCCGCACGCGACCGAGCAATAGGGACAGGTGTTCCGGGTCTCAGTGGCCTCCGCGAGTTTGAAGGGCCTCACATGCGCAGCGACCATCGCCTCCGCTGCCGTAAAGCCAAACGCGCCAAGAGCCGACCCCGCAACACCTGTCCCCGCCATCTTCATGAGTTGACGGCGGGAGACTTCGAAATTCATGGGCCTTCCTTCCTCCGTGCCGTCATTTTTTTATGACGGCTTTTTATGACGACTTTTTTTGACGGCTCATCCGTTTGGATGACATTCTAAAAATTTAATACGGTATTTGGTATGCCACAATTAGCATTAATGACTATGGCGGCGGCAAGGCAAGTTCGAAAAATAGCTTACCGAATCTTGAGCCTATCGCATTCCAGATCCATTCGCAGATGAGGGGCCCGGGGCGCGCGCTACCCCTCCGCCGCAAGATCGCTTTTTGGCCTTTTTGATTTTTGCCCGCAGCCATCATACGAATGCGGCTGGCAACTTAAGAGAAGTTCGTGCCGGGGTCAATCTCTGAGACTGTTTGAGCCGGGAGGGGAGCGGAGATTCACATCGAAACGCTCCGCACGATGCTTCACCCTTTCCAGCGCGGGTTAACATCGGGTAAATCGTGGCATGGGCGATTTGAACACGGCGCGGGAAACGCTTCGGAAGACCTTTGGGTTCGCGGACTTCAGGGCGGGCCAAGGCGATATTATCGGCGCGATCCTCGATGGGAAAGACGTGCTCGCCGTGATGCCGACTGGCGGAGGCAAGTCGCTCTGCTATCAATTGCCCGCTCTCTTACGGGACGGATTGACCATCGTGGTCTCGCCGCTGATTGCGCTTATGCGCAATCAGGTCGCGCAGTTGCAAGCCTTCGGGATCGCGGCAGGGGCGCTCAATTCTTCGAACAGCCGCGAGGAGGCGGCCGCCCTTCTCGACGCGGTTTCAAATCGCCGCTTGCGTCTTCTTTACGCCGCGCCCGAGAGGCTGGCGCTCGGCGATACGAAGGCGATGCTGCAGCGGGCGGGCGTCAGCCTGCTTGCCATCGACGAAGCGCATTGCGTTTCTCAATGGGGGCACGATTTCCGCCCCGACTATCTCAATCTTGGAGAGATCGCTGCCTCGCTTTCGGGCGTGCAGATTTTGGCGCTCACCGCGACGGCCGACGCCGCCACGCGCGGAGACATTCTCAGCCGTCTCTTCGCGCGTCCACCAACGGTCTTTGTCCATGGCTTCGACAGACCGAATCTCAACCTTGCCATGCGCGCGAAGAGCGATGCCCGCCGTCAGCTGATAGACTTTATCGCCGGGCACAAAGGGGAAAGCGGCATCGTTTATTGTGCCACGCGAAGGCAGACCGAAGAGCTGGCGGGGTTTTTCAGCGGGAACGGCATCCCTGCGCTCGCCTATCACGCCGGAATGGACAGCGCCGTGCGCTCGCAAAATCAAGACCGCTTCCTGCAAGATGACGGCCTTGTCATGGTAGCGACGGTCGCTTTCGGCATGGGCATCGACAAGCCCGATGTACGGTTCGTGGCCCACGCCAATCTGCCGAAATCCATCGAGGCCTATTATCAGGAAATCGGGCGCGCGGGACGCGATGGCATGCCGGCTTCGACGCTGACGCTTTACGGGCTCGACGACATGCGGCTGCGCCGCCAGCAGATTGAGGAGAGCGAGGCGGCGGACGAGCAAAAGCGGGTCGAACGACGAAGGCTCGACGCTCTCATCGCGCTGTGCGAAGCCCCGCGCTGCCGGCGTCAGACGCTGCTCGCTTATTTCGGCGAGACCACCGCGCCTTGCGGCAATTGCGATCTATGCGTGGAGGGCGTGGAGCTTACCGACGGCACGATCCTTGCGCAAAAAGCGCTCTCTGCCATCGTCCGCACCGGCGAACGGTTCGGCGCCGAGCATCTGATCGCCCTGCTCCGCGGCCAGACGACGGACCGCATCACCCAACTCTACCATCACCTATTGCCGACTTTCGGCGTGGGCAGCGACGTCAGCGCAAGTGCATGGCGGGCGATTTTCCGCCAGCTTTATGCGGGCGGCGTCATCAATCTCGACGTTGCAGGCTACGGCTCCTGGACCATCACCGCGCATGGAAGGGAAGTTTTGCGGGGGAAGGCCAAGGTGCAGCTCAGGAGCGAAGCGCTTGTCGAGCGCGGAGACAAACGGACCCGCCGCGCCGCACCTGCCGGAGGCGGGAGCGGCCAAGCGCTTTCGGCCGCCGATGCTGCTTTGTTCGAAGCCTTGAAAGCCGTCCGGCGCTCCCTCGCCACCGGAAAGAAAGTCCCTGCCTATGTCGTGTTCCCCGACAAGACCCTACTCGACATGGTGCACCTCAAGCCGCAATCCCGCGAGCAAATGGCGATGGTCCATGGCGTGGGCGCCGCCAAGCTCGAACAATATGGCGAGACGTTTCTCGCGGCGGTCGTAAAGCATCTCTCGGGCGACGCGCCGGCTGCGGGATAGCCAAGGTTTCGGCCCAACCGGCTTTTCAACTGGAGCAGTTCTTCCTCCGCTTGGGGTCGAAAGCGGAGATCGCGTTAGGAAAATTTCGTGGCCGCTGAACCCTCAACTGCGGAAATCGTTCAGGACGGCGCAGGGGGCACTTCCGGTTTCAATGCCCAGACTCACTTGTGAGCTATGAACAGCAGTCAGTGCAACATTGCCCTTTGCCGGGCGTAAAACTCATCGGCTTCTTTGCAGTCACCCGCATAGGGTCTTGGGGCTCCCGCGTCGTCCTTATCGAAGATTGAGCGCCACGGTTCCACGTTAGTGTATGCGTGCATAGTGCCCATGTTCTGCGGATCGGCGCGGGTTGGCCCTCCCCCCATTGCGAGCTGGTCGTCTATCGTGGTCAGGTCACTATCTGCATCGAACAATAAATAGGAAAGTTCTTTTTCGCCTTTGCTGGCCTCAGGACGTAAGCGTTTCATTTTGTAAATGGATTGATGGCCGGTTTTAAACTCTTTTGGGTCTTTCTTCTGTTTTCCAGTTGGAAACACAGGCTCTCCGTTGAGGTAAACCTGAAGCAAAAGTCGGTCCGTGCCGTAATCTGCGGAGATGTTCCATCGCCATACGTAGTAACCGCAGAGATTTATATCGTATATGTACTTTTCAACGCCTGTCTGTGTGGGGTGAAGTCTTAGAGCTGCCTGTCCTTGCTCGACAAATATCTTCCTCAGTTCCGTTCGAGGGGAACCAGGCGGAAAGCGGTCCTCCAAGACACGACGCATGTCATCGAGCGACGTTATCGATTCGAAGCGGAAGCCGCTGCCAGCATCCCTGGCAATGGCTGCTGAAACTGTCAGCACTAGCGCAACAATCAACGCTCTGCAGAGAAACATCATGCGCGTCCCCGTCACACCGAAATTCCAGACAGGTATGCAGGATTTTATGTCGCAAGTGTGCCACTTCCGCTGGACACTTAATTGGCGGCGTCCCGGCTAGGTAACCCAAATGGCCGCTTTCGGCCTGCTCCCGAGATTCCACCCTCAATTAAATAGTTTCGGCGCAGAGTGTTAGCGGCGGATGGCAAGAATGTATGGGTCACTAACAATCCGGCTCGCCGCTCGCCGTAAAGCAATGGCATGTTCGAACCCGGCGATCTCGCAGTGGCATCCCGGAAGACGCAACGCCTCAGCGGGCGCGTTTCAGAAGTCACCCTCGGCGGCGCGTTCGAGGACGGCCTTGATGATCTTCTTAACGTTGAGCGCCTCGGCCTTGAGCTCAGGCGGTAGCGGTTTGCCGCCGTAGATCATCATGTCCATGTTGAGCGTATAGATCCAGAGCTTGCCTGTTTTGTCCTGGAGCAGCGCGATGCGGCACGGCAGGTACGCCGCATAGGCGTCGTTGAAGTCGATCATCTTGGCCGCGGTCAGCGGATTGCAATAGAGGTAGATTTTGAGCTTACGCCAAGGGCTGCCCTGCATCGCCGTCACCTGATCGCCGAGCGGGAGCTCGCCGACGCCCTTGATATTCATCTGGTTGGCAAGCGACTTGATCGACTGGTCGGCGTCCTCGAAGGAAAGCCCGTCCTTGACCTTGGCCTTCCAAACCGTGGCCTCGGCAGCATTGCCGGTGCGGATCAGCTCCGACATCATATGCGCATAGACCTCGCGCGCCTGTGGGTCGAAGACCGACACGATGGCCCGGTAGCGCGCGTAACCGAAGCCCGCGCCGAGGATGGCAATGAGGCCGATCACGGCGAGCACGTTCTTCAATAATCGCATGGTTCCGCAATCCCTTGGTTTTCATATCTCCCGGAACGGATTCTAATGGACTGTTAGGACTTAGCAACCACAATTAGCCGGCCCCGGCGATAACTCGCCACCTCCTCCGCCATCAGCCGGCCTGCGCCGCTCTGCCTTCGCTTTCTGCCGTTAGCTGCCCACATCTGGATGACTGCTTGCGGACGGCGTTATTGCCTATGAGGGAAGGTGGCTTGGCGGGGAAACTTTCGTTTCATTCGATAAAAGGGCGGTAGCACTGCTCGCGGCGCAAGGGGTGCCTGCGCGCCACTTATGAATCGGCGGAAATGCCGGCCACGATCCGTGTGCAATGGTGAGGCGTTTGTAACCGTCATCATGCCGCGCGCTGCCGCCGCGAAGCCCTTTTCCGGGGGCAAAAAGTGAACCGATTTGTCTGCACCGGCGGACAAAGGTGCATACAAATTAGATGAGCATTTTGTAAGTCTTAGCTTTTGTTGGAGGCCACGCCCGGAATCGAACCGGGGTACGCGGATTTGCAGTCCGATGCGTCACCACTCCGCCACGTGGCCATTTGCTATCTCCTATCATGATCGATCGCGCCTGAAAAGCTGCTTGAGCAGCTTGCGGCCACTCTTATGCGAACACCTCTGGTCAGCGCCCTCGATTTTTGTTAGGCGTCAGCAACTCGTGTTTCTCTTTTTGGGCAGGAAGGATTGCGATGAAGTTCGAAACGGCGCGTCTCGCCATGGTGGAATCGCAGATCAGGCCGAACGGGGTGCGCGACCCGCTTGTGCTGAACGCGTTCGCGACACTTCCGCGAGAGCTCTTCGTACCAGAGCATCGGAAGGCGCTCGCTTATATGGATGAAGCGGTGCAGGTGGCGCCTGCCTCCGAGGGTGCGCCTGCACGCTACCTTCTCGCGCCTATGACGCTGGCGCGTATGTTGCAGGCGACAGCCCCATTTCCCGCAGAGCACGCCCTCGATGTCGGCGGAGTGACCGGATACTCTGCAGCGATCCTCGCAGAGCTGTGCGGAAAAGTGGACGCGCTGGAAACGCCGGGGCCCTTGGTTGAAGGGATGAGAGCTTGTCTTAAGAGCGCGGGCGCCGGAACCGTCACCGTCCATGCGGGCCCGCTCAATGCAGGCCTCAGCGCACAGAAGCCCTTCGATCTCATTCTAGTGAACGGCGGCGTTTCGGCCGAGCCCAAAGAACTCCTCGATCAGCTCGCGGAGGGTGGCAGGCTCGTCACTATAATTCGCAACGGCTGGCTCGGGCATGGCTATCTCTTCACGAAAAGCGCTGGCGCCGTCTCGGGCCGCGCGCTCTTCGATGCCGGCGCTGAAATCCTGCCCGGATTCGAGGCAAAGCCGCAGTTCGTCTTTTGAAAAAGGCCAGCGCGGCAATTCAGCAACGCGTTCAGTGGAAAATACACCCGTTCAAGGTGAATTAGCTGTTGCGCTTGGGAATCCGTGATTAAGTCACATCGCGTGCCAGACTGCGATTCTATGGTATGTGCGAGTTGGGGCGAATACCGAAGCGACGGATACATGCCATGCTGTCCATTAAGTCTTCCCGTTGGCGCTTTGTCCAAAGTATGCCGGCGCAATGCTTGAGTGCTGCGCTTCTGGCGTTCTTGGCCGCGGGTGGACCTCTCCACGCTGAGACCCTGAAGGAAGCCTTGACGGCCGCATATCTTTACAATCCGACGCTAAAAGCTGCGCAGGCGCAGCTCCGCTCGACCGATAATGGCGTGTCGCTCGCCAAATCCGGCTACAGGCCGACCGTTTCGGCGACCTTCCAAGACGGGTGGGATGACCTCCACACCCAGCTCAAGAGTTCGTCAGTGCTGCCGGGATCTCTTCCGCTTTGCGTCCCCGGCGTGCCGGCCGGTACTGCCTGTACGCCAACCACGTCAATCCCGTTGAGCACGCTTAGCCAAGCCGGCGTCGGAAACGGCCCGTCGAATCCGCGCATGGCGCAAATCCAGGCCACCGAGACTTTGTTCGACGGCTTCCGGACCTACAACAATATCAAGGGCGCGCAGGCGTTGGTCGAGGCTGGCCGCGAGGACCTTCGCAACGCAGAAATCAGTGTGCTTCTCAACGCGGCAACAAATTATATGAACGTCGTCCGGGATGCGGCGATCGTAAAGCTGCGCCAAAACAATGTGAGGGTGCTTTCCGAGCAGCTCCGGGCAACCGAGGACCGCTTCAAGGTTGGCGAAGTAACCCGCACCGACGTCGCCCAAGCACAGTCGGGGCTTGCCCAAAGCCAAGCCGATCTCAGCATCGCGCAGGGCACGCTTTACGGCGATCAGGCACTCTATGCGCAATATATCGGCCACCCGCCAGGAACGTTGCGCGACCCTGGCCCCCCCACAAAGCTGCTACCCAAAACATTGCAAGGCGCCATCGAAATTGCCGAGGCTGAGAATCCGGGAATTCTCGGGGCTATTTTCCACGAACGGGCCCAGCAGCATCAGGTCAAGGCCGTCAAGGGTCAGCTCCTTCCAACTCTTTCCCTAAACGCGAGCCAGTCGTGGGCAAACGAGCCGTTCGGACTCCCGAATGTCGCCTTTGAGAAGGAGGCGCGCGTCTACGGCCAGTTGACCGTGCCGCTCTACCAGGCCGGCAGCGTGTCCGCGCAAATTCGCCAAGCCATCGAAACCTTGTCTCAAGCGCGCCAGAATACCGACGCGCAGCGCGAGCTTGCGAGGTCGAATGTCAGCTCTCAATGGGGATTGATCGTTGCCGCAAGAGGCAACGTCGCTGCCGGCAAATCGGCCGTCGAAGCAACCCGGATCGCATTGCAAGGCGTGCGCGAGGAGGAAAAGGTTGGCCAGCGCACGATCCTCGATGTTCTGAATTCGGAGCAGCAATTTTTAAACGCGAATGTGAATCTGGTCTCATTTCAGCGCGACCTTGTTGTTGCAGCCTACGGGGTGCTTGCATCGGAGGGCCGCCTGACGGCCTACGACATCGCGCTGCAGGCGGAGCTTTACGATCCCACCCGCTACTATGGCGAGGTCAAGGATGTCTGGTTCGGCTGGGGTGCCTCGGTTGAAAGCCGCGAGGATCCGCGCGTCGCGCCCGTCGGCGATCCAGGACGCACCCCAAGCCAGAGTTCAGCGGACGGCCCGGCTTACACCCAAAAATTGCCGCAGATCCCATGAATCGGTAGCGCTTGGCTGCCAACACCGGTAACCTGCAGCGGCTAGTCCGGCGGCGAAGTGAGTCGCTCGGAGACTAGAAATGTGCAAGGTATTCGCGTTGCCGCGCCCAGAAGGTTTAAGAGCGGCCAGCGCTCGAGGTGCAATGAATGAACCGCGCAGATCAAGCTCCCGAGCCGTCCATGGAGGAGCTCCTCGCGTCGATCAGGCTGATCATTTCTGACGCCGACAGTAAAAAGGGGCCTCCCCAAAATGAGGCACTTTACTCGCGAGCTTCGCCTGGCCGGACTGTAACAACGGCCGGGGCATCAGACGTAGCCGCCGGCGACGATGTCTTCGATCTAACCGACGAGCTGGTATTTCCAGAGCAACGGATCGCGCGCCTCGCCTCCCCTCCGATTGAACGGCGTGGGCAGGCAAGAATTGAGGAGCACCCTGGGCTGGAAGGCTACAACGCATACGGCCGCGCAGCTCCAGCCACCACGAACGCATTACCTGCGCCCGCTTCAGGCTCCGCCGTTCAAAGGCGTGCAGAAACCGCTCAGGCGCCGCAGCGCGACGAGCCGCAGCATGCGCAGCCTCCAGCATACCGGCCGGTTTGGTCGCGCCGCGAGCTACCTTCTCCGGCTGCCTCGCAGACGCTGGCACCGAAGCCGCGTCAGGACCCTGTGGCTGCAAGACCCCAGCCCAGGAATTGGGCCGCGGATATTCAAATCCCAGTCCCCGACCGGGGACCGGTTTCCCTCATTTCCACCGCGCCCGCCAAACCGGCTGCTGGGATCCCAGCGGCAGAGGACAATGGAAGCGGGACAGAGACCGCCGGGCACGAGCCCCGCGCTCCATCCGGAAACTTGAACGGAAAGGAAGAGGCCGCAGCGGTCGCCGCTCTCGCCGAGAGGCTCGCGCGCTCGGCCATGGGCGCCATGGAGGCAAACGAGCTCGAAACAGCGCAACAAGTCGATTTCCAGCATCTGGACGCGGACAGCAAGGCTGAGGTCTCGGAGAAGTTCGCCGATGCAATAGAAAGGGAGGGCGCAGCGCGCGGTACCCATCCGCTCCCGGGCCTGCTCGACGAGGTTTTCCGGCATGATTTCATCCGCGAGGACATAGACGAGAGTCAGGCCAGTGAGGAAGCGGTTTTTGTGGTGTTTGAAGAAACATCCGAGCCAGAGACGCTCACCCAGAACGAGCAGCCGGCCGCTCAGGACTTCGAGGCCGCGGCCGCGGCGAGACCGGATTACTTAGCCGAGCCCGTCCAATCGCGAACCGCCCTGCACCCACCGGCGCCGGTTGCACCTCAATTGCCCGCGGGACCGCAAGCCGCCACTCCGGCGCAGCCCCTCGCTCAGGCCCAATATATGGGCCCGGCACAGCCGGCGATTCCAACGCAGGCTAGCAGGACATTGGAGGATGCCGTCCGCGAAATGCTGCGCCCGCTGCTGGTTCAATGGCTGAACGATAATATGCCGCGTATCCTCGAAAATGCTATTCGCGAGGAGATCGCGATGCGCGGACTATTGCCAAAATCCGGCGATTAACCCGGAACGGCTGTTAGCACACAACCTCTTCGCAGCGCGATTGCTTCGGCGGTTGCCGGAGCGGCCCTTTTTTTCTAAAGCTAGCGCACGCCAAGCCCTCCAATCGCATCGAAGCCAATGCTAGAAAAAACATACAATTACGCCGATATCGAACCGAGAATCTCTGCAGAATGGGAAAAGGCGCAAGCCTTCCGTGCGGGCGCCGCGCTCAAGAAGAATCCTAAAGCAAAGCCATTTTCCATCGTGATCCCGCCGCCGAACGTCACGGGCTCGCTGCATATGGGGCATGCGCTCAACAATACGTTGCAGGATGTCCTGGCGCGTTTCGAACGCATGCGCGGGCGCGATGTGCTCTGGCAGCCCGGCACCGATCACGCCGGCATCGCGACGCAAAGCCTTGTCGAGCGGCAGCTCATGGAAAGCCAGCAGGCAAGCCGCCGCGAACTTGGCCGCGAGGAGTTCCTAAAGCGCGTCTGGGCCTGGAAGGAGCATTCTGGCGGCACCATCGTCAATCAGCTCAAGCGCTTAGGCGCGTCCTGCGATTGGAGCCGCGAGCGCTTCACCATGGACGAGGGGTTGTCGCGCGCGGTCATCAAGGTGTTCGTCGAGCTGTACAAAGCGGGCCTCATCTATAAGGACAAGCGCCTCGTCAACTGGGACCCAAAGCTGCAAACCGCGATCTCCGACCTCGAAGTCATCTCGGTCGAAAAGCGCGGCCCCTTCACCTGGTCCGAAAAGACCAAAGACGAAAAGCCCTTCGACGCCGCGGCTTTCGCCAAGCTCATCGGCCGTGATCCCGACGGCCATCTCTATTATTTCAAATATCCTCTCGCAGCGAAGGTGAAGGGATATAAGGCGGCCCACGTCGTCGTCGCAACGACGCGGCCAGAGACGATGCTCGGCGATATGGCCGTGGCGGTCAACCCTTCCGATAAGCGTTACGCCGCGCTGCTTAAAGCGGGCGCGAAAGTCCGGCTGCCGCTCGCGGGCCGGGAAATCCCGATCGTGGCCGACGAGCACGCCGATCCCGAGCAGGGCACCGGCGCGGTGAAGATTACGCCCGCGCACGACTTCAACGACTTCGAAGTCGGCCGCCGGCACAATTTGGCGCCGGTCAATATCTTCACGCCCGAAGCCAAACTCAACGATCAAGTGCCGGAGATTTACCGGGGAATGCCTCGGTTCGACGCGAGGTCTAAAGTCGTCGCCGATCTCGCGGAACTTGGGCTTTTGGAGAAGATCGAGCCTAATAGCATGAAGGTTCCGTATGGCGACCGGTCGCATGAGGTCATCGAGCCTTACCTCACCGACCAGTGGTACGTAGACGCCAAGACGCTCGCCCAGCCGGCGCTTGAAGCCGTGCGCGAGGGTAAGACAACGTTCATCCCCGAGAACTGGCGCAACGTCTATTTCCAATGGCTTCAAAACATTCAGCCCTGGTGCATCTCGCGCCAGCTTTGGTGGGGGCATCAAATCCCTGCATGGTACGGGCCTGGCGGTCATATCTTCGTTTCCAGAGACGAAGCAGAAGCTTGCGAACAAGCGCTTAAGTTCTATCGGGAAAGCGGCTTTGCTCCGAATCTTGAACACGTCGAGGTTGACAGTCTTTCAGGGGGTAAACTTGCTCTGCTCGACTCCGTCTGGAAGCTTGAAATTAAGAGGATCAGTATTCGACGCGACGAGGATGTGCTGGACACCTGGTTCTCGTCGGCGCTGTGGCCGTTCTCAACCTTGGGCTGGCCGGACAAGACCCCGGAGCTCAAGCGCTATTACCCGACCTCGGTGCTCGTCACAGGCTTCGATATCATCTTTTTCTGGGTCGCTCGGATGATGATGATGGGCGTGCACTTCATGAAGGAGGTGCCGTTCCGCGACGTCTACATCCACGCGCTCGTCCGCGACGAGAAGGGCGCCAAGATGTCGAAGTCCAAGGGCAATGTCGTCGATCCGCTTTCGGTCATGGACGAGTATGGCGCGGACGCGCTGCGCTTCACCATGGCAGCAATGGCAGCGCAGGGCCGCGACATCAAACTTTCGCTGCAGCGCGTCGAGGGCTACCGCAATTTTGCGACCAAGCTGTGGAACGCGGCGCGTTTCTGCGAAATGAATGGGTGCGTCAGGCAGGCGGATTTCGATCCGGCGAAAGCCAAGACGACGCTGAACAAATGGATCTACGCCGAGACCGGCGCCGCGGCGGCGGCGGTAACTCAGGCGCTTGAAAGCTACCGGTTCAACGAGGCGGCGGGCGAGGTTTACCGCTTCGTCTGGAACAAGTTCTGCGATTGGTACGTGGAGTTCGCGAAGCCCGTTTTCATGGGCTCGGAGGAGGCCGCGAAAGCCGAAACGCAGGCGATGGCGGCTTGGGCGCTCGACGAGATTCTGAAGCTGCTCCACCCCTTCATGCCCTTCGTAACCGAGGAGCTTTGGGCCGTGCTCGGCGAGGCAGGTCCGCGGCGCGAAACGCTTTTGTGCCTCGCGGACTGGCCGAAACACGCGAAAAAAGCCGGCAGCAAAGCTGTGGACGAGGTGAATTGGGCTATCGATCTGATTAGCGAGATCCGCTCGCTCCGCAACGAGATGAACGTGCCGGCCGCTACCATGCTTCCGCTAACGATCGCGGGCGCCGGAAAGGAAACAAAAGCCCGCGCGAAGCGCTACGAAGGCTTTTTGAAGCGCATGGCGCGGCTTAGCGATGTCATAATCGCAGATGCGCCGCCGAAAGGATCTGCCCAATTCGTCCTGGGCGAGTCGACGATGGCGCTTGCGCTCGCGAATGTGATCGACCTTGCCGCCGAGCGTGAGCGTCTCGCCAAGGAGATCGGCAAGCTCGAGCAGGAAATCGAGAAGATCGACGCGCGGTTTGCCAACGAGCAATTTATGGCGAAAGCCAAGGAAGAGGTGGTCGAGGAGAACCGCGAACGCCGCGCCGAGGCCGAAGCGGCAGCCGTCAGGCTGAGGGCGGCCTTGCAGCGTTTGGTGGCTGCCGCCGCCTAAGCTTGCGTGCATCGGACGGCACAGGTTGTGCGGCCAACTCGATCCACCGTGGCACTGGCGCCACAAATGCGAGCAAACTGCCCGTTTGGGCACCTGCTAAGCGGCGCTGCTCTTGCCTTTTGCCCTCTGGACCTTTGTTATCCAGCACGCAACAGACGGGGTATCGGACATGACGCCGTTCTTACCGGGACGTATCGCGGACTTGCCCCAACGGTGATGGGCAATCCCCGCATGGATTACGAGACGCTACAAGCGCTCATAGAGGTTTACAGGGTTCGCGCCAGCACGGATCTTCTTTCGATCCTCCTTGACGAAGCCGAGGGGCCGCAGGGACGCGCGGCCGTACTTGAGCTGTTGCGCTCGCTCCCGCCGGAAACTCTTTCCCACGATCATTTCGTCCCGGTCCGGCGCCAAGCCTGCCAGTTCTGCCTCAATGCGGCGGATTTCGAATTGGCGGAGCGTTTGGCTCGCAGCTCCGAGCAGCCCGAAGACCGCGCCATGCGCGCCCGCGCCTTACATGGCCTCGGCCGCGAGCAGGAAGCCGTTTCACTTTACCGCCAGGCCATCGCCCAAGACCCGGCGATGCGTAACCGCGAGTTGGAGCGTATTCTGGGAATTCGGCCCGGCGCTAATTCTTCGTCCCCGCCGGCGAAAATCATCTCGCTTACCACCTACTCTTCGCGGCGCGACAATAAGATCGAGCAGGAGCGCCGCGACGCCCCCTTAGATACCTTTCTGGAAGATTTGGATGACGCCGCTGTCACGTTCGGCGATGTTGCTGGCCTCGACGATATCAAGACAGAGATTCGCCGCCGGATCGTGCTACCGTATCTGAAGCCGAGCCTATTCGAGCGCTATCGCCAGAAACCGGGCGGCAGCATTCTACTTTATGGGCCGCCGGGATGCGGCAAGACGCTGATTGCCAGAGCAATCGCAGGCGAAAGCGATGCGCGCTTTTTATCCGTGAGCCCGGAGGAAATCCTCGATAAGTACGCGGGCGAAGCCGAGAAGCGCCTGCGCGTCTTCTTCGACGAGGCGAGATCGGATCCGCCCGCGATTCTCTTTTTCGACGATTTCGACGTTTTGGCGTTCAAACGAGCCACTTCGCTTACCGAGACCGCTCCGGCCATTATTTCCGCATTTCTGTCTGAGATCGATGGAACGGTGCGAAACAATAGCGGCGTTCTACTCATTGCCGCGACGAATACCCCCTGGCTGCTCGATCCGGCTTTTTTCCGGGCCGGGCGCTTTCAGTACCCGATGTTTGTGCCCGCGCCAGGCTTCGAAGCAAGGAAGAAGATCCTCAGCGATTCGATCTCGGACGTTCCGGGCAACGAAAGGATCGCTGTCGATCGCATCGCGCGCAAGACGGCCGGCTTTTCCGGCGCAGACCTTCGCGCCCTTGCGGATTGGGTGAACAATGCCGCCCTGTCTAGGGCGCTTGCCGGAAACGCCGATGCATCGATAACGGCCGCACTGTTCGAGGATGGGCTGAAACAATTCGGCCCGTCCGCGCTCGATTGGCTCACGGCCGCGCGGGCCGGGCTGAAGCCCATGCAACGTCATCAGCCATTTGCGCGGTTTTTTTCCCCCGTTTTTCGTAACTAGCGGCTCGCAAAACACATCGCGCTCCGCATATTTGCCGGAAGACGGCGGTTCCAAAGCCACTGTTGCCGCAAAGGCACGGACTGAGGCATTCCTGCCAAGTTTAGGCCATAAACACCGAACAGATTGCTCTCATCGGAAGCTGCTAATGCGTCCGGTGCATCTTCGAAAAGCTGCGTATGCCAACGAAGCTGCCGTTGGTTCTGTGTTTCCGGCGCTTCTCTCCACACAAAAAATCAATACGGAAACTACAACCGGGAACCTTCCGGGGAGGGTGCTGTTTTGCACGTCCAAATCGATAAGTCACAGGTACCAAGCGGGCGCGTCACAATGAGGGTAGCAGGGGCACTACGGAACACCCATCATAATCCGTTACAGCATGCCGGTCATTACGCCGCGTGGCGCCCTGCCGGCGCGTTTTCCCAGCCGGATGCCGCATGCGGTATCTCTCCGCAAACGCAAGCTGCGAAACACGTGGCTCGCGAGGCAAGTTATGCAACCCGAAATATGTTGACGGTTGCAGCGTCCAGTCAGCACAACCATACCGTGCCTCAAAGAGACCTTAATCGCCGCCGTATTGCCCGGAGTTCGCCTAAGAATAACTACATCTCCGCGGCACTCTGCAAATATGGGCAGCGAGCTTGGCCGGCGGGGTCTAGGGCTGTCACCGATCCGGGTGCGAGCGTAAAAGTTGTGTGCCATGCCGATGTCTAGTGCTTTCCGGGCCATTAAGCTGTCTGCTATTCCGCTGCTTTTCGCGGCGGTGACGCTGGGGCTTGCCACGATACACGTATCGCTTCAGCGCAAAGCGGAGCGGGCGCGAAGCCGATCGGCGCACATTGCTGCCGTCCAAGATAGCATTATTCCGGATAAGCTCGTGGGCGTGAAGCTTAAGGATCTCGCGTCGGCTTCGGAGAAAGGCGATCTCGCGGCCAAAATTGAAATGGGCCGCCGCTTGGCCCAAGGTGAGGGCGTAAAGAAAAACGAGGCGCAGGCCGCCCGCTATTTCCAATCGGTTATCGCTCAAGCCGGTGAGATCGCGGCGCGCGACAAACGCGGGCCCTTGGTTGCCGTGGCGTTCCGCTATCTGGCGCAGTTCAACCGGCTCGGCGTGCCAGCAGCCAACATTGCCTCCAATCCAGCCTATGCGTTCGATTTGCTTCACCATGCCGCAAGCTATTTCGGCGATCCGGTTGCTCAATTTGAGCTGGCGAAGCTTTTCATGAACGGAGACGGCGTCACGAAGAGCACCCGGACGGCGGCGCAATGGCTCCTTAGTGCATCCAGGAAAGGTTATGCGCCTGCACAAGCGACACTCGGCGAAATGCTTTGGCGCGGGAATGGCGTGAGGCGCGCCCCAGGCGACGGATTGGGCTTGCTTGCCATCGCGAGGCGAAACGCCACCCCCGATGACAAAGCTTGGGTGAGCAAAATGTTCGAAACGGCGCGCGCTGAGGCTTTGCCTATAGAAATCCTCGAGGCCAATGCTTTCATCGTTCAAGAAATGGCCGCTTCACGTCTTGGAACGGCGAATGAGAATCTCATCCGCGGGAACGGGCCCGAAGCAGCGGCTGCCGGCGCAATGGGAACTACCGCTGCCGGCGCGCCCGTGATCCAGGCTGGCCAGCAGAGTTCGATCATTCACGGAAACTCGCAAGGCTTGTCGGGCCTAAGATTGAGCCCAATGGATTTGAAGCCGGACGCCGGCAGCCTGGAACCGGGCAATGAAAAAAGCGAGTCGAACGCATCGGCAGGCATCATCCAGATGTACCGGCTTTGGGAGCTCGAATTGCGCAGCGAAAACGCTATGCCCGTCCGATTGGCGGGCGTAGCAAAATAACCATAGGTGCGTTTCTATCTGTTTAAGGCCTGGGCCAAGCTTCCGCTTATGCTTGCGGCGAGGCGTTGTACCGCTCCGTCTTGGCGCGCAACTTTCGAGAAGACCAAATTTGCCTCCGATTTCAGAATAACTCCGTCGCTGAGGATGCGAAGCCCGTTCGCCCTGAGTGTGGACCCCGTGCTTGTGATGTCGACGATAGCCTCCGCGCTCCCAGCGGCAGGTGCGCCTTCGGTTGCCCCGAGGCTTTCGACCGTGCGATAGCTCACAACCCCCTTCGCCAGGAAAAAGCGGCGCGTCAGCATGGGGTACTTCGTCGCGATGCGGAGGCGCCGCCCGTGCTCCACGGCAAAAAGAGCGCCCGCCTCCTCCAAATCCGTCATTGTTTCCACGTCGAGCCAGCAATCGGGAACAGCGGTCACCACGTCCGCATGGCCGAAGCCGAGCCTTACGAGAAGATCGATCCTCTCCTCAGCGTCGGGGATCTGCTCGCGGACGAGGTCCTCCCCGGTTACACCCAGATGTATGCGCCCCGATTGCAGATGCCGCGCGATCTCGCCTGCCGATAGAAACTCAACGGATGCATCCGCGAGCCCCGCAATCGCGCCCCTGTAACCGCGCTCGTCCCCACGCTTCTCGATGGGGAGCCCGGCTGCGCTAAAAAGCGAAAGCGTATCTTCCATCAGCCGTCCCTTGGACGGAATCCCGATAACGATCTTACCCGGCATGCATCACCTCCGCGCTGCCGCGAGCAGGCGCTCGGTATGCACTGCCGCACCGACGGCCGGAATGTCCCGCTTACTCCCTGACAAGGCGCGGATCAATCCATCGTAGCGGCCGCCGCCTGCGATTTGCCCGGCGGCGCCTTCGCCCTCGATCTCGATCTGAAACACCATACCGGTGTAATACTCGAAATGACGCCCGAAACCCGCATCGAATGCGAGCGGCGCGTCCCCCGCGGCAGCCTGCAAATCCTGAAAAAGCGCCCGCGACCCGGCAAGTGCCCCGCTTAAATCGAGGTTTGCCTTCGCGAGAAGGGCATCCATCGCGTCGAAGGCGGCGGGTACGCCGCCGTTAATGTGGAGGTAATTCTCAATAATGCAGACAAAATCCTCTGGCAGGGGCATCTCGTCTGCATCGGCGGCCTTATCCCGCAGCCGCTTCACGATTTCTGCGAGCCTGCGCTGCCCTACGAACGGGATGCCGCGCGCGTCGAGGCTCTTGAGAAGCCCCTCGGGCGTCAGCGCTTCCAACGGCACAGGCAAAGGCTTGCCGTCATGCGGGCGCGATAGGGAATGAAGCTCGCGGGCAAACACCTTGGGACGCCAAAAGGCATGCGCCAAGCGCTCGCGCCATCGCTGCGGCATGTCAAGCGCGTTCAGAAGGGCGGTGAAGAGGCCGATATGCCCGGCTTTGATGGCAAAGGATTTGACTCCGCTTCGGCGAACCGCCTCCACCGATAGCGCTAGCACTTCGAGATCGGTTGCGCCGCCGTGCTCGCCGAAACATTCAATGCCCGCTTGACGGAACTCGCGCGGGTTCAGCGGAGTGGGCTTGCCTTCCTGGATGCGGAAGGCCGGCCCATTGTAGCAGAATTTGGCCTTTGAGCGCACTTCCTCGCGCTCCAGAAACACGCGGGCTACCGGGATCGTCATCTCGGGGCGCAAGCAAAGCTCTTCGCCGTTAGGATCGGTGAAAACATAGGTGCGGGCACGTAGCGCCTCCCCGATCCTGTCCAGAAATAGGCTCGCAGGCTGGATGAAGGCCGGCGCAACGCGCTCATAGCCCGCGTCCACGAACATCTTCATCAGGCTTGCGGCTTGCGCCTCTAACGCCTCGAACTCGATTGCGCCTTCGGCCGTCATGAGGTGCGCTGCTCCTTCAGGAGGCGTTGCACTGCTGGGACCATATCGCTTTCGGCGACGGCAAACTGAGCGGGCCGGCCTTCGCGCCATTCGGCGCGATCTTCGATCTCGCCGGAGAGCCGCGCGCCTTCGAACAAGTCTTTGATGGTGACTTCGCCGCGCTCGCGCTCGTCCTCGCCTTGGATGATGACGCAAGGGGCGCCGCGCTTATCGGCATATTTCATCTGCGCCTTCATGCCTGCATCGCCGATATACATTTCCGCGCGGATACCGGCCTCGCGCAAATCGCGCGTCATTTTCTGGAAATCGCCCACCCGCGCTTTATCCATGACCAGTACGACAACGGGCGCAAGGCCAACCGCCTCCTGCGGAATTTTGCCGAGATGCGATAAGGCCGCATAGAGCCGCGAAACGCCAATGGAGAAGCCCGTTGCCGGCACAGGCTGCGAACGGAAGCGCGAGACGAGGCCATCGTAGCGGCCGCCGCCGCCGACAGAGCCGAAACGCACCGCTTGGCCGTTCTCATCCGTCGCGGGAAATGTCAAGTCTGCCTCGAACACCGGCCCGGTGTAATATTCCAAACCGCGCACCACTGTGGGATCGAAGCGTATCCGGTCGGGCCCATAGCCCGCCTCGCGCGCAAGGTCCATGATCGCACTCACGGCAGCGTCCCCGTGTGCCCGGCCACCAGAAAGGAGCGCGAGAATCATGCTCGATTGCTGCGCGTCAACCTTCGCACCGGCTGTGAAATCTCCGCTCTCGTCTTTACGGCCCTCGCCGAGCAGTTCCGCTACGCCTTGCAAGCCGAGCCGGTCGAACTTGTCTACGGCGCGAAGCACGGCAAGGCGCTGGCTTGGCGCGAGAACCCCGGCGGAATTGAGGACCGCGTCCAGCAATGTGCGGCTCGATACCTTAATGACATAGCTGCCACGCGGGATGCCGAGCGCTTCGAGTGTATCGGCGGCAAGCATGCACATCTCGGCGTCCGCGGCGGGATTTGCGGTGCCGACGGTATCGGCATCGAACTGCATGAACTGGCGGAACCGGCCCGGTCCCGGTTTCTCGTTGCGATAGACATGGCCCGATTGGTAGCGCCGGAACGGTTTCGGCAGCGCGTCGAAATTCGCCGCGACGTAACGCGCAAGCGGCGCCGTTAGATCGTAGCGCAGCGAGACCCACTGCTCGTCCTCGTCTTGGAACGAGAACACCCCCTCGTTCGGGCGGTCGGTATCGGGGAGGAACTTTCCGAGCGCGTCCGTGTATTCGAAAGCAGGCGTATCGAGCGGTTCGAACCCATAGCGCTCGTAAACCGCGCCGATCGTATGGAGCATATGCCTAAGGGCACGCAGCTCTTGCGCCTCGACGTCGCGCATACCCTTGGGCAGGCGCGCCTTCACTTGAGTTATCTTCTTCTTGCCGGTCATGCCGACAAGAAATGAAGGGGTCGGCGTCTTAGCGCAATAGATTTATTCGGCGATCCCCGAAGCTCTTCGCGCGGCCGCGGTTGAGGCAAACGCGCCCGCTCCCGTGCAATAATGCACCGGCCGCGATTGGAGTTTTGATTTGGGGGTAGGGTTAGGCTACGTTCCGCTCGGATTTGAGCTTTTCGATTTTTTCTTTAAGCCGGAGCTTCCGGCGCTTCAACTCAGAGACTTTCAGGCTATCGACGAGGGGCCGGCTCATTTCCGTTTCGATCTGACGATGGATCGCTTGATGTTTTTCCGACAGTTCCTCGATATGCGCAAAAAGGCTCATGTCACGGCCTCCATTCAAGTTAACGCTCTATGGCAGCGTGATCCTGTGTCAAAAGGATGACACAATTGCGTTCAGATTATGGCAGGTTGCAAAGTCAAAACAACCGCACTCGATGGCGAAATTGCAGCAGTTGTTGACAAAAGCTTATCGCTAAAGCGAAAAGGCATGTGAAATAGCTGAAGCCATGCTATAAGTTTAGTCAGCAGGGATTGCGCTTTTCGGGTTTTCGGGAATTCATGCTATGATGAAATATATCAGCTATTATTCCGGGCCGTGCTTCCGCGGCGTCATTCCCGGGGGGTTGATGAGCACTTCGGACGACAGAAACCTACGCAAGAAACTTACGCAGCTGAGGCAAGAGCACCGCGATCTCGACGATGCGATAATCGCACTCGAAGCTGTGACCGAGCGGGACCAGCTTCAGCTCACGCGCCTCAAAAAACGGAAACTGGGGCTGAAAGACGAAATTGCGCGCATCGAAGATCAGCTTCTCCCCGACATTATCGCCTGAAATTCCGATTATCCTTCCGGAAAAAAGTGGGCAAATGCGGCGCGCCGGTGCTATCGGCTTCCGGCCAGCTCAATTTCATGATTGAGATCTCTCATGACGACTCAATCGCCCCCCGTTGCCATTATCATGGGCAGTCAATCGGACTGGCCCATCATGCGAGCCGCGGCCGCCGTTCTCGACGAGCTCGGCGTTGCCTATGAGGCCCGCGTCATTTCCGCGCACCGCACGCCGCACCGGCTCTTCGCCTTCGCCAAATCCGCCCGCGAGTCCGGAGTCAAGGTGATCGTTGCAGGGGCTGGCGGTGCAGCCCATCTCCCAGGAATGACGGCCGCATTAACTACGTTGCCCGTGCTCGGCGTGCCGATCTCGACGACGGCGCTCAACGGCCAGGACGCGCTTTATTCCATCGTCCAAATGCCCGCGGGCGTGCCCGTTGGCACGCTGGCTATCGGCGAGCCCGGCGCGCTCAACGCCGGCTTGCTTGCTGCCAAGATCCTCGGCCTCGCAGATCCGCAGCTCGCCGCGCGCGTGGATGCCTGGCGCGCCGATAGAACTGCGAAGGTCGTGGAGCGCCCATCCGATGCACCTTGAGCCTTTGCAGCCGGGTTCGACGATTGGCATATTCGGCGGGGGCCAGCTCGGGCGTTATCTCGCCATGGCTGCAGCCAAGCTCGGTTTTCGCACAGCCGTCTACGCGCCGGAAAAAGATAGCCCCGCCTTTCACGTCGCGGCGCAGCGATGGGCCGCCCCTTACGGCAACGAGGCTGCGCTCACAGCCTTCGCAAAAGCTTGTAACGTCATCACCTTCGAGTTCGAGAACGTTCCCGCAGAGGCGCTTCACATCGCCGCTCGGCACGCGCCCGTCCGGCCAGACGCCCGCACCGCGGCGCTCACGCAAGACCGGATCGCGGAAAAGCGCTTTCTCGTTGGCCTTGAGCTTCCCGTGGCCCCCCACGTGATGGTCGAAAGCGTGGACGATCTCCCCGCCGCATCAACCGTCCTTACCGCTTGGGGCGGCGGAATCCTCAAGCGCGCGCGCGAAGGCTACGACGGAAAAGGACAGACACGCGTATCGTCTGTACAGGAGCTCAAGGCGGCGTTCGCCGGCTTTCAGGGCGTTTGCGTTCTGGAGGCTCTGCTCGATTTCTCAATGGAAATATCGGTTATCGGGGTCCGTTCCCTCGATGGCCAGGTTTCCTGCTACGATTGCCCAGAAAACTGCCACGAGGGCGGCATTCTTCGAACGAGCACCGTTCCTGCGCGCTGCGGGCAAGAGCATCAAACGCTCGCGAAGAAAATGGCGGCGCGTATCGCGGACGCTCTCGGCTATTGCGGGGTTTTTGCCGTCGAGTTTTTCGTCATGCGGGGGCAAAGCCTCGAGCCTGTGATCGTGAACGAGATTGCGCCCAGGGTGCACAATTCCGGCCATTGGACGCTCGATGCCTGCACGATCAGCCAGTTCGAAAACCACATTAGAGCGATCGCGGGCTGGCCCATCGGATCGGTGGCGCGGCACTCGGACGCGGTCATCACGAATCTTCTGGGCGAAGAGGTCCTGCGCTGGCAGCAGATCCTTCGCGCGGAGCCAAGTTTATCGCTTCATCTCTATGGCAAGAGTGACGTCAGGCATGGCAGGAAGCTCGGCCATGTTACTAGAATATCACCGCAAAAAAAGAAGTAGGGAAATCCGCGCCTAAATCTTTCGGGAAATGGACATCGCGGGCATGGCCTGCTATAGTGAATGAGCAAGAGCCTGCATCCGTGCGGGCTTTTTTGTTCATCGTGCAACTACAAGAGGAGCCAGCGTGCAAGTTCACGTTCGTGACAACAATGTCGATCAGGCGCTCAAGGCGCTCAAGAAGAAAATGCAACGCGAAGGCATCTTCCGCGAAATGAAGCTGCGCAATTATTACGAGAAGCCCTCAGAGAAGCGCGCCCGCGAAAAGGCTGAGGCAGTGCGCAGGGCTCGTAAACTCGCACGGAAGAAGGCACAGCGGGAAGGCATGAGCACTCCGGGCCGGACCGCAATGCGGTAACAGATTGTATTATTGGCCCGGTTTGGGGCCATTCGTTGATGTGCAGCGAACGCTTTTGCCGTATGGTACCCAATGTGGCCGCATTCTGAGGCCAGCTATGCGTGTCAAGAGAACGGGGCCGGGGTGGAGCCTGTAGCGATGACAGGTCTGACAACGAAACGAATGCTGACAGCGGGCGCGATGGCTCTCGCCCTTCTATCCCTCGCGGCGTGCGAGACGGGCGGCATGAGCGACCAGCGCGCGGAGCGTTTGAACCATCCTCAAGCCGATCCGAAGAATAACATCGCTTCGATATCGGCAGTTGTCGCGCAAAACCCGCGCGACGCGAACGCGCTCAATCTGCGCGGAACGGCCTATGGGCAGGCAGGCGATTACGACAAAGCGCTTGCCGATTTCACCTCCGCAATTCAGGTCAACTCGCAATTCTATCAGGCCTACAACAACCGGGCGCTTATCTACCTGCGCATGGGCCGTTTGGACGCGGCACTCGGGGACTATAATCAGGCCATCGCGATAAAGCCCGATTATGCCGCTGCTTATGCCGGGCGGGGCAATGTCTACAAGGATCAGCGTAACTTCGCTATGGCGATCGCCGATTTCGGTAAGGCAATCGAGTTGAAGCCGGACGACGCGGCCGCCTATTACGCACGCGGCCTCATTCATCAGGCCATGGACGACCACCGGGCCGCGCTCGACGATTTGAGTGTCGCGGTGAACTACCGGCCCGACGCGCCCGATCCGCACTATTCGCGCGGCATCAGCTACATGGCCGTTCAGGAGTACAAAAAGGCCCTGGAGGACTTCAAGATCGCCGGCACCAACAAGGTCAACAATTACGAAGCTTGGGCTTATGCGGGGCGCGCGGCGGAAGCTATGGGCGACCGTAAGGAGGCTGCGCACGATTATCGCAAGGCGCTGCAAATCAACTCCTCTAGCTCTACTGCCTATGAAGGACTCAAGCGCGTCGGCGGCGAGGATGCCTAGAAGGCTCCAGCCGGTTCCTCGCGTTCCGGCAAGGCTTCCTCGATTACGCAAGCTATTTCCCTTGTAAGTCACCGTAATCTATGTATCGATCTCGCGTGCCGGACGCGCGATTTGCCCCATTCTTTGCTAGAGACCCAGATGCCCGGAATTTATTTAGAACCAGTGGGCTTGCTTTATGGAACGGTCGCCCTGGAAGCCATAGAGCTCGGCGCAGCACTTCCTCTTGCCGGAAGCGCCATAGCCTTCGGTGCCGTGCGTTTATGGGAGGGCGAACCCGGGAACGTCAAACACGCCATCGTCCGCATCAGCACCATTCAAAGCATCGACGAGCCTCGTATTAAGGATTTGCTCGACAAGCTCTCGGCGCCGCGCCCGGCGGCCGCTGGCGTTTCCCTGGATCGCCCGCGCATTATGGGGATTGTGAACGTTACGCCCGATAGTTTCTCAGACGGTGGCGATCATTTCGAAGCCGGAGCAGCTGTGGAGCACGCACGCAAGCTCGCTGCGGAAGGTGCCGATATCGTCGATATCGGAGCGGAATCCACCCGGCCCGGCTCCTCGCCTGTGCCTGCTGAGGAAGAGCTCCGGCGTCTCCTGCCGGTTTTGCAGGGGCTGGCCAGCCTCACCGTTCCGGTCTCCGTGGACACGCGCAAGCCTGAAGTCATGCGGGAAGCCGCTAACGCGGGCGCCGCCATGCTTAACGATGTCTCCTCGCTGACATTCGCTGCCAGCAGCCTCAGCACCGCGGCCGAGCTCAAAAAAACCGTCGTTCTCATGCATTCGCAGGGCACCCCCGAAACCATGCAGGACAACCCGGTCTACAAAGATGCCGCGATCGAGGTCTACAACTTTCTCGAAAGCCGCATCGAGGCCGCTACCGCCGCGGGTTTGCCTCGCGAAAACATTATCGCCGACCCCGGCATCGGATTCGGCAAGACGGCCGCCCATAATCTGCACCTGCTTCAAAGCATCGCGCTGTTCCATGGGCTCGGAGTACCGCTCCTGACCGGAGTATCGCGAAAGGCGTTCATTCAAAGGATCACGGCCGCGGAAACGCCAAAGGAGAGCACCGCGGGTAACATTTCGGCTGCCCTGGATGCGGTTTCGCAAGGCGTGCAAATTATACGCGTGCATGACGTTCGGGCGACGCGTCAAGCGATTGCATTTTGGAGTTCTTTGCGTGGTGGCCCGAATATCGCCACAGAGATTACATAGGCTTTACTTCGGAAACGGGAAGTGAAATAAAAAGCGCTAGGAAGTTACGCCGCGTATAAATTTTAAACGGAAAAATCAAAAATAGCCACAGGCCAATTCTGATCTTTTGGACCCGGCCATTGGCAGCCGCACAAAAACAGCTAAATGCCGTTGGAAATGACTGTTTCGATTTCGGGCATTCGATAGACAGAATACGGTAGGAAATCAGCTAGCTAACATCTAGCTTGGGCTTGGCGTTAATCCCCCTGGATGCCGCCGGGGCTGGCTTTTGTAGCGAGCGAGCAAGGTTCGAAAGATGGCACGGCAACTTTTTGGGACAGACGGCATCCGCGGACAGACGAACTCTTTCCCAATGACCGCGGGCATAGCGCTGAAGGTGGGCATGGCCGCAGGCCACATGTTCACGAACGGCGAGCGGCGCCATCGCGTAGTCATCGGCAAGGATACGCGGCTTTCCGGATATGTGATCGAATCCGCGCTCGTTTCGGGCTTCACATCCGTCGGCATGGATGTCGTGCAACTCGGGCCGATCCCGACACCCGCGGTTGCGATGCTCGTGCGTTCGTTGCGGGCCGACCTTGGAGTTATGATTTCGGCCTCCCACAATCCCTATCAGGACAACGGCATAAAGCTGTTCGGCCCCGACGGGTACAAACTCTCCGATGAAGTCGAAGAGGAGATCGAGGCGCATGTGTACGGCGATATCGACGCGTTGCTGGCCAAACCCGACCGCATCGGACAGGCCCGCCGTATAGACGGCGTGTACGACCGCTATGTTGAATTTGCCAAGCGCACGCTCGACCGCCAGGTTAGCCTTAACGGCCTGAAAATTGTGGTCGATTGCGCCAATGGCGCCGCCTACCGGGTTGCGCCAGCCTCGCTTTGGGAGCTAGGCGCCGAGGTCGTGGCGCTGGGGGTCAACCCTGACGGACGCAATATCAATCGCGAGTGCGGGTCCACAGTGCCAGAGACGGTTTGCCGCAAAGTCCGCGAGTCCGGCGCAAATTTAGGCATCGCGCTCGACGGGGATGCGGACAGGGTCGTGATCGCCGATGAAAATGGCCGCGTTGTCGACGGCGACCAAATTCTTGGCGTGATCGCCGCTAGCTGGCGGGATTCGAACCGCTTGCGAGGAAATGGCATCGTCGCAACCGTCATGTCGAATCTCGGTTTGGAGAGGTATCTTGGGGGGCTTGGCCTCTCCCTTGCTCGCACCAAGGTCGGCGACCGTTATGTCGTCGAGGAGATGCGGCGCTCCGGATATAATGTGGGCGGCGAGCAGTCGGGGCACGTCGTCTTGTCCGATTACACCACGACCGGCGATGGCCTCGTAACCGCACTTCAGGTGTTAAGCGTTGTCGTTCAAAGTGGAAAGCCGGTGAGCGAGGTTTGCCGCCGGTTCGATCCGGTGCCGCAGCTCTTGAAAAGCATCCGTTATAACGGAGGAAATCCATTAGAGCACGAGACCGTGAAGGACGCGGTCGAGGACGGAAGGCTGCGGCTTGGCAACTCGGGCCGCCTTGTGATTCGCCGCTCGGGTACGGAACCGGTGATTCGCGTCATGGCTGAAGGCGATGACCAAAGCATGGTCACTCAAGTGGTGAACGAGATCGCTGCCTCCATTGAGCGGTGCTTGACGCACTCGGCGGGGCAGTAACGTCCTTGGTACTACTTATTGCGCCAGGAAGTTGTATTTGTGCGCGATATCTTACTAGAGGTGGTAATCGGCCAGGAAGATACTATTAATCTTGCTAAACGTTACTTTGTTCTTTTGAAAAAGAAATTTTGAGCTTTGTGTTTTTGAGTTCAGACAGCTCGATCTCAAACGTTATTTAACCTTGGGAGTTTACCAAAGAATGCGAAAGCGACGCTGCCGCACTTTGCAATAGCCTGGATGAGTGAAATGACCTTCACCTCGGATTTTGACCCTCCCTCTCCTGTTTCCCCCCTTCAAGCAGCCAGCCGTTTCGATGCCTATTTCGATGTTTATGGCTTGAGCCTCAAGCAGCCAGCCGGGCTGGAAGAGCGCACGGTTACGCTCATTGCGCGCTCGCCTGCCTCTCCTCCGGCTCAAGCGCTTGCGATGAACCTTGGCCGGTTTCAACCGCTCTCGATCGAGGTCCGCATTATCTTCGCCCAGATTGCGCCGGCCAGCGCGTTCAATTTCGTTTTTCAAACGTTGGGAGCTGCCTGCCGTCACGCTCCGGAGACAATCGTCCGCTGGGCGAAAAACCGCGCGCTTCTCGACGCGCATGAGCGCCTTACGCTTGGCCGCTCGCTTTGCTGGACCGGCGATTCCATGCGCAGGCCGGAGGATTCGCGCAGCGCCATGGACCGCGTCGACGACGGGACGCCCGCAATAATCGCCGAGGCCAACGCGAGCTTCGAGGCACTTTGGGCGGTTTCGAAGCCCTTGCCAACGACGCTGTTCTCGCGGGGCGGCGTGCCAAATATGAAGCCCGATCCGGCGGAGCAGCCGCTCGCCAAGAGTTCGGCCTCCGAGCCAAAGATCGTGCGGATCGACGACTATCTCCGCGCGCGCCGCCATTGAAGCGCAAACTGCTTACCCAAGGCACGATCGCATGCGGCGCTTGAACTTCGCGCCGCTTCGCTTCACATAAGCGGGGGGCGGGCAGCGCGAGCTGATATCCGCTGAGTCCGCTTTGGAGGAGCCCTATGTTCCCGGCCCGTATCCGCCTTTTCTTGCTGCTCGGCTTCCGCGTCAGCATCGATATCTCGTGGTTCTTCCTCGCGTTCTACCTCGTGCTTACGCTTAGCACGCGCTATTTCCCCACGGAGGTCCCGCATCAGGGCATGCGCGCCTATCTCGTCATGGGTGTCGCGGGCGCGCTTGGGCTTTTCCTTTCCATCATCCTGCACGAGCTGGCGCACGCGGTCGTGGCGCGGAGTTTCGGCCTGCCTATTGGCGGCATTACGCTTTTCATCTTCGGCGGCGTGGCAGAGCTTCGCCAAGAGCCCACAACGCCCCGCTCCGAGTTCTGGGTCGCCATCGTCGGCCCGATCGCCAGCATCGTCATCGCATGCGCCTGTTATGCCACTGGAATCGGCACAGCCGCGGCTGGCTGGGAGACGGTGACCTCGGTTTTGGACTTCCTCGCCATCACCAACACCGTGCTCGCGCTCTTCAATCTCGTGCCTGCGTTCCCGCTCGATGGGGGCCGCGTGTTGCGGTCGATCATTTGGTGGCGCACCGGAAACTTGCGGCGCGCGACCCGCATCGCCTCGATGTTCGGAACGATATTCGGAATGCTGCTGGTCCTGTCCGGATTGAGCCAGATCGTCTCGGGCAATACCATGGGCGGAACCTGGCAGCTTCTCATCGGCATCTTCCTCGCCGCCGCCGCCTCGCAGTCGCGCAATCAAACCGACACCGCGCTCAATCTCAAAGGCGTCTCCGTGGCGGATTTGATGGACCGCGCTCCGCTTGTCGCGGGGCCCGATGTCACCATCGACAGGCTTGTTAGCGATTACATCTCACGGCTCAACCGCAAGTTCATCATCGTTGCGGAGGACGGACAAGCCATCGGTTATGTTGGGCCGGAGCAAATCAAACAGGTTCCGCAATCGCAGTGGCATGACACTTACGTGCGCACCATCGCCGCGCGCTTCACCCACGACACGGTGGTCTCGCCCGCAGCGCCGGCCTTCGAGGCGCTGCGCAAGATCCAGTCGAACGGCGTGGGCCACCTCGCGGTGCTCGAAGGGGCCAAGCTTGCCGGAACCGTGTCGGACGCGAATTTCGTGAATTACTTAAGCGTGCGCGAGGAGCTTGCCGCCTTGCGCGGGTCCGCATCGGCGGAAGCCGCGCATTCAAGCCGCTAGCATCCGGTCCACCTCGCGGACTAAGTCCTTGAGATGAATAGGTTTTGACAAAACACGCGATTGCTTCGGCGTCTGCGAATAGTCCTGCAACGCAACGGCCGCGAAGCCCGTGATGAACATGATCTTCATGCCCGGATGGAGTTCGCAGGCCCTCTTCGCCAGCTCGATCCCGTCCATCTCCGGCATCACGATATCGGTGAGAAGCAGCGTCACCGCCTTCGCCTTCAGGCCCTCGAAAGCGTCCGCGCCGTTGCCGTAGGAAACGACATCGTAGCCCGCACGCTCGAGCGCCCGGGCGAGGAAGTGGCGCATGGAGTCGTCGTCTTCTGCAAGCAGAATCGTTCTCATTTTTATACTCGCACGCAACTGACTGGGCCGCCGCCGGCCCATGGACCACCCGCATCGATAGATTCAAACCGCCGCCCTCACGGCAAAGCTAGCTTTACCGCATATTGGAGCAAATTCGAGGCCTTAGCTGTTTTAACCTTACCTGGGGCGCGATAAAAAAGCCTTCCGCGGGGGCGCGGATTTTAGCCCTGGCACGCGCTTTTCAGTCTCCCGCTTTTGCCGGCTCTTGCCATAACGCTGGAACCGGCTTGCGCTGCTCGCAAATGCTTCGCGGCACCCTTCGCCTTTCCGTGGCCTTTTCATAAAATGCCATGTTAGAGAAGGCGGCTTGCTAAAGCTTTAAACGGCGGGGTCTGACGATCTAATGTTGAATGCTTCATCGCCGAATGTTGTCATCCCGTGCGCAGTGCAGCGCGAAGCGGTGCTCTGCAGACACGGGATCTTGCAACATGCAGGCGCCCGCAAAGATCCCGTGTCTGCGCAGCGGCACTGGGCGCCGCAGCGCGCACGGGATGACGGCCAGGAACCATTCGACCGGACACCGATCAAATACCGGCGCTGGCGCGGGCTCATGGTTAATCCGAGGCCGGATCTATATTTAACGGACTTTTTGAAGTGCACCTTTTCGCGTGAAATCGCGAAAAATCGCGCGTTTTGCGGCGGGAAGAAATGTAAATCCGCGCCGTTTACCACGCCGGCATTAACCATGGCGCGGGGCTTCAAGCCCGCTCCATGTAGGCCCGCTGTTATTCACCGGGTAACCGTCCCGGCAGAATTCTGCCGAGCGGCGTTAACGATGTATGCGACGAGGGTCTGCTAGGCAAGCGCCTGCCCCTTTTACGATCCGGATACCGCCCATGGGCCGTTCCGGCATGACGGACAGCCGGCGGATGAACAACCTCCGCGCGGTTATTGCTTTCAAACTTTCGTCCGCGCATAATAGGTACATTCGTTCAGAGCATCGGAGGGGTGGCGAATGGGTTCTGCAGGGCGGGCGGCGGCACACGCGTTCGGAATGGCGGCTTTGCTGGTGCTTGCTCTCCTGAAGCCTGCTCTTGCCGAAGGGGGGCGTGACAGTGCCGCGGCACATGCGGGCGGTGCTGCGGCGCAGGCGGAGTTCCCCGCGGAAATCGTGCTGCAATTGGGGCATTCGGGGAGCGTCAACTCGGTCGCCTTTTCGCCGGACGGCAAGACCGCGCTATCGGGGAATATTGACAACACGGTAAGGCTTTGGGATCTGGCCACAGACCGCGAGATCCGCAAGCTCGAGGGGCATTCGGAGCAGGTCAACTCGGTCGCCTTTTCGCCGGACGGCAAGACCGCGCTGTCGGGGAGTTTGGACCACACGGCAAGGCTCTGGGATCTGGCCACGGGCCGCGAGATCCGTAAATTCGAAGGGCATTCGAAGCCGGTCACCTCGGTCGCCTTTTCGCCGGACGGCAAGACCGCGCTGTCGGGGAGTAGGGACCATACGATAAGGCTCTGGGATCTGGCCACGGGCCGCGAGATCCGCAAGATCGAGGGGCATTCGGGCTGGTTTTTCTCGGTCGCCTTTTCGCCGGACGGCAAGACCGCGCTGTCGGGCAGTTGGGACAACACGGCAAGGCTCTGGGATCTGGCCGCGGGCCGCGAGATCCGGAAATTCGAGAAGCATTCGAGCTTGGTCGAGTCGGTTGCGTTTTCGCCGGACGGCAAGACCGCGCTGTCGGGGAGTGCTGGAAAAGGATTATTTGGCACTGGCGAAATCAAGCTCTGGGATCTGGCCACGGGCCGCGAGATCCGCAAGCTCGAGGGGCATTCGGGTGCGGTTAGCTCGGTTGCCTTTTCGCCGGACGGCAAGACCGCGCTGTCGGGGAGTATGGACCACACGGTAAGGCTCTGGGATCTGGCCGAAGGCCGCGAGATCCGCAAGCTCGAGGGACATTCGGCCGAGGTCAGCTCAGTAGCCTTTTCGCCGGACGGCAAGACCGCGCTGTCGGGCAGTCATGACGGGACCATGCGGCTTTGGAATATACAAAGCGGGGAAGAATTGGCCGCCCTAATCGCGACGCGAGATGGGGAATACATGACCTTCACCCCGAGCGGTTTCTTCGCCGCCTCCCACCGCGACACCGACATGCTTGCGATTGCCCGCGGTATGGAGGTCACAACCATCGGGCAGGTTTACCAATCCCTCTACAACCCGGATCTGGTGCGCGAGGCGCTGGCAGGCGATCCCAATGGCCAGGTCAAGCGCGCGGCCGAGGTCATCAATCTCGACAAGGTTCTGGACAGCGGGCCTGCCCCGTCTGTGGAAATCACCTCACACCCATCCGGCAGCAAATCCGGCAAGGACATCGTCACCGTCACGGCCCGCATCAAAGATCGCGGCAAGGGCATCGGGCGCATCGAGTGGCGCGTCAAGGGCATCACCGTGGGCGTTACGAATGCGCCAGCGGGTGCCGGGCCCGTTTATGAAGTGAAGCGGGAACTCGCGCTCGACCCCGGTAAGAACGCAGTTGAGGCGGTGGCCTATAATGCCAGCAATATTCTGGCCTCGCTGCCGGCGCAAACAACCATCGCCTACACCGGTTTAGCCGATAGCGTGAAGCCGAGGCTGCACATCCTTGCCATCGGCATCGACACCTACGCCGACAAAGGCTGGACGCCGCCGGGAGGCCAATTCGGGCGCGTGTTTTTCCCCCCGCTCAGCCTGGCCGCCGGCGATGCGGAAGTCTTTGCCGCCGACCTGCAAAGAGCGGGCGCCGGGATGTATAGCGAGGTGCGCGTCAAGACGCTGCTCGACGCCCAGGCGACAGCGGCCATCATCGGCGCGGCCTTCAAGGCGATCTCGGCGGACATCGCGCCGCGCGACACCTTCGTGCTGTTCGCGGCGGCGCACGGCTATTCCGAGCGCGGCCGCTTCTATCTGATCCCGCAGGATTACCAGGGCGGAAACAATCCCGCTGGCGCACAACGCGATCGGCCAGGAGCGCCTGCAGGAATGGATGGCCAATATCAGGGCCAAGAAGGCGATTATCCTGCTCGACACCTGCGAGTCGGGGGCGCTCGTGAACGGCTACACCCATTCGCGCGTGGACTCGCCGGCCTCGGAGGCGGCGGTGGGGCGGCTGCACGAAGCGACGGGGCGCCCCGTGCTCACAGCCGCCGCCTCGGGCAGGCCCGCAACCGAGGCCGACAGGCTTGGCCACGGCGTTTTCACCTCCGCGCTCATCGACGCGCTTTATAATGGCGATACGAACGGGAACGGCTTTATCGAGCTGTCCGAGCTTGCCGCCCATGTCGAGGATATGGTGCCGAAGCTCGCCGGGGAGTTTAAGGGCGAGGGCCGCGCGGCGGCCGTCACGCGCGGGTTCGCAAAGGGCGAGCAGTCGGCGCATTTTGCGTCGACGGGCGGGGATTTCGCGCTTGTGCGGCGGCTGGAGTAATACCACGCCACTGTCATGGCCGGGCTTGACCCGGCCATCCAGCAACACACTGAGTGCATTGGATTTTTCATGGATGGCCCGGTCAAGCCGGGCCATGACAACTGAGTTTGCTGCGAACGCGCCCATTTATGACCGAGCTACCCGCGGACGCTAACCCAGTCCGCGCTCTTCGTGCTGTTCTCGAGCGCCGGGCGCCACGTGCCGGCCTTTTCGCCAACGCTTGTTGCATCGGCGGCCGGCAGCGTGCGCTTGAGCCGGCTGGCCTGCCTTATCGCTTCCTTATCGCCGGCCTTCGCCGCGGCTTCGTACCAGTAATAGGCGCGCGTGAGATCCTGCTCGAGCCCGAGCCCGCGCTCGTAGAGCAGCGCAAGATTATACTGGCTGTCGGCAAACCCGGCCTCGGCTGCGCGGCTGAACCACAGGGCGGCCTCGCGGTAGTCCTGCGGCGTCGCGTGTGCCGAAAACAAAACGCCGAGATTGTGCATCGCGCGGACGTGGCCGGCGGCGGCCGCCTTGCGGTACAGCGCCATGGCTTGGGCTTCGTCCTTCGCAACGCCCGCGCCGCGCTCGTAAAGCGAAGCGAGCATGAACTGGGCTTCGATGTGGCCCTTGCCCGCGGCCCGCTCGAGCCAGCGCGCTGCCGCCGCCGCGCCGCCGGCCAAAGTCGTATCGCTCAAAAAGCGCGCGCCGATGCGGAATTGGGCTTCGCGGTCGCCTTGCTGGGCCGCGGTTTCGAGCGCGCTCCAGTCCTCGCTGGCGCCGCCCGCCTGCGATTCCGCCGCAAGCAGCGTAGAGCCCCCGCCGGCATCGGCTACCGCCCGCTTGCCTAGCACAGCCCAGGCGCGCGCCGGGGCGCCTTTGGCGGCAGGACGCGAGGCAAGCGCAGCCGCCGGCGCCCCGGCCCTGGGCAAGGCAGAAACGGGCTGGTCCGCGATGCGCGCGGTCGTATGCAGGTAAAAAAGCGCGCCGCTGACGAGGAGCAGTATGAACGCCACCACGGCGACGCCGGCGGGCGGCAAGCCCCTTTCGCCGTCCAGAAAGAAATCGGTCCGCGTAAATGCAGCCGCCGGGGCCGGCTCCGCTGGGCCGGCATATCGCGGCGGATTTGCGCGTCGCTTTTCGAAGAGCCTGTTCTCGGCCTCTTGCAAGGCCTCGAACAAAGCGGGGTCGGACGGCCTAGGGGTTCTAAGAAGCGTATCGAGCCGCGCCTCGGGGGCGTGCTTCGAGCCGAACCCCGTATCGCCGCGCGTGTATTCGGGGGAATCGCTGGAGATCGGCTTGTGGACGCCCGGGCGCTTTTTATGCGGGAGAGGCGCGGCAGCATCGCCGGTCCTCGGGCTACGCTCGAGAAAGTCCCGGAGCGTGCCATGGACGCGATCGAGCGCTGCCGCGGTTCGCTCGCCGGTTTCGCGCGATTGCCGGTTCAGCTCGCGAAGCTCGCTTTCCAAACGCTCCACGCCGCCAGTCTCCCCGGTGCGCTGCAGCGAAACCACGTTTTCCGCGGCGAGCACGGCAGCCCGCGACGCGGTGGCAACGACGGTCCGCCCGAGCCCTTCCAAGGTGTGGCGCGCGGTAACTTCGAACCGCGCGGGAGCGTCCTTGATGCGGGCCGCGCCGGCAAGGATCTCCCTTGCAGCCTGCGAAATGCGGTCCGCCCCGGCCGCCGTTTGCTCACGGGTCTCGCCGAGCGATTGCGATAAGGCGTCGAGCCTGGTTTCGACCGCGGCCATTGTGTCCCGGCCAGGCATTGCGGCCGCGAGCTTTTCAAGCTGCGCATTCATTTCCGCGAGCTTGGCGTTGATACCGGCGATCTCGCGGCCTTCTTCCTTCCGCGATAGAAGCCGCCGCAGCTCGGCAAACCTTTGCTCGAACCAATCGGGCCCGCTCGGATATGGCTCGTTCTGCGCCGGGGCTTGCGGATGGGCAAGCTCCTCTTCCTCTTTCCTATCCGGAAGGGGCCCGCTATCCTTCGAAGGCTGATCGAATTCGCTTAACCGCGCGCTAAGCTCTGCGATGGGCCGAAAGCTCGGCGGCTGCGGAGAGGTGAGTTTATCGTAACGGGCATAGAGCTCTGCTTCCGCCTCCGTGTGGCCGTGTCCGAATACTGCGAGGGAGGGCTCTTGCCCGTCCGGGGAGGTCCCAGCGTCAAGCAAGCCTTCGCCGATCGCCCCGGCAGCGCCGCCTGCCAAGGCTGCTTCGGGGTCGTGGCTGCCGGTGCTTGTGTGCCCGGCTGTCGCTTTGCCTTGTCCGGCCATGGTTATCGAAGCGTTCTCTTTATACTGACGTCTCAGAGGAGCTTTTGTGCTACTAAGCCGTTATCTTTGCTTCAGAAATGCAAACATGGCGTAAACGCCGCGTAAAAGGCTTGCGATTTTTTTGGGAGCAAACATGAGCACAGGCGG
>JBKQOR010000121.1:0-10282 GCA_052145435.1 Rhodomicrobium sp. | reverse complement strand
TGATCGATGAGGCCCAAGCCCACCTGCTCGACGAAGCCCAAGTCCAAGAGGTCCGCATCCGCTCCGCGCTAACTTGCGAGCTGAAAAACGGCATTTGCGGCAAGTGCTACGGCCGCGACCTCGCGCGCGGCACGCCGGTCAATATCGGCGAGGCTGTCGGCGTGATCGCCGCGCAGTCCATTGGCGAACCGGGTACCCAGCTCACCATGCGCACGTTTCACATCGGCGGCACGGCGCAGGTTGCCGACAACTCGTTCGTGGAAAGCAACTTTGCGGGCAAGATCAAGATCCGCAACCGCGCTGCCGCGCGCGATAGCCAAGGCAGGCTCGTTGCCATGGGCCGCAACATGGCTGTTGTGATCCTCGACGAGGACGGGCGCGAGCGTGCCGTCCACAAGATAACGCAAGGCGCTCACCTTAAAGTGGACGACGGCGATACGATCAAACGCGGCCAGCGCCTTGCGGAGTGGGATCCGTATTCGCGCTCGATTATCACCGAAATTGACGGCGTGGTCGAGTTCGAGGACCTGCTGGAAGGCATCTCGGTGAACGAGCAATCCGACGAGACGACCGGTATCACCAATCGCGTGATCGTCGACTGGCGCGCGAACCCGCGCGGTTCGGCGCTGCGTCCCGCAATCGTGATCAAGGACAAGCTGGGCGGCAAGGTGTTGAAGCTGCCGCGCGGCGGCGAAGCCCGCTATCTCTTGTCGGTCGAAGCGATATTGTCGGTCGAGCCGGGCCAGGCCGTGAAGGCGGGCGATGTTCTCTCGCGTATCTCACTCGAAAGCGCGAAGACCCGCGACATCACGGGCGGTCTCCCGCGCGTGGCCGAGCTCTTCGAGGCGCGCCGGCCGAAAGATCACGCCATCATCGCAGAGATTTCGGGCACAGTGCATTTCGGGCGCGATTACAAGAACAAGCGGCGCGTTGTGATCCAGCCGGACGGCGAGGGGATCGATCCCGTGGAGTACTTGCTGCCGAAAGGCAAGCATCTCGCCGTGCAAGAGGGCGACCGCATCGAGAAGGGCGAGTTCATCCTCGACGGCAACCCCGCACCGCACGACATCCTTGCAATCAAGGGCGTGGAGGAACTGGCTTCGTTCCTCGTCAACGAAATCCAGGAGGTATACCGGCTACAGGGCGTGACGATCAACGACAAGCATATTGAAACGATCGTGCGCCAGATGCTGCAGAAGGTTGAGGTGACCGACGCGGGCGACACCGACCTGTTGAAGAACGAGCAGGTCGACAAGCTCGAATTCGAAGAACTGAACGCCATGGTTGAATCGGCAGGCGGGCGTCCGGCAATGGCCGTGCCGGTGCTGCTCGGTATCACGAAGGCAAGCTTGCAGACGCGGTCCTTCATCTCAGCTGCATCCTTCCAGGAGACAACGCGCGTTCTCACCGAAGCCGCTCTCAACGGCAAGGTCGATACGCTCGACGGGCTGAAGGAGAATGTCATCGTTGGGCGGCTGATCCCCGCCGGCACAGGTGGATTGATCACCCAATTGCGCCGCGTCGCGTCCCACCGCGACGATCTCATTCTCAAGGAGCGGAGCAAGGCTGGGGCGAAAGCCCTACCGTCCGCGGAAGAGGGCGAATCACCGCTTGGAACCGAGCCGTCTCCGCAGGTGCAAGCGGCCGAATGACCGGATGATCCGCCCCTGCGGCCATGAGAAAGCCCGGCTTCGGCCGGGTTTTTCGATTCGAAGCACGCTGCAAGCGAAAAAAGCGGCGAAAAAGCGCCACGAGTCGCTTGGATTATTCGAATCGTTCCGTTAAAGTCGCATTTACCGACGAGTGGTGCTGCTTTGCATCGGGCTTTACAAAAAAGTCCGGGAGTGCAGCCGCCTTTCCTGCTCAGGGATGGGAAACCGGATTTAGTAATCAGTTAGTTTTAGTCCGGCTTCTGACTATGCAGGATAATGAGCCTCGAACGCGGTGGGAGCACATGAAATGACGTTAGGACGGCTTAACCTGACTGTCTTCTCATCCGCTTTGTTTTGCTTTGGAGCATTTTGCACAACCGCCTCGCAAGCGGTGCCGCACAGGCCGTGGTATCTCGCAGCCTTCGACGGTGTCCTGCGCGTGGTTCACAACGATATCCAGGCGGGACAAGTTCCGCTAAAGGACGCGGATAAGCTGCTCGATCAGGCCTATGTCAGCCGGATTTCGAAAGACGCAAGCACGATAACGCTAAGAGGGGATGTCCCCTCCGAGAGCGATCTAAGAGTCTTGCAGGGCGTAGCCGCGGCCACGTCGCCCGGTGCCGCGTTCGTCGATAAGAGCAGGGTGAATGCCAGTGTGCCGGATCGCGATAGCTGGCTCGCCGCCATGACATTTGCGCTGCGTCAGCTCGGTAAGCTCGAACGCGGGGCAGCACTGCTCCGTAACAGCTCGATCGCAATCGAGGGCGTGATCAAGTCTGGCGACGATTTCGCGTCTGTTCAAAAAAAGCTGAGGGATGAAGCGCCTAAGGGCCTCGATCTTCAGGCGGCGGTAAAGCCGCGCGATGTTCACCCCTTCGTCTGGCTTGCCCAATTGCAGCCCGGCTTGCTGAATTTGAGCGGTCATGTTCCCGATCAGCAAGACCGGCGTGTCTGCGACTACGCGCAAAACGTATTTCAGAACGTGAAAGTTAACAACACTATGGAAATCGCCAAAGGCGAACCACGCAATTGGCTCGCGGCGACTGAAGTAGCGCTGGATATGCTTTCGCTGCTCTATGCAGGCAACGCTGCTATCACCGATAATGTCATCAAGCTTGAAGGAATATACTCCTCTCCGTCCCTGGCTGCTCTCTTGAAATCATACAGTCAGAGATTGCCCGCGGGCTTTAGGCTTGAAACGAACATTTTGGAGCCGGTGGCCGCACCTAGCGCAAGGGCGGAAGACGTTAGCCTCGCTGCGCGTGCAGGGCCTGCCTCGCTAAACCCTTAATGGCAGTTGGCTCGGCTAAACGGCTCTTGTGAGGCTAAGCTTCTAGGACTTCTTTGTATTTCGGCATGGGGGAAGGCTTAGGCTCCTGCCAATTTTTGTCCGCCTCGGTCAGAAAGACAGCAATGAGACGTTGAGTGAAGCGGTCCAACAAAAGCGGCGCGTGACCCTCGTTTCGAACGAGAACAGGGGTCATCGTTGGGTGCCGGGCTTGCATCTCCTGGACAGTGGCCGCCGACAAAATATCGGAGTTCTCGCCGCGCAAGACCATCAGCGGCGTCTTAAGTAGAGACTCGAAATGCTCCCACATGGCCGGTACCGGCTTTGAGATGTCGACCTCCGAAAGCGCCTTTCCGACCTTCGGATCGTAGGCCGCCGCGGGTTTGCCGTTTTCCTCGTTGAACATCTGGCGGGTCAGCACTTTCCAGCCGGAATTATCCAGCATTGTGAATTGGCGTCTGTTCATCTCGCGCACAATCTCAACTGCCTCGTCCCAGTCGCGTGGCACAGGAATTTTGCCCGCATAGCCCATGATGCGCGCAAGTCCGGAGGTTTCGATGACAGGACCGATGTCGTTCAACACGAGACAACCGATCGCTGCCGGCCACATGACGGCGAGCAGCATCGCAATGATACCGCCGCGCGAGGTGCCTACGATCCCGACATCGGAGAGGCCGTGACCCGTTAAGAACGAAACAACATCCAGAAGCTCCACATAGGCGGAGTAATTGCGCCAGTCCTTGTCCCATTCGGAGTGGCCACGGCCCCGGTAGTCCAGGCAATAGACGGTGCGCGGGCTGGCTGGGTGCGCAGCTAGCGCTACGGCGAGGTCCCGAAAATCCCGGCCATTGCGCGTCAGGCCTGGGAGGCACAGGAGAGGGCGCCCAGGCAAATCGTCGCTTCCGTACCTGCGGGCGTACAAAAGCAAATCGTCGTGGCTCCGGTAGAAGATGTCCTCTCCGTCGAGACCTGTTTCGCCGCTGGCCCCGCTTTCAGAATAATTCATGGTGTCTGATCCATGCCGGTGCTTCCAGCCACACCGGTTATATCCGGGATTTTTCCGGGACGCCCGCGATGCAAGTCTTCGACGATCTGAAATTTCGTGTTGCTATTCTCAAACCGGCACCTGTAAAGCTGAGTACTTTCGAGAATTTTTTGGACGTACTGGCGCGTTTCCGTGAAGGGAACGCGTTCAATCCAGTCAATGGGATCGATGGATTTGTCGCGTGGATCTCCGAAATCTTTCATCCACTCCGTGACGCGCCCTGGCCCGGCATTGTAAGCCGCGAGAGATAGCACGTAAGACCCGTCATAGCCGGAGAGGAGCTGGGCCAAGAAAGCAGACCCCAGCGTCACGTTATAGGACGGGTCTGAGATCAGCCGCGCCAACTCGTATTTCATCTTGACCGCCGCCGCAACTTGTTTTGCCGTTTGCGGCATGAGTTGCATGAGGCCGCGGGCGCCAACCCGGCTCACAGTGCCTGTGTTGAATTCGCTTTCCTGGCGCGTCAAGGCATTCAAGAAGGCGGGCTCGATCTTGCCATTTCCCCCCGCCGGCCCGAACGTGGGCAAAAGCGTGGGATAGGCGTACGCTTCGGCGGCAAACCCCCGCAGAAGCGCGATTTTCGCGGCACGAACTGCAACATGAGGCGGTACGGCGCGCAGGGCCAGTTCCATCACGAGCGTCATCTGTTCGGGATCCCGGATTTGCCGGGCGAGATCCAGCACGAAGCCGGCCAAAACCGCGGCCATGTCGAGCTGCTTCGCAATCATGACAGCTTTGAAAGCGTCCTCGTTTACGAATGCGGCGATCGCCTCATTGGAGGGCTGCGGCGGTGCGCGGAACACGCAACTATTCGCCTTGCGAAGCGCTTGACGGCCAAGCGCCCCATAAAATGTATAGAAGCGGGCCGCGGCCTCCGCAAAATGCCGCTGGGCCGCCTCGGGCGCTTGCAGCTCAAGTTTCGCGCGGCCAAGCCAATACTCTGCGCGCGCTTCGGTGCGGGCGAACCCGGCGATGCGCGAGGCTTCGAAATGGGGAATCGCCCGATGCGGGTCCTTCAAGAAGCGAAGCGCAATCCATCCGGCAAGAAACTCAGCCTCGGATAGATTGTCGCTTTCGAGCGGTCCGTGCATCTTGGCGATTGCATAGGCCGTTTTGGGATGGTCCTCGCTCAGCGCGTGCCGGATCTCGCTTCGCCGGAAATCCCACCAAAGATTGGGGTCCGCCAAATCGCTCGAGTCGGTACCGAGGGAGCGCAGCAGCGACCAGAGGTCGTCATTCGCCTCCTCGCGCCGGAGAGACCTTAAGCGCACAAGCAGCGTGCCCGGCCCGCCAACGCGCTCTTTGGAAAGGTGGAACGCATTTTCGGCGGCTTGGGCTTGACGGGTCTTGCCTGCCGGCTTGCCGTCTCCCTCGTCTTTCTCCTTCTTGTCCTCACGCTTGTCCTCGCCGCTGCCGCCGCTGTTCGCGTTCGCCTTCTTCATGCGAACAAGTGCGGTGAGCGGCGCTACGCCGAATGCGCGGGTTTTGCCGGCGAGCGCCGCTTCACGAGGCTGGCTTCGCTCTGCAGCGTCCGCGCGGTGTCTTTTCTTCCGGTGCCCGGTTTTGCTAGAACCGTGCCCGCCGCCGCTATGCTTGGCTGCTTTAGCCCTGAGACGGGCCGCAGCTTTAAGGCCTTTGCCGGCATTGCTGGATGCCAGTTTCTTGCCTGGATCTTCCATGTACACAGCATGAATAGCAAGCAACCGCTCGCGGCGCGCGCGGTCGTTCTCATTCAAGAGTGTGCCGAACCGGGACGAGACTTTCTCCTCCACGGCCGGATCGAGCACATAGCGGGTCCAGGCGAATTTGAGCAAGGAGAGCCCGCGCTCGCGGTCTCCGGTCTCCATCAAGGCGGCGCCGAGGCTCGCGTGGCCTGCCCCCGTCAAAGGCAGGCGGTTCGTGTAATATTTGATTATGCTGGAGCTGGGCGCGCTGGATAGAAACAAGTTCTTTTCGATAATGGCATCCTGAGGAGGTTCCGGAAAAAGGGGATGCGCGGCGCGGAAGGCCATGGTTTCAGGAAAATCGGCATTAGGCTGGCGTAAGCGTCTCCATTCGGCAAAAGTCTTGGCTGCGGGAGCGCTAATTTTGGCGATAGCGGCGCGCGTATCCTCGTCGTCCTCCCTGGCGGCGGCCTCGACCGCTTCTTTGACGGCTTTTGCGTCCTCTTCGCTGATCTTGAAAGATAGGAGCGGTTGCAACGCCGCGGTCATGTCCTCGCCAGAGGACGGCTTGCGATCACTCACCGTGGCGGCGGGAACCAAAACCGGCCCGGTCTTTGCTTCCTCCTTCGCTCCAGCGCCGGCCTGAGCCTGGCCGCCGGCGGCCGTCACCTCCGGCGCCGCACCGCGATTCGCACTCTGACGGTTCTCAGCCTTCTCAGAAACGGCACCAGATGCGGGCGAAGCCGGTTCCCGGCCTGTGCCATTGTCGACGGAGCCAGCCTTGCTTATCGCCGGGACCGGTAACCGGGCGAGCGTTTGCCCGTGCTCCTCTTGAGAAAAAACGTAAGGGGCCAATAGGACCGCGACGAAGCCAACGACCGATCCGGTCAAGATCGCATTCAGGAATCCTAAAGGATTTTGCGTTGGCCTGTTTTTGTCGGGATGCGTTGACATTTGCCCGCCGGGTGAAAAAATTCGTTTGGCAGCCATTCACATGGAACATATGCTTTGGACAGCGACCGGTTTGAATAAGCCCAAAGCTGGTTTGCGTGCTGCGGTTACGTTGAAATGTTAGCCGCCATAATCCGGCAAGAGAATGACCAGCTTGGCAGTGCCTCCAGCTGCGGCAGGGTTAATGTGCGAGACTGGCTAAGATTGCGTTACCGGCTTATAGAGGATCGATCCGGAGATTGAGGGTAGGACGGCATGTTCAAGGGGTCGTTTACAGCGCTAATAACTCCATTCGACGGTAGCGAGGTGGATTACGACGCCTTTTCCCGTCTTGTGGAGTATCAGATCGAGGCCGGCACGCACGGGCTGGTTCCGGTCGGCACGACGGGCGAATCGCCGACGCTGAGCCACGGCGAGCACCAGCGCGTGGTGGAAACCTGCATCGCTGCGGCAAAAGGCCGGGTTCCGGTTATCGCAGGCGCCGGCTCGAATAGTACGAAGGAAGCAGTCGATCTCGCGCGTCACGCGCAAGCGGCAGGGGCTGCCGCTGTGCTCGTCGTCACTCCCTATTACAATAGGCCCACGCAAGAAGGGCTGTATCTGCACTTCAAAACGATCAACGATGCGATCGCGATTCCGATCGTCATCTATAATATTCCGGCTCGCAGCGTCGTCGATATGTCGGTTGCGACCATGACCCGGCTTTCCAAGCTTTCCAATATCGCAGGCGTCAAGGACGCGACGGCATCGCCCGTGCGCGCAAGCCAGCAGCGCCTCAGCATGGGGGAAGGCTTCAACCAGCTCTCGGGCGAGGATGCAACGGCGCTCGCCTTTATGGCGCATGGCGGCCATGGTTGCATTTCGGTTACCTCGAACGTCGCACCGCGGCTCTGCGCGGAGTTCCAGAATGCGTGCCTCGCGGGGGATTTCCGGCGCGCGCTCGAGCTTCACGACAAGCTCATGCCGCTGCACGAAGCGCTTTTTGCCGAGACGAACCCCGCGCCGGTCAAGTACGCCGCTTCGCGCCTCGGGCTTTGCAAGGCGGACGCGCGGCTGCCGCTGGCGCCGCTTTTAGATCAAACAAAAGCGATCGTGGACGCCGCGCTCGAGAAGACCGGCTTGCTCCGGCGCGAGGCCGCATAAAAAAAATGGCAGGCCCGGCTCAGACATCGGTTCGCAAAGTCGTCGCTGAAAACCGCAAGGCGCGCTTCTCCTACTTCATCGACGACACTTTCGAAGCGGGGATCATGCTCGGCGGCTCTGAGGTGAAATCGCTGCGCCAGGGCCGGGCCAATATCGCCGAATCCTACGCCAGCGAGCAGAACGGCGAAATCTTTCTCATCAACGCCTACATCCCCGAATACCTCCAGGCCAACCGCCTCAATCACGAGACACGCCGGCCGCGCAAGCTGCTGCTGCACAAGCGCGAGGCGAACAAGCTCATCGGCGCGATCCACAAAGAGGGCATGACGCTGATCCCGCTGCGGATCTATTTCAACGATAAGGGCCGGGCCAAGCTTGAGCTGGCGCTCGCGCGCGGCAAGAAGCTGCACGACAAGCGCGAGACGGAGAAGAGCCGCGATTGGGAGCGCCAGAAGGGCCGGCTGATGCGCGAGCGAGGGTGAGGGCCGGGCGACGGTCGGTGACTTGCTCGATAAGCCCTCGAACGAAGGGGGCATGGCACTCAGCAGACCGCTTGCTTCTGCCGTGATCGCGGTGTTTATCCTGCTTTGCATAGCCTTCTTACCACAGCGCTCTGGCAGGCATCCAGGGGAGCAGACCGTTGCTTCGTGAAGCTTGACACATTTGCTCGTGGCAATGGGGCCGTTGTCATGAATCAGAATGTGACGCGTAACGCGATGTAATACGAGAACTCGTTGCTACTCGCGGCATTCTCAAGGCCTCTTCCTGCCGAAAAAAGCAGGTGATAGGTTTTGTCGAAATCGTAAGTACCGCCGAGATTAATGCCTGTCGTATCCTTGGTGCCAATCGGAAAACCGGCGCTGCCAAGGGCGTTTACGTTCGACGGGGTTTGATGATACATCTCACCGCCGAGCTGCAGCGAGTCCGTAACCTGTCGCAGCAGAACCCAGCCTGTGAACCAATAATCATGGTTGCCAGGTCCCGGATTGATCCAATAGCCTCCGCCACCAAAAGTGGTCCACTTGCCGAATTCTTTCTGGACCCAAACGGGCAGGAAAGCATGCACGCTGCCAGTCCCAAGGCCGCGCGACGCATCGCCCGATGGCAGATCAAGAAGAGGATAGATGGCGATTTGCGGCCACCAATCTTCGGGCTTCGCTTCGACAAACCGGTATTTGGCCCCCAGCTCCAAATCGGCGGGGCCGTAACTCGTGCCGAGGCCGTTCGTTGTGCTGGCCGCGAACGCCACGTTCACATGGGCCTGCACTTCCGGCAAAACGCCGTAATTGATATCTGACCCTGGCGCCACCGTGTAGGACGTCCCTTTCGCGAAAACGGACGAGGCGTAGTTGTTAATCTCCCAATGACCGTAATCGACTGGCTCGGGGTCGTCCGTTAGGAAGGGTGGTCCAGCCAGCAAGGCGGCGGGAAATAAAACGGCGATAAGGGCTAAGGTAGCAATTCTGCCAAGCGATCCATGCCAAAACGCGCGACGATGAAACGCCTCCTGCCGCAACAGCAGGGAGGGGATCGTCGAGCGGAGCGAAAAGATCATGATAAGGCCTTTTCCCCTTTCTACCCCTCGGAGGCATAGCTGCTATCGGATCGCTATCGATAAAAAGAGTCGTATGAAAGCAATTAGAGTACGCCGGAATCTCTGTCAAATCCCGCTGCTACGGAAGGGCGCCTCGTCATGGGAGCCGGTAGTATGGCGAGAGTTAAGCAAAATCGAGTGAGGTGGCCAAGGTTTGCAGGTGATGATCGAAGGGGACGCTGGGCCATGAACTGACCCCCATGTGTGGTAGCCCATAATGAAAAGGCGCCTCCTTTGCGGAGACGCCTTGACGGCTAAGCCCAGCGGACATTAATGGGGACCGATGAATTGTCATTCCCGCGCAGGCGGGAATCCAGTAATCGGTACGATTAAAGGACTGTGAAATCAACAATATAGCGCAGTGACTACTGGGTCCCCGCCTTCGCGGGGACGACACTGAGGAGCAGTCGAAACTTATGACGCTTGGTATAAGCCCAGACCGTGGGTTCTTCGCTGCCGAACCGCCAGCGTGCAGGTCTTATTTTGTTCCACACAGCTAAAGCTTGCGGAAGATAGCTGTCCGTCAATACGTGACCCAAACACCGTTGCGCCAATAGCCGCGCCCCTCGTGTTCGCGCCACTTGTATTTCTCGTGCTCTGCCCACTTCCAGCTGTCTGGATGAACGGTGAGCCCCCATTCGGGGCGATGCTCGTACTTTCCCTTGATATGCCAGCAATCGCCCTCGCGGTTGCAAACAATTTCGGCCGATGCAGCAGTGGCTGTCAAAGCCACAACGCATGCGGCCCCGACGATGGCACTGGTTAGACGCTTCATGAGCACTCCTCTTCCGCAGCATTCGCGATCAGCCTAGCCCAAGGGGATAACGCAACCTGTTGTCTGGACATTTATGTGTGGACATCAATCGGCACCGGCGTTGTTGAAGTTGACATAGGGTAACTGGGATGCGGCCCATTGCTCATCGATCTCGACGAGGATGGCGGAGA
>JBKQOR010000120.1:0-3383 GCA_052145435.1 Rhodomicrobium sp. | reverse complement strand
GGTCATTCTTATTCCTTCTTCCGCACTACAGTTGAGAAGCCGTCCTCACGCCGGCAAAAGTCCTTTCCGGCCACGTCATAGCCGGGACTGCAGCGGCGTTCAACGGCAAAACCGCAACTTCGCCTTAAACGGCGATGAAGCTTTTCCTAATGCGTGAGGCGTGCTAGGCGGGGGCAGTCCTTATCGGCGAGCAAGATGCAATGACTGAATTGCGCCCTCTTGGGGCAGTAGCGGGCCTACCTTGGCCGCATCCAATTCCCTCCTGCTGGGCTCTGACCGACGGGCGTCCGGGCATGGAGAACCAAACGGTCGGGCTGGCCGAAGCCCTGGGGCTGACGCCGGTGGTCAAGCGTGTCATCCTCAAGACGCCTTGGCGCATTTTGAGCCCGCACATCATGGCGTTCCCGAGCTACGCAGTGAGTGCGAGAGGCGATCGAATCGACCCGCCCTGGCCTGACATCCTTATTTCGACGGGCCGCCCCAGCATCCTGCCCGCGATGTTCATACAGAGGCAGAGCGGCGGCCGGACTTTCACGGTGCAACTTCAGGATCCGGTTTTACTCCGTCACCGCTTCGATCGCATCGTCGTCCCGGCACATGACGGCCTCACCGGAAAGAACGTGCTTGTCATGGACGGCGCACTCCACCGGATTAGCTCTGAGCGCCTCGCCGAGGAAGCGCCGCGCTGGGCGGAGCGGTTCGCCGGCATCCCGCACCCGCGCCTGGCCGTTTTGCTCGGCGGCGCCAACTCCCGTTACGGGTTAGGCGAGGCGGAGATGCAGGAGCTCGCGAGCCAGCTCAAAGCGCTTTCGCAGCAAGGCTACGGGCTTTTGATAACCGGGTCGCGCCGGACCGGTGCGGCCAATATCGAGACCTTGCGCCAGGTGCTCGCCGGCTGCCCCGCCTTCATCTCCGCCGGAGACGGCGATAACCCCTATTTCGGGATGCTGGCACACGCCGGCGCCTTCGCCGTCACCTGCGATTCCGTCAATATGGTTACGGAGGCCTGCAGCACCGGCCGGCCTGTCCATGTGGTGATATTGCCGTCCGCCGGCCGGCGCGGGGCCGGTCATCGCGATAAGTTCTCGCGCTTCCATCGCAGCTTGGAGCAAAGCGGACGCATCCGCCTGTTCAAGGGGCAGATCGAGAGCTGGACATACCAGCCGCTGCGGGAAATGGAGCGGATCGCGCGCTTGGTGCAGGACGCGTATTTGTCGCGGTAGTGCCGCAGTTTGATTTTCTGCAGCGGGCCACAGTTGCGAACGTGGCCACCTCGTGAAACCTGGCTTGCGGTGCGTCGGCTCATGGGTAGAATTGCTGAAAGTTGATTAGGGGAAATAATGACCAAGGCCGGCGCGGAGGCGACTAAGTCGTACACGGAGCTTACGCCTCCGAAGGACGTGCAGTTGTCAGCGGACGCTTGGTTGGGAGGGATTCAAAATGGCATTCCGGGCCTTCGTTGCAGCGACGAAGAAGGATTTGGAGAAGCAGCGCGAGTACGTGACAAAGCAGCTTCGAGATGCCGGGCTGATCGTCGATCCGATGGAAAACTGGCCTGCTGACGCCGAAGAACCAGCGGCACTTTCCGCCAAAAGAATTGCCGGGGCCCACTTCTGTGTCGCGTTGGTTGCGTTTCAGCGAGGCACGATCGCGACCAAAGATCCGCAACAAAGGTCGATCACTGAGATAGAGATCGATGAAGCGACGCGGACGGGTGCCAAGGTCCTAGTCTACATGTTGCGCGACACTCCGGACAATCGCCGCGCTTGGTCACCCGAATTGACGCACTTCGATGATCCGCAGCTAGTAGCGTGGCGTAAACGGCTCAGCCAGCAGTTCACTTGCGGATATTTCGATGCGGAAATAGTGCCAGAAGTCCTGCCCTCGATTACAAGGCAGCTGCTCCAGTGGGATACCGGCCGGAAACGCAAGCTCTATATGTCGGCCGCGGCGGCGTTCGCAGCGATTTGCATTCTATGCGCTACCATTTATGCATCGCACGGATTGCGGGCAAAAATGATGGACACCTATCTCGCTCATGTTGACCCAGTTGTCTTCGAAGGTTTGCGTGACGGGAATTACAAGATCGTCCGCATGCTCGACGGCCGCTCCGACATTGTGGACAACACGAGCTTTCGAGACGAAATCCTGTTGACCAAGAATACATTCAGCCTCTTTGCGAATACCTTCGGGTCGTTTCGCGACTATGAAACACAATTCGAGACCCTTGCACATCAAGGTGCGCACCTACGCTTTATCTTAACGGACTTTTCTCGCGACAACGAGGCGAACTGGAGCTCCTACAACACCGCCACCGAAAACGTTGCGTCGGCTCGCCTGGAGGTGCTGGCGAACGCCAGCAACATACGCGAGCTCATTCAACAATTACATAAAAAATACCCGGGGCTTATTGAACTTCGCTTCAGTCGCAAACCTCTATTTTATACCTTGTGGGTTCGCGACCCAGATCTGCCGACGGGCATGGCGCATCTGGGCATTACTTACTACGGCCATAAGACGAACTGGCCCGCCATACGGGTGTCGTCGAAGACTGGCGGTCACCAATTGGAGGCGATGTCGCAGCAATTCGAGCTTCTCTGGGGTGAGGCTATTCCCGACACTGGACAGATCTGGGGCTAATGTGACGTGCGCCACGTGCCTGTGCGCCTCATGGCGCTCCACGTTGCGACTTATGCGAACTCCTGGCTCATCAGCCCCGAAGTCGGGTTATCGCTCTAAGGCTATGCTTTCGTTTTCAAGCGACGCAATTGACTCCATGCTCCGTCCTTGTTCTTGACGCTCTGTGCAGCAGCGAACGTACCCCGGCTGTTCGCAATCAGAGGGCGCCATGTTCTCCTTCGCGTCAAAACCGGCTAAATTTCAAACTGAGACACCACCCGCTTCGCGGTATGATATTCTGGCGGCGGCTTTACGGCGACGCGGGCATGGACACAATTCCGCGACTCGACTAAACGGTTATTTCTGCTACTGAATCGCTGGGCATCTGCGCGCCGTCGGAACGGCTAAAATTTGGCCGCGAAGATGCGGTACTCAGAGCTTATGGGGCACTCAAAGGAGACGGGAAATGAAAGCTTTCATAACTATCGCGGGCGGGATTCTGCTCGCGTTTGGATTGAGCTTCGCTGCGAGCGCTGGCGCGCGCGTTGGCGAGCTTCGCTGCCACATCGATGGCGGGGACAGCTATCTTGTTGGGTCGTCGCATAAAGCGCACTGCGTTTTCATCAGCGCCACCGGATACCGCGAGCACTATAAGGGCCGCATGTCGCGCATCGGCCTCGACGCCGGCTGGACCGGCGGGGCCAAGATCGTTTGGGACGTTTTTGCCCCGACGGGGCTCGGACCCCACGCTCTCGCGGGCGCCT